>CAMCJM010000041.1 GCA_945874835.1 Pseudomonas synxantha | reverse complement strand
TGAGGTTGATCAGAACTACCGCACACAGGTCGCGAATGTCTATGCAGCGGGTGATGTAATCGGCTGGCCGAGCCTGGCCAGCGCTGCTTCTGACCAAGGTCGCTCAGCCGCTGGCAGCATTGTTGATAACGGCAGTTGGCGCTTTGTCGATGACGTGCCTACCGGCATTTACACCATTCCCGAGATCAGCTCGATCGGCAAAACTGAGCGCGAGTTAACTCAAGCCAAGATCCCCTACGAAGTGGGCAAGGCCTTCTTCAAGGGTATGGCGCGCGCGCAGATTTCTCATGAGCCGGTGGGTATGCTGAAATTGTTGTTCCACCGCGAAACGCTGGAAGTGTTGGGTGTTCACTGTTTTGGTTATCAGGCCTCAGAGATTGTGCACATCGGCCAGGCAATCATGAACCAGAAGGGCGAAGCCAACAGCATCAAGTACTTCGTCAACACTACCTTCAACTATCCGACCATGGCGGAAGCCTATCGTGTGGCGGCGTTCGATGGCTTAAACCGGCTTTTTTGAGGGGCTCCGGCCGGTGGCCTGAGCCGGCCGGGGAGAACCCGCTCAGCGACTCTTGCGACTGGCTCTGGCCTAATCGCGAAAGTTTCTGACCAGGCTTAATGAGAAAACCGGCACAGGTGGCCGGTTTTCTCGTTTCTGGGTTTTGCTTCAGGCGGTTTTCAGTAACGTATTGACCGCCAGGCCAGGGAAGTCGGTAATGATGCTGTCCACGCCAAAATCCGCCAGGCGGCGCATCAAAGCAGGTTCATTGACGGTCCAGACGGATACATGCAGGCCGGCTTTCTGCGCTTTGAGTAAACGCTCCGGGGTACACAGTGTCCAATTCAGCGCCAACAGGTGGCAGCCATAATGCTGAGCTACTTTCAGCGGGTCCAGCCAGGCGTATTCAGCCACCAGGCCACGCTGCAGGTGCGGGGCATGTTTTTGCAGGGCGCTGAGCACTTCGCGAGAGCTGGAGGTGACGGTGACGGTGACTTTATCTGTCAGGTTGTAGCGCTCAGCCAATTCGGCGATTGCCTTGACCATGCGCGCCGAGCGCACCTTGGAGGCGCTTTTCACTTCAAGCTGCCAGTGCTCAAAATCGCATTGCGCAAACAGTTCTTCCAACCGCGGAATCGGGCAGGGTGAGACGGCACCAGGGCCGCCTTTGCGTGCGTCGTAGGTCACCAGTTCAGCAGCGTCGTGCTCGACAACTTTACTGCGCCGTCCTGTGGTGCGCTTGAGGGTCGGGTCGTGAATCACCATCAGCTCGCCATCGCGAGACAGGTGTAAATCCAGCTCACAACGACTGACGCCGTGTGCAAGGCATTGTTGGAAGCTGGCCAAGGTGTTCTCGGGTGCTTCGCCTTTGGCCCCTCGGTGTCCGTAGATAACTGTCACGGTTACTCCTGGTCGATGTTGACTGTGCCGGGCTGATGATGGCGCACGCTGTTAATCACATGTTTGTGCTCAAAATAGACCGTGAACTCACGGTAATCCCAGCGCGTGATCGGCGGATTGCCGATGCTGGGGTGTTCTTCGTCAGCCAGGCCAAAGCGCTCCAGCACAACGCGTTGTGATTGGCCGAATTGCGGCAGGCTTAAACTGCCTGCGCCTTGCTGGCCAATGGGAATGAGCAAGGTTTCGGCAATGCAAGCCGCTGGCAGCAGCAGGGCGAAAAGCAGTAATAGGCGTGGCATGCAGGCTCGTGGTCAGGGTTGTAAAGGTTGCTCGCGGGCTATGCGTCGTTCCATGGCCTGGCGTTGCAGAATATGCCGCGCAAGCAGTTGGCGCTGGGTGTCGGTGAGGGCTTCAAATTCTGCGCCAATCTCGAATTGCTGCGAGGGCAATGGCTGGCAATGCACCACCTGGGCTCTCAAGAGCAGGCCCAGTGCTTGCGGCATAAGTACCATTTTAAGAGCGATGTGAGCACCCACGGCAATTGGCTGGGCATTGTTGAAACTAAGACCGCCTTCAGACAAGCTGACCCTGCGTGGCGCACCGATGTCACGCAGCAGGCTTTGCGCAACCGCTTGGCCCAGCAAGTCAATGCGCTTGTTAATGACCTTGAGGTAATTGGCCAGCGTGCGGTCACGTTCGGTAATTTGGCGCAGCAGATGCTGCGACTCAAAGTCCATCAGATGCAGCTCACTGAGCAAGTTAAACAACGGCGAGCCGTCGTGAAGCTCGTCACTGGCCAGGGCTTCAGCGCCTGAAAGCAGGGTGAATTCCAGTGCGATCGTATCGTCTATACGATAGTATTCGCGGCGATCATCTTCATCTTGAGTCGGCATGGCGAACCCATGGCAGTAGTAGTGGTCAGAGTGTAAGGCTGCAGGCCAAGCCCCGCCACAAGGACGTTTCCTTTTCCCTCGAATCAGCCCCCGACATGTTCAGACCTCTGTTCGTTTTTATCGGCACGCGTTACACGCGGGCCAAACGCCGTAACCACTTCGTTTCCTTTATATCCCTGACCTCCATGATCGGGCTGGCACTTGGCGTGCTCGTGATGATTCTGGTGTTGTCGGTGATGAATGGTTTCGACCATGAGATGCGCACGCGTGTGCTTGGTATGGTGCCGCACGCCACGGTTGAAAGTGCCACGCCGATTAAAGATTGGCGCAGCCTGGCAAATCACGCGCAAAGCAATCCGCAGGTGCTGGCGGTGGCACCGTTCAGTCAAATGCAAGGCTTGCTGACCAATGATGGCAAGGTGCAAAAAGTGCTGATCAATGCGGTCGATCCGCTTGAAGAAGCCAAGGTGTCGATCATTGATAATTTCTTCCAGCAAGGCCGCCTCCAGGCGTTGCAGCCCGGCGAGTTTGGCATGGTGCTGGGCGACAAGGCCGCCGCCAAGCTGGGTGTCGGCATGGGCGATAAAGTGACCTTTGTGGCCCCGGAAGTCACCGTCACCCCGGCGGGCATGTTTCCGCGCATCAAGCGGTTTACCGTGGTGGGTATTTTCCATGTTGGCGCGGGTGAGATTGATGGGCATCTGGTGATGACCCATGTGCAGGATCTGGCTCGTCTGCAGCGTTGGAACGTGGATCAGGTGCAGGGCATCCGTCTGAAATTCGCTGATCTGTTCGAAGCGCCGCGCACCGCTTGGGCGCTGGCGCAAACATTGGGTGAGGGCGATTACTATGCCCGCGACTGGACCCGTACCCACGGCAACCTGTACCAGGCTATCCGCATGGAAAAAGCCATGATTGGTCTGTTGCTGTTGCTGATCGTCGCCGTCGCTGCGTTCAATATCATCTCCACCCTGGTGATGGTGGTGACTGACAAGAAAGGTGATATCGCCATTCTGCGTACGTTGGGTGCAACGCCGGGGCAAATCATGGCGATCTTTATGGTGCAGGGCACGGTGATCGGGGTGCTGGGCACCGCCATTGGTGCGGTATTAGGTTGCCTTGCGGCGCTGAACATCAGCAGCGCGATTGCCGGTCTTGAGCGTTTGTTGGGTATTCAGTTTCTTAACGCCGATGTGTACTTCATTGATTATCTGCCGTCGCAGCTCATGCTCACTGATGTACTTATGGTGTGCGCAGCGGCGCTGATACTGAGTTTCTTTGCCACCCTCTATCCCGCTTGGCGCGCTGCGCGAACCCAGCCTGCTGAGGCGCTTCGTTATGAGTAAGTTGAGTAATCAGGCTATGCAAGATCGTGCCGTGTTGAGTTGCCGCAACCTGGGTAAAAGTTACGACGAGGGCCCGCAGTCGGTGGTCGTCTTGCAGGATTTGCAGCTTGAGTTGCATCCCGGCGAGCGCGTGGCCATTGTTGGCAGTTCCGGATCGGGCAAGAGCACCTTGCTCAATATGCTCGGTGGTTTGGATACGCCCAGCACTGGCAGCGTCTGGCTGGCGGGTGAGGAGTTGTCGGCGCTGAATGAAAAACAGCGTGGCCTGCTGCGTAATCGCGCACTGGGGTTCGTTTATCAGTTCCACCACTTGCTGCCGGAATTTACCGCGCTGGAAAACGTCTGCATGCCTTTGTTGATTGGTCGAACGGCCATCAAAGAGGCACGTCAGCGCGCGACGTCGCTGCTCGAGCGCGTGGGGCTTGGGCATCGTTTGGCGCACAAACCGTCCGAACTGTCGGGGGGGGAACGCCAGCGTGTGGCGATTGCCCGCGCGTTGGTCAATCAGCCAGGCCTGGTGCTGCTCGATGAGCCTACGGGTAACCTTGATCAGCACACTGCACAAGGTATTCAAGATCTGATGAAGGAACTCAGCAGTTCCTCGCAAACGGCCTTTCTAGTGGTGACCCACGACATGGATCTGGCGCAGCAAATGGATCGCATTCTGCGCCTGGAAGGCGGTAAGTTGGTGGCAGCCTGATGTTTCGTCCGCTGAGTATTTTTATCGGTATTCGCTATACCGGGGCCAAACGGCGCAACCACTTTATTTCCTTTATCTCGATGACTTCGATGATCGGCCTGGCCCTCGGTGTGCTGGCGATGATTGTGGTGCTGTCGGTGATGAATGGTTTTCAAAAGGAAATGAGCACGCGCATTCTCGGTATGGTGCCGCACGCCAGTATTGCGGCCAGCCAGCCGCTGGATGACTGGCAGCAGGTGGCCACTGCCGCCAAGCGTAATCCTCAAGTGCTGGCGGCGGTGCCGTTTGCCGAGCTCGAAGGCATGTTGTCTGTGCGTGGGGCGATGCAGCCTGTGCAATTGCACGGTGTCGATCCTGCGCTGGAGCCACAGGTGTCAATCATCGACCAGCATATGCAGCAAGGGCGTTTGAGTGACCTGCGCGAAGGTGATTTTGGTGTGGTGATTGGTGAAATCACCGCACGCCGTTTTCAGCTGGGTGTCGGCGACAAATTGGCGTTGATCGTGCCTGAGTTGAGCAGCGTGCCGGGTGGTATTAGCCCGCGCATGCAGCGGCTCAATGTGGTCGGCATCTTCAAGGTCGGTGCAGAGCTGGACAGTCCGCTGGCCTTGATTCACGTGGCTGATGCCGCTTATATCCAGCGCATGCAACCTGGCCAAGTGCAAAGCGTGCGGTTAAAGCTAAAGGATTTGTATCAAGCACCGCAGGTGGCAGCACAGGTGGTCAACGAACTGGGCCAGGGCTATGTCAGCAGTGACTGGACATTGACCCAGGGCAGCCTGTTCAGCGCGATGAAAATGGAAAAGACCATGATCGGTCTGCTGCTGTTGCTGATCGTCGCGGTAGCCGCGTTTAACATCATCGCCACACTGATTATGGTGGTGGCCGACAAGGGTGCGGACATTGCAATTCTACGCACCCTAGGGGCGACGCCGGGTCAAATCATGGGCATCTTCATGGTGCAGGGGACTGTGATCGGTGTGATAGGTACGCTGGTTGGCGCGGTGCTTGGCATTTTTGCTGCGCTGAATGTCAGTCAGCTGGTGGGCTGGATCGAGCGCTTGAGTGGTCAGCAGGTGATGAGCTCGGATGTGTATTTCATCAGCAATCTGCCTTCAGAGTTGTTGCTCTCTGATGTTGTGCTGATCTGCGCTGCGGCTTTTACCCTGAGCTTTCTAGCAACCGTTTACCCGTCCTGGCGTGCGGCGCGCATTCAGCCAGCGGATGCCCTGCGCTACGAATAAGTGCGATGCGATACGCAACGAAAAAAGCCGTTACTCAGTAACGGCTTTTTGCATTAAGGCTGCGCATTTTGCTGTCGGCGCTTTTCTTGGCGCTTGAGCCAGTTATGCCGCACCCACCAACGCCAGTAGGCGTTAACCCCAAAGTAGCCAATGATGGAAAGGATAACGCCGAGTACCAGAGAGCCTAGAAAGAGCGGTTGCCAATGGGTTTGCAGCATTTCACCGACCCAAGCCAGGCTGATGTTGTGTGGCATATGCATGGCGGGCGTGCCCATCAGCCAGGCGCCAGCCTTGTAGTTGCAGTAAAACACCGCCGGCATGGTGATGGGATTGGTCAGCCAGACGAGCCCAACCGAAATGGGTAAGTTGGCGCGGGCCGGAACGGCAGTGGCGGCAGCAGCTAACATTTGCATGGGCATTGGAATCATCGCCCAAAATAGGCCGACGGCCATGGCGCGCGATACCGAGTGACGGTTCAGGTGCAAGAGGTTGGGGTCATGAATAAGACTGCCCAGAAAACGCAGGGACTTGTTGTCCCTAATACGGTCTGGGTGAGGCATGTAGCGCTTGAATAAACGACGCGGCATGAAGGCTCTCGGGCAGGTAAAAGCGCCAATATTATGCACCCTTTGCAGGCCCACTGCTTCCACACTTTGTGACAGCAAATAAGCACAGATCACTGTGTTGGCAAAAAGCTATCTAACTCAAGGAGCGAGTCCATGCGAGTTGCACTGTTGGCGTTGGTGGCTGGGATGTTGCTGCTACGGTTTCTCCCTGGCTTGCCGCCGCCTTGGGCTTTGCTGCTTATGCTGCTCGGCGGCATTCTCTTATTGCCCTGGCGCAGTTATCCCATTGCCTTGTTTCTGTTTGGTTTCATTTGGGCCTGTTTTTCCGCTCAAACAGCGCTGGATGATCGACTCGCCCCTGAGCTGAATGGCCGCACGCTTTGGTTGCAGGGGCGGGTGGTGGGGTTGCCGCAAGTCAGCCAGGGCGTGGTGCGTTTTGAGCTTGAGCAGGCGATTTCGCGCCGTACCGAGTTACCGCAGCGGCTACGTCTGGCATGGCATGGCGGCCCTGCCATTCACGCCGGAGAACACTGGCGTTTGGCGGTCAAGCTCAAGCGTGCGCATGGTTTGGTCAACCCACAGGCGTTTGATTACGAGGCTTGGTTGCTGGCGCAGCGTATCGGTGCCACCGGTTCGGTGAAAAGCGGGCAGTTGCTGTCGTCTGCCAGTGGTGTGGGGGCTTGGCGTGATCGGTTAAGGCAGCAGTTGCTCGCTACGCCTGCGCATGGTCGCGAAGGTGGTTTGACGGCTCTGGTGTTGGGCGATGATTCGGGGTTGTCTAGCGCCGACTGGCAGGTGCTGCAAAATACCGGCACGGTGCACCTGATGGTGATCTCGGGTCAGCACATCGGCCTGTTGGCGACAATTTTGTATGGTTTGATTGCGGGGCTGGCGCGCTTGGGCTGGTGGCCTCGCGCATTGCCGTGGCTGCCCTGCGCCTGTTTGTTGGCATTCAGTGGGGCACTTGCCTACGGCGGGTTGGCTGGTATGGATGTGCCAGTGCAACGCGCCTGTGTGATGGTCGGCCTGGTGCTGTTATGGCGCTGGCGTTTTCGTCAGCTTGGTCTGTGGTTGCCTGTGCTGGTCGCCCTTGTGGTTGTGCTGTTGGCCGAGCCATTGGCCAGTTTGCAGCCTGGGTTTTGGCTGTCGTTTGCTGCGGTGATGTTGCTGATCCTGATTCTCAGCGGCCGTCTGGGTTCCTGGTCCTGGTGGCGTTCATTGTTGCGCGCGCAATGGGCGATGGCGGTTGGTCTGCTGCCCTTGCTTTTGGCGCTTGGTTTGCCGGTCAGCAGCAGCGGGCCGCTGGCCAATCTCGTGGCAGTGCCCGTTGTCGGTTTAGTGGTGGTGCCGCTAGCGCTGCTGGGCACGCTGCTGTTGCCTGTGCCCTGGCTCGGGGCGGCGCTGTGGGGCATCGCCGGCTGGGTGCTTGATCTGCTGTTTTTACTGCTTGTACGTGTTGCGCAGTGGCTGCCGGCCTGGTTGCCCAGCGATCTGTCTGTTGGGGTGTGGTTGCTGATTGCGCTGGGGGCGCTGATCTTATTGCTGCCAGCGGCGTTGCCTATGCGCAGTCTGGGTGTTTTGTTGCTGTTGCCCTTGGTGTTCAGCCCGCAGCAGCGTCCAGCACCGGGCCAGGCCGAGGTTTGGATGCTGGATGTAGGGCAGGGGCTGTCGGTGCTGGTTCGCACTCATCAACACAACCTCTTGTATGACGCCGGTCCACGGTTTGGCGAGTTCGATACGGGGGAGCGGGTGGTGCTGCCTTCACTGCGGGCGTTGGATATTCGAGGCCTGGATCTATTGTTGCTCAGCCATGCGGACAACGATCACGCCGGAGGGGCTGAGGCAATTGTGCGTGGCTTGCCGGTCAGCAGTGTGCGCAGCGGTGAGCCGGACCAGTTAGCGGCCAGTCTGCGGGCCGAGGCGTGCGTCAGTGGTCAGCATTGGCAGTGGGATGGCGTGAGCTTTCAAACCTGGCATTGGGCGCAGGCGCGCGATGGTAATCAGGCCTCCTGCGTGCTGTTGATCGAAGCCAACGGTGAGCGTCTGTGGTTGACCGGTGATATCGACAATTATGCCGAGCGCGCGTTGCTGGGCAGTGGTTTGCCGATGCCTGCACAGTGGTTGTTCGCGCCTCATCATGGCAGCCGCAGTTCATCCACGGCTGGGTTGTTGGCGCAGGTCAGGCCCCGTGCGGCGTTAATCTCCCGTGGTGCGCACAATGCCTTTGGTCACCCGCATCCCGAGGTGCTTGCACGTTATCAGGCGCTTGAAGTACAAGTGTTGGATACCGCCCAGCATGGTGCGGTGCGTATCCATCTGGGCGCATTTGAGCCTGCACAGCGTTTGCGTGATCAGGCGCGCTTTTGGCAGGAAAAATGAGAACCGCAGCGGTCGGCGACACCGTCACCCTATGCTAGAGTGACGCCACTTTTGTGAGGGGGATCTGCCACCGTGTGGGAACTGGTCAAAGCTGGCGGCTGGATTATGCTGCCGATCATTCTGTGTTCTATCGCTGCTGCCGGCATTATTGCTGAGCGCTTGTGGACCCTGCGGCCAAGCCGCGTAACACCGCCGAATCTGCTCGGGCAGGTGTGGAAGTGGATCAAGGACAAAAAGCTCAATAACCAGAAGCTTAAGGAGCTTCGTGCCAGCTCACCGTTGGGGCAAGTACTTGCCGCCGGCCTGGCCAACTCCAAGCATGGTCGCGAGATTATGAAGGAGTGCATTCAAGAGGCGGCCGGACGCGTTATTCACGATCTGGAACGCTACCTGAATGCCCTCGGCACTATTGCCGGTATCGCGCCGCTGCTTGGTTTGCTCGGCACCGTACTGGGTATGATCGAGATTTTCAGTTCGTTTATGGGCTCAGGCATGGCCAACGCGGCCTTGCTCGCCAGTGGTATTTCCAAGGCACTGATCACCACGGCCGCAGGTCTGATGGTGGCCATCCCGGCGTTGTTCTTCCACCGCTACTTGCAGCGCCGTGTTGATGAGTTGGTGATCGGCATGGAGCAGGAAGCGATTCGCCTGGTGGAAGTGGTGCAGGGTGATCGTGACGTCGACATGGGCGAGGACAAGGCGTGAAATTCCGGCGTAAACCGCGGGAAAACGTCGAGATCAACCTGGCCTCGTTGATCGACGTGGTGTTTATCCTGCTGCTGTTTTTTGTGGTCACCACCACCTTTACCCGTGAGACCCAGCTTAAGGTTGATCTGCCGGAGGCTGCCACTGGCACGCCGCCCGAGCAGACCGAACTGAAGCAACTGGAGATCCTCATTGCGGCTGATGGCACCTACTCGCTGAACGCCAAGCAGCTGCTGAAAAGTGATCTGGACGGTTTGATGGCTGCACTGCAGAAAGAGTCGGACGGCGATAGCAGCCTGCCGCTGATCATCAGTGCCGACGCCAAGGCGCAACATCAAGCGGTGATTACGGCCATGGATGCGGCCGGTAAGTTGGGTTTTGCGCACTTGCGCATGACCACCGTCGAGGCGCAGGCCGCGCCTTGAGGTGTGTTTGCCGATGAGCCTGGCCGAACGCATCACGGCAGCCTGGTACGCCGATCACCCAGCGCTCGGTTTACTGCGGCCACTTGAGTGGCTGTACCGCGCGGTGGTGCAGCGCAAGCGCGCGCGCTTTCTGGCGGGGGAGGGCTGTATCTACCGTGCCCCTGTGCCGGTGGTGGTGGTCGGTAACATCACCGTCGGCGGCACCGGCAAGACTCCCATGATTCTCTGGATGATCGAGCATTGTCGCCGCCAGGGTCTGCGCGTTGGCGTGGTTAGCCGTGGGTATGGCGCGCAGCCTCCGCACCTGCCTTGGCGCGTACAGGCGGATCAGCGCGCCGATGTGGCTGGCGACGAGCCCTTACTGATCGTGCAGCGCAGCGGCGTGCCGCTGATGATTGACCCTGATCGCAGCCGCGCCGTGGCCGCGTTGCTCGCAGAGCAACCGCTGGACCTGATCCTCAGTGACGACGGCCTGCAGCACTACCGTTTGGCTCGTGACCTGGAGCTGGTGCTGATTGATGCCGCGCGCGGTTTGGGTAATCGCCATTGCCTGCCAGCTGGCCCGCTGCGTGAGCCTGTCGAACGTCTGCAAAGTGTCGATGCGCTGCTTTACAACGGCGCCGCCGCTGATCCGCAGGGTGGCTACGGCTTTACCCTGCAGCCGCAAGCCTTGGTCAATTTGCGCAGTGGCGAGGCGTGCGCGCTGACACATTTTCCTCCAGGTCAGGCGCTGCACGCCGTGGCGGGTATTGGCAACCCACAGCGTTTCTTCAATACCCTCGAAGGGCTACACTGGCGGCCTGTTGCGCATGCCTTTGCTGATCACGCGCCGTACAGCGCCGAGTTGCTGAATTTCAGCCCGGCACTGCCGGTGCTGATGACGGAAAAGGATGCGGTCAAGTGCCGAGCCTTTGCGGCTGACGATTGGTGGTACCTAGCGGTAGACGCTGCGCCTTCGGCTGCGTTTGTCGCCTGGTTTGATCAGCAATTGCAGCGTCTTGTGCCGCGCACCTGATTGTTCTGATCACTCGGCCAGCCCCGCTCGCCATTGCAGTTGCTTTCAACCAAGGACCTCCCATGGACCCGAAACTACTCGATATTCTCGCTTGCCCATTGTGCAAGGGGCCGCTCAAGCTCGGCGCCGACAAAAGCGAGCTGATCTGCAAAGCCGATGCATTGGCCTTTCCGGTGCGCGATGGCATCCCGGTGATGCTGGAGAGCGAAGCACGCACCCTCAACGTCGACGAACGCCTGGACAAGTAAATGAGCACTGCTTTTACCGTTGTGATTCCAGCGCGATTCGCGTCCAGCCGCCTGCCGGGCAAGCCGCTGCAGGACATAGCCGGCAAACCGATGATTCAGCATGTCTGGGAGCAAGCATGCAAAAGCAGCGCTCAACAGGTTGTGGTCGCCACCGACGATGCGCGCATCGTAGAGGCCTGTCAGGGCTTTGGCGCGCAGGTGCTGCTAACCCGCGTCGACCATAACTCCGGCACTGATCGTTTGGCTGAAGTGGCCACGGCGCTGGGTTTGGCACCTGATGCCATCGTGGTCAATGTGCAGGGCGACGAGCCGCTGATTCCGCCCGCGATCATTGATCAGGTCGCGGCCAATCTGGCTGCCAATCCGCAGGCGGCAATTGCCACCCTGGCTGAGCCGATTGAGGATGTGCAGGCGCTGTTCAATCCTAATGTGGTCAAGGTGGTCAGTGACAAAACCGGCCTGGCCCTGACTTTCAGCCGTGCGCCGCTGGCTTGGGCGCGGGATGCTTTCGCCAACAGTCGTGACGAGCTGCCAGCGGGCGTGCCGTACCGCCGGCACATCGGTATCTACGCCTACCGTGCGCAGTTTCTGCATGACTTCGTTAGCTGGGGCCCTTGCTGGCTGGAAGATACCGAATGCCTGGAGCAGCTGCGCGCGCTCTGGCATGGCGTGCGTATCCATGTTGCCGATGCATTGGAGGCACCGCCTGCTGGCGTTGATACACCGCAAGACCTGGCGCGGGTTCGTCGCCTGCTGGGGGCCTGATGCGCGTTTTGTTTGTCTGCCTGGGCAATATCTGCCGTTCGCCAACAGCCGAGGGTGTTTTACGCCACAAGCTGCGTGAAGCCGGACTGCAAGCGCGCGTCGAGGTCGACTCGGCTGGCACCGGCGACTGGCATGTAGGCAAGGCGGCGGATTTGCGCACGCGTCAGGCCGCGCAGCAGCGTGGTTATGACCTCTCGGCATTGCGCGGTCGGCAGGTTCAGGCGGCAGATTTCAATGCCTTTGACCTGATTCTGGCCATGGACAACAGTAACCTGCGTGATTTGCAGCAACTGCGCCCGGGCAATGCCACGGCTGAGTTGGATCTGTTTTTGCGGCGTTATCAGTTGCAACTCGATGAGGTGCCTGACCCTTATTACGGCGGCGCAGACGGCTTTGAGCAGGTGCTAGACCTGATCGAGCAGGCTTGCGAAGGCTTGCTGCGTGAAATCAAGGGGCAGCTATGAGCCTTCAGGTGCGTACTCAGGTATCGCTAAAGCCCTACAACAGTTTTGCCGTTGAGGCGCAGGCCAGTCATTTTGCCGAGGCGCAAAACGACCAGCAGGTGCGTGAAGCGCTGGCCTATGCCCAGGCGCAACAACTGCCTGTGCTGGTGCTGGGTGGCGGCAGCAACCTGCTGCTCACGGCTGATGTACAGGCGTTGGTATTGCGTATGGGCAGTCGCGGTATCCGCCTGCTCAGCGATGACGGCGAGCATGTGGTGATCGAGGCGGAAGCGGGCGAGCCCTGGCACCCCTTCGTGCAGTGGACGTTGGCGCAAGGGTTTGCCGGTCTGGAGAATCTCAGCCTGATCCCTGGCACCGTGGGCGCTGCACCGGTGCAGAACATCGGTGCCTACGGTGTTGAGTTGAAGGATGTGTTTATCGGCCTGACCGCTTTGGACCGCCGCAATGGAGAACTGCGCGAACTTACGCTGCATGATTGCGCTTTCGCTTACCGCGATAGCCTGTTCAAGCATGAGAGTGGCCATTGGCTGATTTTTCGGGTGCGCTTTGCGCTTAGCCGCAAGGTCGCGCTGCACCTGGATTACGGCCCGGTGCGCCAATGGCTGGTGGAGCAAGGCATTGCAGCTCCCTCGGCGCTGAACGTCAGTCAGGCCATCTGCGCCATTCGTAGCGAAAAGCTGCCCGATCCTGCTGTGTTGGGGAATGCGGGGAGTTTCTTCAAAAATCCGTTGGTGTCGGCTGAGCAGGCGCAACGCTTGCGCATTGAGCATGCTGACTTGGTGGCTTATCCGCAGGCCAATGGTGAGGTCAAGCTGGCGGCAGGTTGGCTGATTGAACGGGCGGGCTGGAAGGGCTTTCGTGAGGGCGATGCAGGTGTGCATCGTTTACAGGCGCTGGTGCTGGTTAATTACGGGTCTGCTACGGGGAGCCAGTTATTGGCGCTGGCGCAACGTATCCAGGCTGATATCAAGCGGCGTTTCGCGGTTGATTTGGAGATCGAGCCAAACGTGTTGTAAGGCGTTTTGGCGGAAGCTAGCGAGCAGCGTCTTGATCGCGCGTAATAAAAGCAACAACGCAAAAGGGGATGCCGAAGCATCCCCTTTTTTATTGCCTAGCGGGTCAGACCTGCGGTTTGACCGCTTCTTTATCCTGCTCGTCAGTTTCTACTTCAGTAAACATTGAGCTTTGTGGCTCCTGGCTTACTTCAGCTTCTACTGGCGCGACGGCTTCGGCCTTGGGCTCGACGGTTTCGATGCTCGCAGGTGCTTCGGCTGCAGTTTCAACTGCGGCTTCGGCAACCACTTCGGCAACCGGCTCTTCAGCTACCGGTGCAGCAGCTTCAACCTGGACGGAGGCCGCTGGGGCTTCAGCAGCTTCGCGGGCCGAGCGTTCGGCTTCACGCTGACGACGACGCACTTCGCGCGGATCGTTGGGCGCGCGACCGTTGCTGCTGACGGCGACTGCTGGTGCAGCGTCGGTGGCTGTAACTTCAGCCACTAAGGCTTCGGCAACCGGCTCGGCAGCGGCGACCATAGCGGGTTCTTCAGCAACCTCTGCGCCCGGGGCTGGCGCCTCTACAACAGCAGGTGCTGGTGCAGCTTCGCTGGCTTCGGCGGCAAATACAGGTGCGTCGTTTACTTCGACAACTGGGCTGCTTAGCGCTTCTACAGCAACAGCTTCAGTGGCGGTTTCAACAACTGCTGGTGGCGCTTGAGTGGCCGCGACTTCACGTGGTTGCTCTTGCTCGACAACTGCCGCTGCTACTTCAGCGGTCGTTTGCACGGCTTCATCTGCGCCAGTGATAACGGCGGCGGTCACTGCTGCTGCAACAACAGCGTTGTTGGCATCGACTGGGGCTTCTGCGGTTTCTTCGCTGCCTTCAATCGGGTTGCCGTTGGCATCGCTCTGACGTTCACGGCGATTGCTGCGGCGACGCTGGCCACGCGAGCGGCGACGTGGACGATCACCACCTTCGCTGCCTTCCTGTTCATCGTCCTGCAGAGTGTCTTCAGTGTTCAGCGCCTCTTCATCGCTGGCCACTGCGGCCTGTTCGGCGCGTGGTTGGCGTTCTTCACGCGGTGTGCGAGGCTGGCGCGGTTCGCGTTGTGGACGTTCGGCACGGACTTCTTCGCTGGCCGTTGCGCTATCACCAGGTGCGGCATCCAGTGGTTCGCGCAGTTCGCGCGGCTGGCGCTCTTCGCGTGGCTTGCGATCACGCGGCTGGCGCTCTTCGCGCGGTGGACGCGACTGGCGCACTTCCTGTGGTTCACGAACTTCTACGACGTCACGCGGGCTGCGTTCTTCACGTGGCGCGCGCTCCTCGCGTGGTGCACGCTCTTCACGTGGCGCGCGGTCCTCGCGCGGCTTGCGCTCTTCATTGCGTCCACCGCGGCTGCGATTTTGCTGGCGACCATTGCGACGCTCATCGCTACGTTGCGGGCGCTCACTGGTTTTCTGCTCGACCACGGCAGGCTTTTCTTCTTCCTTGCTGGCGAACAGGCTGACCAGTGATTTCACCAAGCCTTTGAACAGGCTGGGTTCGGCAGCAGCTACTGGCTGCGCAGCAACAGTTTCAACCGGTGTTGGCGCGGTGCGCTGTGGCGCGGTCTTGATCGCGGCTTCCTGGCGAACCAGGGTGCGCGTGGCGGCGGCCTGTTTTTCTTCTTCCACTTCAATGGTCGCCATTTCATAGCTGGATTGAATGGATTGGGCTTCCGGGCTGTCGTCACGGATGCGCGTGACTTCGAAGTGCGGTGTTTCCAGGTGGTCGTTCGGAATGATCACGATGCGTGCACGCGTACGCAGTTCGGTTTTGGTGATCGAGTTGCGTTTTTCGTTGAGCAGGAAGGCGGCAACTGGAATAGGCACTTGCGCGCGCACTTCGGCGGTGCGGTCTTTCAGGGCTTCTTCTTCAATCAGGCGCAGAATGGCCAGCGACAGCGATTCAACGTCGCGGATGATGCCTTGACCATTGCAGCGTGGGCAAACGATGCCGCTGCTTTCGCCCAGGGACGGACGCAGACGCTGACGCGACATTTCCAGCAGGCCAAAGCGCGAGATACGCCCGACTTGCACGCGTGCGCGGTCGGCTTCCAGGCTTTCACGGACTTTTTCTTCCACGGCGCGCTGGTTCTTCGCTGGAGTCATGTCGATGAAATCGATGACGATCAGGCCGCCGATATCACGCAGGCGCAACTGGCGGGCGATTTCTTCAGCCGCTTCCAGGTTGGTTTGCAGGGCGGTTTCTTCGATGTCGCTGCCTTTAGTGGCGCGCGCCGAGTTGATGTCGATGGACACCAGGGCTTCTGTCGGATCGATAACGATGGACCCACCGGACGGCAGTTTCACTTCGCGCTGGAAGGCGGTTTCGATCTGGCTTTCGATCTGGAAGCGGTTGAACAGCGGCACGCTGTCTTCATACAGCTTGATCTTGCTGGCGTACTGCGGCATCACCTGATTGATGAAGCTCAGGGCTTCCTGTTGCGCTTCGATGCTGTCGACCAGCACTTCGCCGATGTCCTGGCGCAGGTAGTCGCGGATAGCGCGGATGATGACGTTGCTTTCCTGATAAATCAGGAAGGGTGCGGCGCGGTCCAATGAGGCTTCTTTGATCGCGGTCCAGAGTTGCAGCAGGTAATCCAAGTCCCACTGCATTTCTTCGCTGGAGCGGCCCAGGCCTGCGGTGCGTACGATCAGGCCCATGTCGCTTGGTGCGACCAGGCCATTCAGCGCTTCACGCAGCTCATTGCGCTCTTCGCCTTCGATACGACGCGAGATGCCACCGGCTCGCGGGTTGTTCGGCATCAGCACCAAGTAACGGCCAGCGAGGCTGATAAAGGTGGTCAGGGCTGCGCCCTTGTTGCCACGCTCTTCTTTCTCGACCTGAACGATGACTTCCTGGTCTTCCCTGAGCACGTCTTTGATATTGACGCGGCCTTCTGGGGCCTTGCTGAAGTATTCGCGGGAGATTTCTTTGAGCGGGAGAAAACCATGACGCTCTGAGCCGAAGTCAACGAAAGCGGCTTCGAGGCTTGGCTCTACGCGGGTGATTTTCCCTTTGTAGATGTTGGATTTTTTCTGCTCACGGGCGCCGGACTCGATGTCCAGGTCGTAGAGTTTCTGCCCGTCTACCAGGGCAACACGCAACTCTTCGGGTTGAGTTGCGTTAATCAGCATTCTTTTCATGTAGTACCGTCGGTTTCCGGTGCTGGCGGAAGCGGCGTTCGGCACACACGACTTCAGGGTCGGTGTCAGGTGCGTCAGGAACGGTCGTAAAGCGTTCCAGTGTCTAGCGGCGATCAGCCAATTGTGCTGGGCCGCGACGGACGTCTCCTGCTCGCTGTGGTAACAGAAAGCACTAAGTCAGGAGGAGGAATCAGCTGTTGGTAGCGGACGAGATGAAGCGTCTTGGTAAAGCGAGCTGCTACGCGGACCAACAGTTGTACGTCTCCACCCTACACGTATCGCTGAAACTCGTGTGCCGCTCGCGAAAATCCGCAGCGGGTTAACTATTACCGCAACTGTCCAGAGGGGCAGGCTGCGCATCATGGCTTAAAGGCTTTATTTCCGAGTTATTCTTAGCCTTGCAGGCTTTCAGTCGTTGAATAACCCGTCGGACGGCCTTACGTCCCGAATGGATTGCGTTGGTTGGGGGTGGCAGTTTTGGCGATCATCCGCTAACCAGGCCACTTTTGGCGGCTTTGCGACTATAGCAGCAATGATTAAGTGCTTCAATTCCATAAAAATTGTTATGATTGCGCGATGACAAATCCTTCCCCTCCAACCTCCGGCGTTCAGCTGCTCGAGGTTGCGCCGGAACTTGCCGGCCAACGCATTGATAACTTCCTGCGCACCCAGCTCAAGGGTGTGCCCAAGACTTTGATTTACCGGATTTTGCGTAAAGGCGAAGTGCGCGTGAATAAAGGTCGGATCAAGCCCGAATATAAATTGCAGGCTGGCGACATTATTCGTGTGCCGCCACTGCGTTTGGCTGAGCGCGATGAGCCCGAGCCACTGGCGCAGGGGCTTTTGCAGCGTCTCGAGGCGGCAATCGTCTATGAAGACAAGGCGCTGATCGTGCTCAACAAGCCTGCGGGTATTGCCGTGCATGGCGGTAGCGGTCTGAATTATGGCGTGATTGAAGCCTTCCGTCAGTTGCGTCCGGATGCCAAAGATCTTGAATTGGTGCATCGCTTGGATCGTGATACCTCTGGCCTGTTGATGATTGCCAAGAAGCGCAGCATGTTGCGTCACCTGCATGAAGCCTTGCGTGGTGATGGTGTAGATAAGCGCTATATGGCGCTGGTACGTGGCAACTGGGCGACGGCTAAGAAGCAGGTTAATGCGCCGCTGCTGAAAAGCAATCTGCGTTCGGGTGAGCGCATGGTTGAGGTCAATCCTGAAGGTAAGGAGGCACTGACCATCTTCCGTGTGCTGCGCCGCTTCGGTGAGTTCGCAACCTTGGTCGAGGCCAAGCCGGTGACCGGCCGTACCCATCAGATTCGTGTGCATGCACAGTATGCCGGGCACTGCATTGCCGGTGACAGCAAGTACGGTGATGACGATTTCACCAAGGAAATTCGTGATCTAGGCGGCAAGCGTCTGTTTTTGCATGCCTATGAGTTGGTCGTGCCGCTGCCTGAGGGTGGCCAGCTCAAGCTTGAGGCGCCGGTCGATGAGGTGTGGGCGCGGACCATGGTGCGTCTCGGTGCCTGATTCTCAGGTGGGTGGCTGTCATGAGCGTGGCTATCAGCTGCTGATCTTCGATTGGGACGGCACGCTGGTCGATTCGATTGGTCGCATTGTCGCGGCCATGCACCTCGCTGCCGACGCATGCGAATTGCCTCGCTGCACGGACGAGCAAGTGCGCGGCATTATCGGTTTGGGGTTGCCTGAGGCGATTCGTTGTCTTTACCCAGATATGCATGATGCGCTTCGTGCGCAGCGCTTGCGGCAAAGCTACAGCGAAAACTACCTGGCTCTTGAGTTCGAGCGTTCAGCGCTGTTCCATGGTGTGGCTGAGGGGTTGGAGGCATTTCGTGCTGAGGGCTATCGCCTGGCTGTGGCGACTGGCAAGGGGCGGCATGGCTTGCAGCGGGTTTTAGCGGATCGCGGTTGGCTGGACTATTTCGACTACAGCCGCTGCGCCGATGAAACGGCGAGTAAGCCGGACCCGCTGATGCTGTATGAGATTCTTGCGCAAAGTGGTGTTACCGCTGATCAGGCGCTGATGGTAGGTGACTCGTCCTTCGATCTGTTGATGGCGCAGCGCGCTGGCATGGATTGTGTTGCCGTGGGTTACGGAGCGCAGCCTTTGCAAGCATTGCGTGAGTGTCAGCCAGCGCTGGCAATAGAATGTTTTACCGAGTTGCGCGTCTGGCTGGGTCGGCGTGCGTCTAATCAGTCAGTTGAGGTGATTTTGCATGGCAGATGAATGGAAGGCGTCGGCAGTGGCTGATGGTGACGGTAAAAGCTGGCAGCTGCTGGAGAAGACCCTGCTGGCTGGTGTGCAAGAGCAGCGTCGAGCAAGGCGTTGGGGGATTTTCTTCAAGTTGCTGACCTTTATTTATATCTTCGGCGCGCTAGCCCTGTTCTCGCCCATGCTGGCAATGAAAAAGAGTGCGACCGCGGGCAGTCACACTGCTGTGATCGAGGTGCGTGGGATGATTGCGGATCAGGAAATGGCCAGCGCCGATAATATCGTCAGCAGCCTGCGTGCGGCGTTTGAGGATGCGGGGACCAAGGGCGTTATTCTGCGTATCAACAGCCCTGGTGGCAGTCCGGTTCAGTCAGGTTATATCTACGATGAGATCCTCCGTCTACGTGCTGAGTATCCGGCGATTAAGCTCTATGCGGTGATCACTGACTTGGGTGCTTCCGGTGCCTATTACATCGCCAGTGCGGCTGATCAGATTTATGCCGATAAGGCCAGTTTGGTTGGCTCGATTGGTGTGACGGCAGCGACGTTTGGTTTTGTCGGTGTTATGGAGAAGCTGGGCGTTGATCGCCGGATTTATACCTCCGGCGAGCACAAGGCGTTCCTCGATCCATTTCAGCCGCAAAAGGAGGAGGAAACCAAGTTCTGGCAAGGGGTTCTGGAAACCACGCATCGCCAGTTCATCGCCAGCGTTAAGCAGGGTCGCGGAGATCGTCTAAAGGCAACTGAGCATCCCGAGTTGTTCTCCGGTCTGGTCTGGTCGGGCGAGCAAGCGCTGCAACTGGGGCTGATTGATGCGCTGGGTAATACCAGTTATGTGGCGCGGGAAGTCATTGGTGAGAAGCAGGTGGTCGATTTCACCGTCAAGGAGTCACCTTTTGACCGTTTCGCCAAAACTTTAGGTGCAAGCATGGTTGGGCGCATTGCGTTGTGGGTGGGTTTCCAGGGGCCTGTTATGCGCTAGGGTGCTGGCTCTCTGTAATCGCAGCCCGGCTAGTTGCCGGGCTTTTGCATTATGGGATGTCGATGCCGTTGGCCAGTAACATGTCTACGAGGCGTATCAGTGGTAGGCCGATCAGGCTGTTGCTGTCGCTGCCCTCTGTGCTGCGAAAAAGGCTAATGCCCAGTCCCTCGGACTTGAAGCTGCCGGCGCAGTCAAAGGGTTGCTCGGCCTCCAGGTAGCGTGTGATTTGTGCTTCGCTTAGTGGGCGGAAGTGCACGATAAATGGCACGCAGTCGGTTTGTTGCAGGCCGGTGGCTGTGTTTAAAACCGTCAATCCGGTCATGAATGTCACGCTATTACCGCTGGCGGCGCGCAATTGCTCGCAGGCGCGCTCGAAGGTATGCGGTTTGCCGAGGATGTCTGTGCCCATTACCGCGACCTGATCTGAGCCGATGATCAGGTGGTGCGGGTGGCTACTGCTCAGTGCGTGTGCTTTTTCCTGTGAGGGGCGGCGAACCAGTGCTTCGGCGCTCTCGTCTGCCTGCCGGGACTCGTCGATTTGCGGTGCGATCGATGAAAAAGGCAGGCGCAGGCGGTTGAGTAGTTCACGTCGGTAAGGTGAGCTGGAAGCCAGTGCCAGAGGCAGCACGGTCAAATTCCTTGTGGGTGTTTTGGTGGTCGGCGATTCTAGCTGTCGGCTCGGGTGCTGGACAGGCCGAATTTCCTTTGACAGGTGCGGGTTGCATCCCTAGAATGCGCCGCCTATGTCAAATAGCCCGATTCCACCTCACGTTGATCCGCGCAAATTAGCCGATCGCAGTGCCATCC
>CAMCJM010000040.1 GCA_945874835.1 Pseudomonas synxantha | reverse complement strand
ACTGGGTGCGTTCAGTAGCCGTATCCCCTTTGTGGCACTCAGCAGGCTTTGTATATGAGCCCACTCGGTATCGCTTAACTGGCTTCTGTCGGTCATGGCAAAAGCCAGATTCTAGCCGGTGGCTTACGTCAACAGAACCTAGGCGACTGGCACTGAATCAGCGCAGAGGCATCCACAACCCCGGATCGGTCGCTAGCAAAACAGGCCGACCGATAATTTCGTCGTGGCTCTCCGGCTGCAGCAATAACACCTTGCGCACACCGCAACGCAGCAAGCGTGATTTCACAACGGGCATGGCGGGCCACATCGACCGCCCAGCGGCAAACTGCACCGTACTTACAGCCCCGTCGCACATCACCGCCCGCACGTGGTAGCCACTGCAGCGCAACGCTAATACCTCTACACGGTGAACCCGACCGCACACCATCGCCACACACAGCTGCCAGCGCTTCATAGCCACACCTGTACAATAAAAACCAACTTGTACACGATTAAAACAATTTTATTGGCGCTATGCGAAACAAAAACATCGATACAGCTCAATGAAATAGGCAATCCAAGCAAAAAAGACGAGTAACCGTACAGCACGCATGGTTGTACAAAACCAATCACTGGTATAAGTTTACTCTAGGTTCAGTCGAGGCCGCGTCTTACTGGTCAGGTATCCCGGCGCGACATCGCTGAACCCACCCCTTTTCTTGTGCAGAGTCGACCATGAGCGCCAGCACCGCCCCCATCCTGATTACCGGAGCCAGCCAGCGAATCGGCTTGCACTGCGCGCAGCGCTTGTTGGCCGATGGCCATCCGGTGATCGCCACGTATCGCACCCTGCGTCCGGCTATCGAGGAACTCAAAGCGGCAGGCGCAGTTACTCTGCAAGCGGATTTTGCCGACGAAGGGCAAATCCTCGGCTTTATCGAGCAACTGAAATCGCACACCGACAGCCTGCGCGCCATCGTGCACAACGCCTCCGACTGGCATGCGGAAACGCCAGGCGATGAAGCGGCGGTGTTCACCCAACTGTTCAACGTGCACATGCTCGCGCCTTACCTGATCAACCTGCATTGCGAAGCGCTGCTGGCACAGTCAGCAGTTGCCGACATCATCCATATAAGTGATGACGTAGCGCGCAAAGGCAGCGCCAATCGTCCGGCCTACTGCGCCAGCAAAGCCGGTCTCGACAACCTTACGCTGTCGTTTGCGGCCCGTTTTGCCCCCCGAATCAAGGTGAATGGCATTGCACCAGCGCTGATCATGTTCAACCCCGATGACGATGCGGCTTACCGCGAAAAAACCCTGAAGAAATCGGCTCTGGGTATCGAGCCAGGCCCTGAAGTGATCTACCAAAGCGTGCGTTATCTGCTCGACAACCCTTATGTCACAGGCACAACTCTCACCATCAACGGCGGCCGTCACCTGAAGTGATGCAGCTGCGAGGAACGATCATGAATCCACAAATGCCCGAGCATTACCGCGAAATCCTCGTCGGTGTCGGCGAAAACCCAGAACGCGAAGGTTTGCTGGATACGCCCAAGCGTGCGGCTAAAGCCATGCAGTACCTGTGCAATGGCTACCACAAGAGCCTCGACGAGGTGGTTAACGGCGCACTGTTCGAGTCGGATAACGACGAGATGGTGATCGTCCGTGATATCGAGCTTTATTCACTGTGCGAACACCACATGTTGCCTTTTATCGGTAAAGCCCATGTGGCCTATATTCCGACTGGCAAAGTCTTGGGCCTGTCCAAGGTGGCGCGTATCGTTGATATGTTTGCTCGCCGCCTGCAAATTCAGGAAAACCTGACCAAGCAAATCGCCGATGCCATTCAGCAGGTAACCAATGCCGCCGGTGTGGCGGTGGTGATCGAAGCCAAACACATGTGCATGATGATGCGCGGCGTCGAGAAGCAGAACTCGATCATGACCTCCTCGGTGATGCTCGGTGCGTTTCGCGAGTCGTGCAACACCCGCCACGAATTCCTGCAACTGATTGGACGGGGTAAATAATGCCGAGACTTGAACCTGGGATGGCGCGCATTCGCGTCAAGGATCTGCGCCTGCGCACCTTCATCGGCATCAAGGAAGAGGAGATCAACAATAAGCAGGACGTGTTGATCAACCTCACCATCCTCTACCCGGCTGCCGATGCGGTGCGTGACAACGACATCGATCACGCCCTCAACTACCGCACCATCACTAAAGCGGTGATCCGCCATGTGGAAGAAAACCGCTTTGCCTTGCTGGAGCGCATGACTCAGGAAATCCTCGACCTGGTCATGGTCAACCCTGACGTACGCTACGCCGAAGTTGAAGTCGATAAGCTGCACGCGCTGCGCTTTGCCGAGTCAGTGTCCATCACGCTCTCCGCGCACCGCTAACCTTTACCTGCCTCACACAGACTCCCGGCGCTTCATGCGCCGGAGCCGTTGCCGTCAAACGGGCATGCTCTTATTATCGCCGCCACCATCCCCTGCCTGCCTCCAGAGAGCATCGCCATGACCGAGCAAGAACGCCTCGAACTTGAAGCCGCCGCTTTTCGCAGCCTGGTGCAACACCTGCGTTCACGCCCCGACGTGCAGAACATCGACATGATGAACCTCAGCGGTTTCTGCCGTAATTGCCTGTCGAAGTGGTTCAAGGCTGCAGCAGACGACATCGGCGTCGCCATTACCCCGGACGAGGCCCGTGAAGAGGTGTACGGCATGCCCTACGCCGAGTGGAAAGCCAAGTACCAGAAAGAAGCCAGCGCCGAACAACAGGCGGCGTTTAACAAAGGAAAATCCTGATGTCTGCCCTACAAGACTTTCGCGCCAAGCTGCATGGTGAGCATTTTATGTTCGCCGAGACCCTGGCTTTTATTGCGCAGCACTACCAGTACCAACCCAGCGCCTTTAGCAATGGCAGCGTACACAACGCCGCCGGGCAGAACGAAGGCTCGTGCAAAACTCTCGGCTTGGCGCTGCTGGAAAATTTCAGCCTGGAAGAAACCCTGCGCTGCTTTGGCGAGCATTACCGCAGTGTGCTGGCCACCCCGAATGACAGTGATCACGGCAATATCCGCGCCCTGATGAGTCATGGCCTGGTCGGCGTACGCTTCGAGCAGCCGTCGTTACAGCGCATTAACGCCTGACGACCACGACCGTTTTGTACAGATTCTTGCGCAGCTGTCGGCAATCGCTGACAGACAGCGGTCGGGTGGCGCTATAAGCTGCGCGCCATCAGTCGACCGAGCGCTCAACGGCTGCAGCCCCCGATCAGCCTAACGCGCTAGCCACCTGCAGACATGGAGTCGCGTACATGCAACAAACCCTGGTATGGAAGCCGTGGCACAACCCTGGTGTAGAAAATCTGCGCCTGAACATCGACGAGCATGGCATCAACGCCACCAGCCACCTGATGCAAAGCCTGCGCGGCAACAGCATCGTGGCCAGCTACGTGATCAACAGCGACCCGCGCTGGCGCTTTCGCCGCTTGTGGCTAAAAGTCGACAACCATGGCCAGCGCAGCCTCAACCTCAAACGTGACGTGCGCGGTAACTTGCTGCTCAATGGCGAACTGCGCCCAGACCTGAGCGAATGCCAACAGGTGATGCTCTCCGACTCGCCGTTTACCCACACCCCTGCTTTGCAACGCTGCGCCCTGGAAACCGGGCAGAGTGAATCGCTGCAAGTGGCCTTCATCGACTTGCTCACCCTGACCGTAGAACCCCGCCGCCAACGTTATCAGCGCCTGCGGGACGAGAACGGCGGTACGCTTTATCGCATTGAGTCACAAGGCCGCCCAAGCCACGAACTGATGGTTGACGAGCACGCCTTGCTGGTCAAAGCCAGTGATCAGTTTCTGCGCATGAGCTCGCGAGATTTGAAACTCAACACCTGGGTTTAAACCGTCACAGCTGATGTGGGAAGGGCTTAAACCACGACACACTCACGTCCAAAAGCTCGCCACTAAAGCGCCTCTTACGCGGTTTTGCCATCGCCACACAGTGCCCGCCACATAAAAAATGCCGCTCACCTGATCCAAATGAGCGGCATTGCGGCTTACATCAAGTCCTTCGCACTCACAGACCTACTGGCCGTCGAGGTAACGCTCCACATCCAGGGCGGCCATGCAGCCGGCACCGGCCGAGGTAATCGCTTGGCGATACACATGGTCAGCCACATCACCCGCGGCAAACACACCGGGGATATTGGTGGCGGTGGCATTGCCGTCGCGCCCGCCATTCACCACCAGATAGCCGTCCTTCAAGGCCAACTGCCCTTCAAACAACGCGGTGTTCGGGGTGTGGCCGATGGCCACGAATAAACCATCGACGCTCAACTCGTCATGGCTACCGTCATTGTTCTTCACGCGCACGCCGGTCACACCCATGTTGTCGCCCAGCACTTCAGCCACTTCGGCATAGAGTTTGAGCACGATCTTGCCTTCGGCTACCCGCGACTGCAGTTTGTTCTGCAGGATTTTCTCCGCACGGAAGCTGCCGCGGCGATGAATCAAGGTCACTTTGCTGGCGATGTTAGCCAGGTACAACGCCTCCTCCACCGCTGTGTTGCCACCACCGACCACCGCCACTTCGCGGTTGCGGTAAAAGAAGCCATCGCAGGTGGCGCAGGCAGAAACCCCCTTGCCCATAAACGCCTCTTCACTCGGCAACCCGAGGTAACGGGCACTGGCACCTGTGGCAATAATCAGCGCATCACAGCTGTAGGTGCCGCTGTCGCCAACCAGGGTGAACGGTTTACCAGCCAGATCCACGGCATTGATGTGGTCATAGACAATTTCAGTTTCAAAGCGCTCGGCATGCTCCTGCATACGCTGCATCAGTGCTGGGCCGGTCAAGCCGTGCACATCACCCGGCCAGTTATCCACTTCCGTGGTGGTGGTCAATTGGCCACCCGCCTGCAAACCGGTGATCAGCAGCGGTTTGAGATTAGCGCGGGCCGCATACACTGCCGCACTGTAACCGGCAGGGCCAGAACCCAAAATGATCACGCGGGCATGACGATCAGCAGACATCAGCAACTCCTTAACAGCGTGCAATAAAGGGAGGCTTTCAGAATTACCAGGGGAAGGCAGTCAAGTTGAAAGCCCCGCAAAGGGACAATGCCGCGCAGCCTATGCGCGGCAGCCATCCTGCGGAAATTTGCATTGCCAATGCCAGGCATAGGCAAGCCCTATCAGCCTCGACTGAATCGTTAGCACCCATTGCAGAAGCTTTCACCGGCCATGCAAAGCCGGTAAGGTCGGCGCGACTTCAACCTAGAGGAAACCTCACCATGTCTGCCCCCGTGCTGACCGGTCCGCAATACCTGGGCCAGGGCCTTAAACTGATCCTCAGCCCCGGTTTACGGCTGTTTGTGTTGCTCCCTTTGACCATCAATCTGTTGCTGTTTATCGGCCTGATCTTCTTGGCCATGCAGCAGTTTTCCGGCTGGGTCGACACCTTTATGCCAACCCTGCCAACCTGGCTGAGTTTTCTCGAATACGTGCTGTGGCCGCTGTTTGTGGTGCTGGTGCTGCTGATGGTGTTTTTCACCTTCACCCTGCTGGCTAACATTATTGCTGCGCCATTCAACGGCTTTCTCGCAGAAAAAGTCGAAGTGGTGGTGCGCGGCCAGGATGACTTCCCACCCTTTAGCGGCGCAGAGTTGATGGCCATGGTGCCGCGCACCCTGGGCCGGGAGATGCGCAAGCTGAGCTACTTTTTACCGCGCGCCATCGCCTTGTTGATCCTCAGCTTTATCCCGGTGCTGAACATTCTCGCCGCGCCACTGTGGCTGGTTTTTGGCGTGTGGATGATGGCTGTTCAATACATCGACTACCCCGCTGACAACAACAAGATGAGTTGGGACGACATGCTCGCATGGCTGCGTGAAAAACGCTGGCAGAGCCTGAGCTTTGGCGGCATCACCTACCTGGCCCTGCTGGTGCCGGGGCTGAATATTGTGATGATGCCGGCCGCCGTGGCGGGTGCCACGTTGTTCTGGGTGCGTGAACGCGGCTAAGCACCTTGCGCCTCAAGCCCAAGTCAGGCGGTTGCGCTGCCTTCAAGTACAGCCTGCAGCGCCTGCATGGAGGCCTGCGATTCACGCTCGATGCGCCGGCTCAGCAGCAGGCTGTTGACCAGGCGCATCAGGGCGTTGTCAAAGCCGTATTGCAGGGTGCGAATAAATTCGCAACCGCCCTCGACCGCCACACATTCGTAGGTCAACAGTAAAGCCAATCCATGATCGCCTCGGGCACTGGCTTGCCAGCGGCGGCCGGGTTGGTAGTCGAGTACATCCCAGCCCAGATGGCCCGCACGACCACCAGCGTGAATATCCTCTGCAAACACTTCCCCTGCAGCTAACGCCCCTTCGCGACCATAAATGCGCAACGACGAGGGATGCCACTGCGGCCAGTTGGCCGGTGCAGCGGCGTAACTCAGCACCTCGTCCGCTGAACGTGACAAGCGCAGACGATGCTGCTGGCAGTTCTGCTCATGGTTCGCTTCAGGCTCCCAATGCAGGGTGCCGTAGAGCCAATCCATAAGCGGATGAACGATACCGAAATTGCGGCTGTGCATCAGATCACGGCGATGATGCAGGGTGTGCAAACGGCGCATCTGGCGAATCCACGGCAGGCGCGATAACGGGTGCTCGGCCGGCAGGTGTTCGCAGGCATGCACCACCTCGTAACTCAGGTAACCGAGCAACATGCTGCCGGCAACCAAGGCCGCCAGGTTGCCGTCGAGTTGCGCCAGCAGCCACCAGACGGCCAGCAACGGCAGGCTGTAGAGCACGATCAGCCAGGCCGGGAACAGAATCACCCGCCAGTCACGCGGCATGTCATAACGCATCAAGCCTTCAACAAAAAACTGTGGTGATCGCCCGTGTGGCGCTTGTAGAACAGCTGACCGAAACGCGTTTTGTAATGCCCCAGACGCTTGTGCACCTGGTATTCGCCCCAACTGAAAAACACCAGCGTGAGCGGCACCAGCAACCATTGCCAAGCCGGTACGGCATGCAGCGTACTCGCCAGCAGCACCAGGCAGGTCAGGCCGTAGAGCAGCACAAAAGCTGCATGCAGCCAGGGGTTGTACAGCGGATGAATGGCTGCCCGGTAACGTGTGCGGAACGCCTGGGCATTGTCGTTGTTGTAAGCCATGGCAAAACTCCTCTGCGGATTGACAGGAGTTTAGGCGCGGGCGAATCATTCGAATAATGGATAGTTCAAAAGAGCATTATTCTTGATCACGAATTTGCGCCAACTCGACCTCAACCTGCTGCTGGTTTTCGACGCCCTGATGCAGGAAGGCAACCTGACCCGCGCCGCCGAGCGTCTGCACCTGAGCCAATCGACGGTGAGTAACGCCCTGGCGCGCCTGCGCCAGCAACTGGGCGAGGAATTGTTCCTGCGTACCGCGCGCGGCATGACCCCCACCGCCCGCGCCCAGGCCTTGTATGTGCCGGTGCGCCAGGCGCTGGGGCTGTTGCAAAGCGGGCTTGGGCCAACCGCCGCATTTAATCCGCAAACGCCGCACACGTTCAGCCTGTCGCTAAACGACTACGCGCAGGCCGCTTTACTGCCACGTTTGCAGGCGCATTTGGCGCGCACCGCAGCGCAGGTTGAATTACAGGTGCAAGTCGACGACGCCGATTCGCTGGTACAACGCCTGACCAGCGGCACGCTGGACCTGGCCATCGACTATCTGCATTTCGACTGCGCCGAGTTGCATTACGCGCCCCTGCGTGAAGAACCGCTGGTGGCCATCGGCCGTGCCGATCACCCGGCCTTTGTTGGCGGGCTGACCCTGGAGGGTTACCAGCAAGCCCGGCATATCAGCGTGACCCCACGAGCCGGACGCGGTTCGCCGCTGGAGATCGTGCTGGGCTCGGCCAAGGCGCGGCGGCACACGGCACTGCACCTGCCCAACTACTTGCCGATCCCAGCCATCGTCGCCCAAACAGACCTGCTCGGCACCGTGCCTGCGCGCCTGGCTGCGGCGCTTGCGCCCCTGCATGCCTTGCAGAGCGCGCCACTGCCGTTTGATATGCCGCCGGTACAGGTCAGCCTGATCTGGCACCGCCAGCAGCAACACGACCCCGCGCATGCCTGGCTGCGCCAACAGTTAATAGACTTGCCCGACTGACACATAACCGCCACCTAATCGTCACAGTCACTACACACCAGCAGCCGACACTGCAGGCATGAGCACAGCTACCCTGCATATCGCGCTGATCAGCGAAACCTTCCCGCCGGAAATCAACGGTGTGGCCAATACCCTCGGGCGTCTGGTCGATGGCCTGCGCGGTCGCGGTCATCGCGTGCAACTGGTGCGCCCACGGCAATCCAGCGACGCGCGCACAGCCGCCACTGAAGATGAACTGCTGACCCGTGGCTGGCCGCTGCCCGGCTACCCCGGCTTGCAGTGGGGGCAATCATCCATGCACAAATTGCTGCGCCGCTGGCAACGTCAGCGCCCAGACGTGCTGTACATCGCCACCGAAGGCCCGCTCGGTTTGTCCGCCCTGCGCGCCGCGCGGCGTTTGCAGATCCCGGTGGTCAGCGGTTTTCACACCAACTTTCAGCAATACACCGGGCATTACGGCTACGGCTTACTGACCCGCGCCCTGACCCACTACCTGCGCGGGTTCCATAACCGCACGCAAATGACCCTGGTGCCCAGCGCCAGCCAGCGCATCGAACTGCAACGCCGTGGCTTCGAGAACCTGGCCATGCTGGCGCGCGGCGTCGACAGCCAACTGTTCCACCCGGCCAAACGCAGTGCAGACCTGCGTGCGCAGTGGGGGCTGGGCGATACAGACATCGCCGTGCTGCATGTCGGCCGCCTGGCCGCGGAAAAGAACCTGGCCCTGCTCAGTAAAAGTTTTCTGGCCTTGCAACATAAACACCCAGAACAGCGCTTGAAGCTGATTCTGGTCGGCGACGGCCCGCAACGCAGCGCCCTTCAGCAACAACTGCCCGAAGCGGTTTTCTGCGGCCTGCAACGCGGTGAAGCACTGGCCGCGCATTACGCCTCGGGGGATGTGTTCCTGTTCCCCAGCCTCTCGGAAACCTTCGGCAACGTGGTGCTTGAAGCGCTGGCTGCTGGCCTTGGCGTTGTGGCGTTTGACCAGGCCGCTGCCGCGCAACATATCCGCCACGGGCATAACGGTGCGCTGGCGGTGGCGGAGGATCAACAGGGCTTTATCGATGCCGCCAGCGAGTTGATCAGCAACAACGAAAGCCTGCGCCGGGCGCGTCTGAATGCACGCCTGCATGCCTCACGCCAAGGCTGGCCGGCGATCGTCGAGTTATTTGAACAGCATCTGCGGTGCGCCATGCAGCCCGCACAGGAACTGCCAGCCGGCAGAACTCAGCACTGAACAAACAGCTGTGGGAGGCGCTTTAGCGGCGAGCGTTCAGCACCGTAGCGCTGATACCGCAAAAGCTCGCGGCTAAAGCGGAACGCCGCCCGGCCCCTCCTACAACCTGCGCTCTGTTGGGCTTCGCTACGCTCAACACCAACCTACCTACATGCGCCTGATCATCCCCAGCAATCGCGGGACGACTCAGCGGCCCATGCGACCCTTGATTGAAGCGAAAGCCTACATCAACACATCCAAACGCTTGACCACACGCACCTCCTGCGCGCTGATCGTGGTGCCGTATGCGAGCACTTCCACACCGGCACTGATCGCTTCACGCAGGGCCGCGGCATAGGCCGGGTCGATTTCTACGGCTGGGCGCACGGCATCGATTTCGCTCAGGTTCACGCAATACAGCTGCACCGCGCGCGTGCCCGCACGGGCCATGCTGGCCAGTTCACGCAGGTGTTTACTGCCACGCTCCGTGCGCGCATCAGGAAATGCGGCGACGCGATTGCCTGCGAACCCCAGCGTTACACTCTTAACTTCGACAAACGCCGCGCCCTGCGGGTAGTCCAGGCGAAAGTCGATGCGGCTGCGCTCTTGGCCATAAAGCACTTCGCGCTTGAGCTGCGTGAAGCCATTGAGTTCGCTGATCACACCGGCGTGCAGAGCCTCTTCAACCAAGACATTGGCGCGCGCGGTGTTGATCACGGCCAGGCGGCCATGGGGTGTTTCGCCAATCTCCCAGCTACCCGGCAATTTGCGTTTGGGGTCGTTGCTGCGGCTGAACCAGATGCGCGCACCCTCGCTCATGCAATTGAGCATCGAGCCAGTGTTGGCGCAGTGGATCGTCAGGGCCTCGCCGCTGGCGGTCTCAATGTCGGCGAGAAACCGTTTGTAGCGGCGCAGCAAGCGCCCTTCTTCCAGCTGTGGCTCAAAGCGCATGGGCACGCCAACTGATCAACCCGCGCTTGATGCGGTCTACCGCCTGCTGCAAGCGCGGTAAATCCTGCGTATAAGCAAAACGCACATGCTGCGCAGCCTGGTAGCGACCGAAATCCAGACCTGGGGTAAAGGCCACGTGTTCGGTTTCCAGAAAGTGCTGACAGAAGGCAAAGGCATCACCGCCAAAGGCGCTGATGTCGGCATATAAATAGAAGGCCCCTTCAGGCTCCAGCGCAATTTTAAAGCCCAACTCACGCAGCGCCGGCAGGAGAAAATCACGGCGCTGCTGAAACGCATGGCGGCGCTGCTCGAGAATCTCCAGGGTCTGCGGTTGAAAGCAGGCTAACGCCGCATACTGGGCCATGCTCGGCGCACTGATGTAGAGGTTCTGCGCCAGCTTTTCCAACTCCGGCACTGCTGCCGGAGGGGCCACCAACCAGCCCAGCCTCCAGCCGGTCATGCCGAAATACTTGGAAAAACTATTCAGCACAAAGGCGTCGTCGTCCACTTCCAGCACGCTGGCGGCGTCCACCCCGTAGGTCAGGCCGTGGTAAATCTCATCGACCACCAGATGCCCGCCACGCGCTTTCAACGCCTGTGACAGCCCACCCAGCTCATCACGACTGAGCAAGGTGCCCGTAGGGTTGGCCGGGGATGCCACCAGCGCGCCGACGCTGTGCTCATCCCAGTGCCGATTGATCAGCTCGGGGGTGAGCTGATAACGCACCTCCGGCCCCGCCGGCACCAGTTGTGCTGCGCCTTCAACCAGACGCAGAAAGTGCCGATTGCACGGATAACCCGGATCAGCCAACAGCCAGTGTTTTCCGGGGTCGACCAGCAAGCTGGTGGCCAGCAGCAAGGCACCGGAACCGCCCGGCGTGATCAATATGCGCTGTGGTTCAATCGTCAGACCGTAACGTTGCGCATAGAAACTGGCGATCGCCTCACGCAGCGCTGGCAAGCCGCGTGCGGCGGTGTAGCGGGTGTGCCCATCAGCCAGCGCCGCTTGGCCCGCAGCGACAATCGGCGCGGCCGTGGTGAAATCCGGCTCACCGATTTCCAGGTGAATGACATCATGTCCTTCAGCCTGCAATTGATTGGCTCGGGCCAACAAGGCCATCACATGAAAAGGTTCTATGGCGCGGCTGCGCGCACTGTAGGGCTGGGCCATGGGGCTGCCTTGGTTGGAATAAAGAGGCGGATTCTAAAGCATACCCGTCTCAGCTTCGACAACCGGGAGTGGCGCGGGGAGAGTTGTTCTGGTAAGTTCGCCCGCTTGCAGCCGCAGGGCCAGTTCTACTCGACGTAGAATCGGCAAGGGACACCGTCCTGCGCAGTGGATTAGAGAGAGTGAGAGGCGGTCATCCATGCCCACCAAAGCAAAAGCAAAAAGCAGTCAATTGACTCGTGGTTTCGAACCCTACAAAGAAACAAAGGGCGAGGAGTACATGAGCGACGGGATGCGCGTCCACTTCACCGGCATCCTCAATAAGTGGAAGCTGGAGTTGATGCAGGAAGTTGATCGTACTGTGCACCACATGCAGGACGAAGCGGCTAACTTCCCGGATCCAGCGGATCGCGCCAGCCAGGAAGAAGAATTCAGCCTGGAACTGCGTGCCCGTGATCGGGAGCGTAAGCTGATCAAGAAAATTGACGAAACCCTGCAACTGATCGAAGACAACGATTACGGCTGGTGTGACTCGTGCGGCGTTGAAATCGGCATCCGCCGACTCGAAGCCCGCCCAACAGCGACCCTGTGCATTGACTGCAAGACGCTGGCGGAAATCAAAGAAAAACAGATCGGTTCCTGATCTGACCCAGAGGGTGCTTCGGCACCCTCTGTTGTTTCTGCCTTGCGCGCGTGCAACAGCCTATGACACCACCGGCTTACACCGGGCGCTTTGCCCCCACTCCAAGCGGTTTCCTGCACTTCGGCTCCCTGGTCGCCGCACTGGCGTCCTACCTCGACGCGCGCGCGGTAAATGGCCGTTGGCTGCTGCGCATGGAAGACATCGACCCGCCACGGGAAGTGGCCGGTGCTCAGGCGGGCATTCTCAGCACACTGGAAAGCTATGGCTTTGAGTGGGATGGCGAACTGGTGCGCCAGAGCACGCGTCACGCTGAATACGCAGCCCTGGTCGAACGCCTGCTCAGCCAAGGCCTGGCTTATGCCTGCACCTGCTCGCGCAAACAGCTGGAAGGCCACCAGGGTATTTACCCCGGCACCTGCCGCAATGCCGGGCATGGTTTTACCGAAGCCGCCATTCGCCTGCGCGCCCCCGAGTTGGTTTACCGCTTTATCGATCGGGTGCAAGGTGAATACCAGCAGCCCCTGGGCCGCGAAGTCGGGGATTTTGTGATTCGCCGGCGCGATGGTCTGTACGCCTACCAGTTGGCCGTGGTCCTCGACGATGCCTGGCAGGGCGTCACCGATGTGGTGCGCGGGGCCGACTTGCTCGACTCAACGCCTCGCCAACTGTACCTGCAAGAACTACTCGGCCTGCCGCAGCCACGCTACCTGCATGTGCCGCTGATTATCCAGCCCGACGGCCACAAACTGGGCAAGTCGTACCGCTCCCCGCCGCTGCCGGCCGATCAGGCTACGCCGCTGTTGATTCGTGCCCTGCGCGCCCTTGGCCAAGTGCTGCCGCAGGCCGCCGATTACGCCAGCCCCGGCGAACTGTTGCGCTGGGCCAGCCAACACTGGGACGCCACGCGCATCCCACGCTGCCTGACCCTGACTGAGGCGCAACTGCGTTAGCAGTTGCCACCCGTTTAGCCGACGTTTAACGCCGCATCAACGATCTGCTGCGCCTCGCTGAAGATGCGCTGCAAATGCGCCGCATCGCGAAAACTCTCGGCGTAGATTTTGTAAATGTCTTCAGTGCCCGACGGCCGTGCGGCGAACCAGCCGCCCTCGCTGATCACCTTGATGCCACCAATCGCCGCGCCGTTGCCGAGTGCCTTATCCAACACCTGGATGATGCTGTCACCAGCTAGGTCACGGCTGCTGATCTGCGCGGGCGAGAGTTTACCCAGGGTTTTCTTTTGCGCCTGTGTGGCGGGCGCATCGACGCGATCAGCATAAATCGCCCCAAACTCATCACTCAGGCCTTGGTACAGCTCACCTGGATCACGCCCGCTGACGGCGGTCATTTCGGCGGCCAACAGGGCCAGGGCGATACCGTCTTTGTCAGTGGTCCAGACCCGGCCATCACGGCACAGGAAGGTCGCACCGGCGCTTTCTTCACCGCCAAAGCCCAGCGAACCATCGAACAGGCCGCCGGCAAACCATTTGAAGCCCACCGGCACTTCCTGCATCGGCCGCCCCAAGCGTGTAGCGACACGGTCGATCATCGCGCTGCTGACCAGGGTTTTGCCCACCGCCGCCGTGGCGCTCCACTGCGGGCGGTGCTGGAACAGGTAATCGATGGCCACGCTGAGAAAATGGTTGGCCGGCAGCAGGCCAACGCTCGGCGCAACAATGCCGTGGCGGTCGTAGTCGGTGTCGCAGGCGAAGGCGATGTCGTAGCCATTTTTCAGGCCGATCAGGCGCTGCATGGCATAACTGGAGGACGGGTCCATGCGGATCTGCCCGTCCCAGTCCAGGCTCATAAAGGCGAACTGCGGGTCGATGATCTCGCTCACCACATGCAGATTGAGACCGTACTGCTCGGCGATACGGCCCCAGTAATGCACGCCCGCGCCGCCCAGTGGATCGACACCCAGACGCAAACCAGCAGCGCGGATCGGCGCAAAGTCGATGACATTGCCCAGGTCATTCACATAGCTGCCGAGGTAATCGTAGGCCTGCACATTGGCCGCCTGCCGCGCCTGCGCCAGGGGCATGCGTTTGACTTCACGCAGGCCACCTTCCAGCAGCGCGTTAGCGCGGTTCTGCACCCAAGTGGTGATGTCGCTGTCAGCCGGGCCGCCATTGGTGGGGTTGTACTTGAAGCCGCCGCTGTCCGGCGGATTGTGCGACGGGGTGATGACAATACCGTCAGCCAGGCCGCTGCTACGGCCCTGGTTGTACACCAGAATCGCCTGGCTGATGGCGGGTGTCGGGGTGAACTCACCGCCCGCCGAGATCATGGTCTGCACGCCATTGGCCGCCAGCACTTCGATGGCACTTTCCAGCGCGGGCTGCGACAAGGCGTGCGTATCGGCGCCGATAAACAGCGGGCCATTGATGCCCTGCGCCACGCGGTAATCACAAATGGCCTGGCTGATGGCCCACACATGCGCCTGATTAAAACTGTGCGCCAATGAGCTGCCGCGATGCCCGGACGTGCCGAAAGCCACACGCTGGCTGGCCACGCTCAGATCGGGTTGCAGGTCGTAATAAGCGGCCAGCAGCGCGCTGATGTCGGTCAACAGGGAAGCAGGTGCCGGCTGACCTGCCAAAGGATGCATACGTGCGCTCACAACAACTCCATTTAAGTTGGCCCCACAAAGTGCACAAGCTTATCAGGCCCACTTGCGCAAACGCAGCGCCTTAAGCGGGAATTCCAGCTATCCTTAACGATCTTTTACGCCGCAGGATGGCCGCCATGAAAGCCCAGCTCGAAGAACTGATCAGCAAAATAAGCGCGGGCTGCCTGCTGGCCGAAGAAGTGGCGCGCATCGCCGATGAAGCCGCCCAGGCCTATGCCGACCCGCAGGCGTTTCTTGCCGCCAATCCGGATATCAACTTCGACGACAGCTTCCCCATTCCGCTGGGCGAGTGGGTGGTGATCGGCAGCCTGCCAGAGACCGTGCTGTTTCAGGCCGACAGTTACGACGCACTGTTCCAGCAGATCACCGAGTCGTTCGGCCCGCAGGTGAGCTTTGTGCTCAAACCCAAGCAGTTGGTGAAAGTCGAACCGCTGAAAGCGCTGAACCGCATTCAAGTGCAGCTCTCCAGCCTCAGCCCGGAAACCCAAGGCTATGTGCTGCTGGATTTCAGCGAACCGCTGGATGACGAACTGCAAGCCGTACTGGTCTACAGCACCGACCTGGCGCGGGTGATGGAGTTGGCGGTAGAAGTGGGTATTTACGCGGCACCGGCCTATGAAGCGCTGAAAGCCGCACAAAACGAGGAATAGAGCGCCCCAGGCAGCTGCGTTTTCAGCGCTGCTGCCGACGCAACTCCGCCAGTTTGGCCGCCAGGGCATCCAAATCGGCGTTTTGACCTTGTGGCAGTTTGCGCAACACCGCCTGGCTCAGGCGCATCTGCTTGATAAACCGTCGGCAGTGCCGGCACATGGCCAAGTGCATACGCACCGACATGCGCTGCCCAAGATCCAGTTCGCCATCGAGAAACTTACTGGAGCGCGCCACTAAGGCTTTGCAACTCAACATTGGCCGGTCTCCTCAAAATGCTCCAGGGTGGCAAAGACCTTGAGCCGTGCGCGGTGCAACAGCACCCGTACATTGGAGAGCGAGACCTGCAAAAGATTACAAATATCCTCTAACTCCAGCCCTTCACGCTCGCGCAGGTGCAACACGCTGCCTTGCATCTCAGAGAGGCTGTCCAGGGTTTTCCCAGGCATTCGCGCAACTCTTCCTCGGTCAACAAGGCGTCCGGAGAGTCGTGATGCCAGGCATGCGGGGCCAACAACCAGTGCCCGCCGGAGGTGAAGCGCTCATCCCCAATGCTGCCATGCGGGGCAGGCAGGTCATCGAGCAGCACTTCGCGGCGATTGCCCTTGAGGCGGGTTTTCGCGGTATTGGCGGTGATGGTCAGCAGCCAGGTCTTCAGGCTGGAGCGTGCCTGAAAACCATCAGGACTGCGCACCACGGCCAACCAGGCGTCCTGCACCACTTCATCGGCATTACGGCTGCCGACAATGGCAAAGGCCACCGCACGCATCGCCCCTTGATAGGTGGCGACCAGCTCGCGGTAGGCCTTCTGCTCGCCTGCACGCAGACGAGGAAGGAGATCAGCGTCATTTACCGGCATGGTCAAAATCGCCTTAATGTCGTAGCGAGCGCAGGGCAGGCAGCGAAACGCAGTAACAGCAGCAGGCTGGTCAAACAGGCGAGGACGCGGAGTTTACGAGTTGTAAATGAGCAGTCCGAGCCTGTTTTCAACGCAGCATCCCCAAGCGCAGTAGACATTAAGGTGATTTTTAATGCTTACGGAGGATCACGCTACCAATCGAATACCCCGCACCAAACGAGCTGAGTACGCCCAGCGCGCCGCTTGGCAGGTCTTCCTGGTATTTGTGCAGGGCGATGACTGAACCGGCCGAGCTGGTGTTGGCGTAGGTGTCGAGAATCACTGGCGCTTCGCCTGGCTCGGCATCGCGACCGAGCAGCTTGCGCGCGATCAGCAGGTTCATATTGAGGTTGGCCTGGTGCAGCCAGAAGCGCTTCACGTCACTGACATTCAGCTTGTTCTCGGCCAGGTGCGCGGCAATAAGCTCGGCGACCATCGGGCACACATCTTTGAATACCTTGCGGCCTTCCTGCACAAACAGCTTGTCGCGCGCGCCAACGCCCTCTTCAGCACAGCGGTTGAGGAAACCGAAGTTGTTGCGGATGTTGTTGCTGAATTGGGTGATCAGCTTGGTGCCAACGATGTCGAACTGATAGTTCGAGGTGGCCTGATCGGCACGCTCGATGATCACAGCGGTGGCCGCGTCGCCGAAGATAAAGTGGCTGTCACGGTCACGGAAGTTCAGGTGGCCGGTGCAGATTTCCGGGTTGACCATCAGAATCGCGCGAGCCTGACCCAGTTGCACGCAGTTAGCAGCGGCCTGAATACCGAAGGTGGCCGAGGAGCACGCCACGTTCATGTCGTAACCGAAGCCCTGAATACCCAGCGCGGCCTGCACTTCAATCGCCACGGCTGGGTAGGCGCGTTGCAGGTTGGAGCACGCGACGATCACCCCGTCGATATCGGCAGCGGTTTTGCCGGCACGGGCCATGGCTTCCTTGGCGGCACCCACGGCCATTTCGCAGAGGATGCCCCAGCTGTCGTTGCTGCGCTCAGGGATGCGCGGCGTCATGCGCTGCGGATCAAGAATGCCGGCCTTGTCGATGACAAAACGGCTCTTGATGCCCGACGCTTTTTCAATAAAGCCGCTGCTGGATTCGCTCAGCGCTTCGACTTCACCACTGGCAATTGCCGCCGCGTTCTCGGCGTTGAACTGCTGCACATAGGCGTTAAACGATTCAACCAACTCATCGTTGGAAATACTGTTAGCCGGGGTATAGAGGCCGGTACCACTGATCACGACGTTATGCACAGTCATTCCTCTTGTTCTTCGCCGCAGGCAGCGGCCGGTTATGCATTGCGCCCAGGGTTATCAAGACCGTGGGCAGAATAGGCTGACAGGCTCAGTAGACTCGTTCCATGAAACGTCCTGTTACGTGCCGCAGAGTTTGCCACAGCCAAAGGGGCTTCGTCCGCTCAGCACGTCAGGCCGATTGCAACAAGCTGTCGGCTATTCAAGCAAAGATGCGCGCAACATCGGGCAAGACACATCCTGCAGCGCCCGTCATACGGCGCGAGCAGCCTTACCTAGCGCTCACCCATCCGGGCGATAGTGGATTGTCGGACAACCGATATGCTGGCCTTTCCTAATAACAAGAAAAGGCTCCCACCTTGCGCACCCTGATTGTCTTCATGCTGCTGAGTTTCAGCTCCTTGAGCCAGGCCGCCGTCGGCGTGTTCCCCGATAGCACCTTCCAGAACCTCGACCACGGCCTGTACTGGTTTGGTTATGGCGACAGCTGGCAGAAGGCTGTGCCTGGCCAGAGCAATGCTTATTTCGGTAACAGCAAACCCACTGTCATCTATATTCACGGCTGGCAGAACGGCTCCACTCAAAAGAAAAACCGCGAAACCTTTAACCGCAAGGACGCCGGTGGTCCCGACCTGGATCTGGCCCATGCCTGGTTGGCAGCCGGTTACAACGTCGGCGTTCTGTACTGGAACCAGTTCGCCGATGAAGGCGAAGTGAAAGACGCCGAAGCCAAGATTTGGACAGCCACCGGGCCGCGCGCCATGCGCTGGCGCAACAGCAGTGGCGTTTACAGCAATGGCCCGACCAAGTCAGTTGGCGACCTGCTGTTCGATCACTACAAGAACAACATGACCAGCTACACCGGTAACAACGTCCGCATTCTCGGTCATTCCCTCGGCAACCAGGTCGCCATTATTCTGAGCAAGAAAATCAGCGACGCGGTCAGTGCTGGAACAATGCCCAGCCGTCTGCTGCCCAAGCGCGTAGCCCTGCTCGACCCCTTCTATTCCAACCAGGCCAAGAGCTGGTTGAATAACCGTTGGGTCGGCGAAGTAAGCCGTACCTATGTCAGCGAGCTGAAAACCAAGGGCGTGATCTGCGAGGCCTATCGCAGCTCCTCGGTGACCAACACCATCTTCGTCGGTGACGCCAATACCGGCCTCATGAAGATGACCGCCTTTACCGAACTCAAGCCTTGGTACTTCGGCTCGACTCAGCAAACCGAAAAGCACAATGCCGCCGTTTGGCACTACCTGTGGTCATTCAGCAGCAACTCACCGTTGATCCGCGGCACCAGCAACCAGGCAGCCTCAGCTAAAACCAGCGACAGCCGCATCACCACCCTGATGAACGGCACGAAAAAGCTGGTGCACGATCAAGGCGCGTACAGCAAAGAACCGTCTGACGATAACCTCAAAGAAGCCAACCGCTAAGCCGAACAGCGCCCTGCCCTATCAAACAGGGCGCTGTACATCGGCAAGACACTTGACTAAGCAGTCAGCGCGTGAAAAAACAAAGCTCCGCAGGTTTCCACCTGCCCCCGAGCTTTTGGACACCTGCCTTATGGCCCTGCATACCTGGCTGTTGTTTGTCACCGCTGTCACGGGCCTCGCCCTAACACCCGGTCCCAACGGCCTACTCGCGTTGAGCCATGGGGCACGCTATGGACACCGCACAACCCTGTTTACCATCAGCGGCAGCGTGCTCGGTTTTAGCATGCTGATGGCCTTATCGATGGTCGGCATCGGCACCCTGCAGCAAGCCTCGGCACAGGCGTTAACCGTCCTCAAATGGCTCGGCGGGGCCTACCTGATCTGGCTCGGCATTCTACTCTGGCGCGCACCGGCACTGCACCTGACGAGTATTGAAAACGCAGGCCCAGTCAGCCACGCCAGTCTGTTTCGTCAGGGTCTGCTGTCAGCACTTTCCAACCCCAAAGTGATTCTGTTTTTCGGCGCGTTTCTCCCGCAGTTCCTCGATCCCACGGCTGACCTCTGGCTGCAATTTGCGCTGATGGCCCTAACCTTTGCCCTGATTGAAGGCAGCGTCGAATACTTGCTGGCACGCACCGCACACCGCGTACGCCCCTGGCTGCAACGCAGTGGCAAAGGCTTTAATCGCAGTTGCGGTAGCCTTTTTGCACTCATGGGCGCTGCACTGCCGATGACCCGCTAAAGAAGGATGCTTCGCATGTTAAAACTCATAGCCGCCCTGCTGCTGCCCCTGAGCGGCGCACTGGGCGCCGAGGAAAGGCCGCTGCGCTTTGCAGTCTCTGAAAGCTGGACCATGCCGATGATGCAGATTGAGCAGGGCCAGGCAGTAGCCGGCATCCTCTTTGACCTGCAACACCGTTTGGCAGCCAAAACTGGGCGCAAGGCCGAAATGGTGTTAATCCCGCGCCTGCGCCTGCAGCTTGCCGTGGAAACTAACAGAATCGACGTACTCTGCTACGTCAGCCCCAACTGGTTGAACATCGACCATCACCACTATATCTGGAGCCTGCCGTTTATGACCCAGCGCGATTTGCTGGTCAGCCGCCAGGCCGAAAACATTAGCGTGCACAACCTACACAACCAGCGCATCGGCACGGTGCTAGGCTTCCGCTACCCAGCACTCGTTCCCCTGTTCAACAGCGGACAACTGGAGCGCGAAGATGCCCGCACCCAGCATCAGGTGCTGCTGAAACTGGCCGCCGATCCTGAGGTTTCCCCTCAAGTTTTTTATAAATTTCAAATAGTTAGCGCTTGAATGAGCGTGCATGGGCGGGCACTTTGGTTGTCGCCAAACAAAAAAAGACCCGAATCCCCATGCAAGCTGTCCGATTTTTACATAAAGCCTTCGTGCGA
>CAMCJM010000039.1 GCA_945874835.1 Pseudomonas synxantha | reverse complement strand
TCAGGGCTGCCCAGGCGCTCTTGCACATCCCAGGCATTGAGGCACAGGGTGAGCGCGCGCGGGTCGGCATTGCCGATGTCTTCACTGGCCATGCGCACCACGCGACGGGCGATGTACAGGGGGTCACAGCCGCCATCGAGCATGCGCGCAAACCAATACAGCGCCCCGTCCGGGCTCGAGCCACGTACGGACTTATGCAGAGCCGATATCTGATCGTAAAAGGCTTCGCCGCCCTTATCAAAACGCCGGCGCGTGTCGCCAAGCAGATCAAGCAGCAACTCGCTGCCAATGGCACTGCCGTCCTCGGTCAGATCGGCGGCGTTTTCCAGAAAGTTAAGCAAGCGCCGTCCATCACCATCGGCGGCGGCCTGAAGAATTTTAAAACTCTCTTCCGCAAGGCTCAGACGCCGTTCACCCAAGCCCTTGGGGTCGCTCAACGCACGCTCAACCAGTTTACGCAGGGCGCTTTCATCCAGGCTTTTGAGCACGTAAACCCGCGCCCGCGAGAGCAAGGCGTTGTTCAGTTCAAACGAAGGGTTTTCCGTGGTGGCACCGATAAAAATCAGCGTGCCGTCTTCCACGTAGGGCAAAAAGGCATCCTGCTGCGATTTGTTGAAGCGGTGCACTTCATCAACAAACAGAATGGTCTGACGGCCATATTGCGCAGCATGTTGCTGCGCCACTTCAACGGCCTGACGGATCTCCCTGACCCCGGAGAGCACGGCGGAAATCGTCTCGAAATGCGCGTCGGAAACCTCTGCCAGCAATCGCGCCAGGGTGGTTTTACCGACGCCGGGCGGCCCCCAGAAAATCATCGAATGCAGCGCACCCTGCTCTAAGGCTTCACGCAGCGGTTTTCCCCGCGCGAGCAGATGCTCCTGTCCGACGTACTCATCCAGGCTGGCTGCACGCAAACGAGCAGCCAGGGGTTGGGCGACGGGGGCCTTACGAAACAGATCCATGGCAGCGCGTTAACACCTCAGGCCGGGGGCTACTCTTGGATCACGTCTGCGCCGGCAGGGATCTCAAAGGTAAATTGTGCGTCGTCCTGCGGCTCATTCATTTTCACATTGAGGAAAAGAATATTCGTGCGCTGGCCGATGCTGTCGATCAACTGCATGTCGTTGAGCACTTGGTTGCGGAACGACAGGCGCAGGCTGTCAAACAGGGTGTCCTTGGACTTGGGCTTGAGAATAAAGTCGACCACGTTGCCACCTTGGTTGTGGCTGATGTCAAAATTCTCTTGGATCTTCGACACATCACCCGACAACAACAGGGCTGGGGTATGCGTCAGGCGATGGTCAAGGGTTTGAATGGTGACTTGTTGCAAGTCAGGGTCGTACAGCCACACTTTCTCACCGTTGGAAACCAGTAACTGCTCCATGGGTGCATCGGTGTGCCAGCGAAACAAACCGGGGCGTTTAAGGGCCAACTGACCGGTGGTTTCCTGCAACTGGGTGCCGCCGCCATCCAGCGTCAGCTGGGAGAACCGCGCCTCGATGGTTTGGGCCTGATTGAGCAGTTCAGTCAAACGCTGCACAACCACTTCTTCATCGGCCGCAACGGCAACGCTGGTAACACTCAGTACGGACAGCAGTAGCATGCGAATCAAGCGCATGGGTTTCCTCGTCTATTCGGCTATTCAGGGAGCATCTGTTCAGGCTTGGCGATCAATCACGCATGGGGCCAGGTGCTATGACCTCGCGTGAGCCATTTGTGTTCATTGACGTCACCACACCGGCCATTTCCATTGCTTCAATCATGCGCGCCGCACGGTTGTAGCCAATTTTCAGCTTACGCTGCACGGCTGAGATCGAGGCCCGGCGACTCTCAAGGACAAAGTTAACCGCCTCGTCATACAGCGGATCAGCTTCACTGTTATCACTGCCGCCCTCGCCGCTGCCGCCGTCAAAACCGCTTCCGGCTTCCTCAACACCAGCCAGGATGTCATCGATGTAATCAGGCGTGCCGCGCTGTTTCCAGGCTTCAACGACGCGGTGCACTTCTTCGTCAGAAACAAAGGCACCGTGCACGCGAATGGGCAGGCTGGTACCAGGCGGCATATAGAGCATGTCACCGTGGCCCAGCAGCTGTTCAGCGCCGCCTTGGTCAATGATCGTGCGTGAGTCGATCTTGCTCGACACCTGGAACGCCATACGTGTCGGAATGTTGGCCTTGATCAAGCCGGTGATCACATCCACCGACGGGCGCTGCGTGGCCAGAATCAGATGGATGCCGGCGGCACGGGCTTTCTGCGCAATGCGCGCAATCAGCTCTTCAACCTTTTTCCCGACGATCATCATCATGTCGGCAAACTCATCCACTACCACGACGATGGTGGGCAGGGTTTTCAGCAGCGGCGCTTCATCGTGCATGCTTTCGCGCTTATAGAGCGGGTCGGAGAGTGGCTCACCGGCCTCTTCGGCATCTTTCACCTTGCGGTTGAAGCCTGCCAGGTTACGCACACCCATTTTCGACATGAGTTTGTAACGCCGCTCCATTTCCGCCACCGACCAACGCAACGCGTTGGCGGCCTCCTTCATGTCAGTCACCACCGGACACAGCAGGTGCGGAATGCCTTCGTAGATCGACAGCTCAAGCATCTTCGGGTCAATCATGATCAAGCGCGCTTCTTCGGGCGTGGACTTGAACAAAATCGACAAAATCATCGCGTTAACACCCACCGACTTACCTGAGCCGGTGGTGCCCGCGACCAGCAGGTGCGGCATGCGCGCCAAATCAGTGATGATCGGCTTACCGGCGATATCGTGCCCTAGGGCTAGGGTCACGGGCGACTTGGCTTCGTCGAACTCAGGCGAGGACAGCACCTCGGAAAAACGCACGATTTGCCGATCTTCGTTAGGGATTTCGATCCCCACGGTGGTTTTACCGGGAATCACTTCAACCACACGAACGCTAGTCACGGCCAGAGAACGCGCCAGGTCTTTGGCTAGGTTGGAAATGCGGCTGACTTTAACGCCAGCTGCAGGCTGAATTTCGTAGCGGGTAATCACCGGACCCGGATGGATCGAGTCGACCGACACCTCTACACCAAATTCCTTCAGCTTGATCTCAAGCAGGTTACCAACAGCTGCAAGTGACTCAGGGGAATAGGCGACTTTCTTGACCTCAGCGGGGTCGAGAATGGAAATCGGCGGCAGCGTGCCCTCTATGGCACTGTCGACAAACAGCGGCACCTGCTTTTCTTTCTGCACACGCTTGCTGGTCTCAGCTGGCTTCGGCGCAGCGGGCGGTGTAATAACCGGCGCCGGGCGGTTAACCCGCTCACTCATGTGCTTATTAAGCGCCTCTTCGCGCTCGATCAAGCGTTCCTTGGCCTTGGCTTGTTCGCGGCGGTTCAGCTCGATAGGTGCGGCTACTTCGCTAACCCGCTCATCTACTTCACGTAATTGAGCGACCAGTTGCTTGCGCTCAACACGGTTATTCCACCAGCGATTAGCCAGCCCTTGGATCAACTCGATCAGATCCAGGGTGATTTTGCCGGTCAGGTCCATGACCTTGAACCAGGACAAATCGGTAAACACTGTCAGACCAAACAAAAACAGAGCAATAAACAGCAATGTACTGCCCTGAATATTCAGGGCATTGACGGCAAGCTGCCCCAGGCTTTCACCCAACGCACCGCCTGACGATGCAGGCATGCTGGCGCTGGCCTGAAAATGAATGTACGCCAGCGCAGCCCCAGACAACACCAAAAAAACCAAGCCAATCAAACGCCAGGAAAACAGCCAACCGCTCCATTGCCATGGCTGATGGCGAGCGCGGAACACCTGCAACGTCTTAACCGCAAGCAATAGCGGAAACAGGTAGGCAAAGTAACCTAGGGCCATAAACAGAATGTCAGCAAACCAGGCACCGGCGCGGCCTGCTGCATTCTGCACTTGCAGCACGTTGCTGGTGTGCGTCCAGCCAGGATCGGCCGCATCGTATGTCAGCAAGGCCATCCACAGATAAAGACAAAGCGCGCCCAGGCCAATCAATGCGCCTTCTTTGAGTCGATAGGGCAGTTGCTGACGCCAGAGAGGAGCTTGCACGGTTGGGCTAGATTTCTTCAAAACGCATCTGTTCCTGCGCCAGAGGCGCCGAATAATTGGTTAACGGCAAAATATGCAGCGATTGCACAGGTTTAACCACACGATACCAGACCAAGCTGTATGCATAAACAGCTGCGGCGGTTGACTCCCGCTCTTTGCCTGCTTCGGTGTAGCATAGCCACCACTGTCTTGCATGCGGCTCAATTGGAGCATGCATTCTCTTTTGTGACAAAGGCTTATGAGGTGTTTTTATGAGCGAAGTCAAGCATTCACGCTTGATCATCCTGGGCTCCGGCCCTGCCGGTTACAGCGCTGCCGTGTACGCCGCCCGCGCCAACCTCAAGCCCGTGATCCTCACTGGTATTCAACCGGGCGGTCAGCTGACCACCACCACCGAAGTGGACAACTGGCCGGGTGATGTCGAGGGGCTTACCGGCCCAGCGCTGATGGAACGCATGCAAAAACATGCTGAGCGCTTTGATACCGAGATCGTTTACGACCATATCCACACCGCCGAGTTGCAGTCGCGCCCGTTCACCCTCAAGGGTGACAGCGGCACCTACACGTGCGACGCGCTGATCATCGCCACCGGCGCATCAGCCCAGTACCTTGGCCTGCCTTCCGAAGAGGCTTTTGCTGGCAAAGGCGTATCGGCCTGCGCCACCTGCGATGGCTTTTTCTATCGCAATCAGGTCGTAGCGGTGATCGGCGGCGGTAATACGGCCGTTGAAGAGGCGCTGTACCTGTCGAACATTGCCAAAGAAGTTCACTTGGTACATCGCCGCGACAAACTGCGCTCGGAAAAGATCCTGCAAGACAAACTCTTCGAAAAAGCCGCTAACGGTAACGTGGTGCTGCACTGGAACCATCAACTCGAAGAAGTACTGGGCGACAACAGCGGCGTTACCGGCGCACGCCTGAAGAACACCCAGACCGGCGAAGTGAACGATCTGCCGTTGGCTGGCGTATTCATTGCCATTGGTCACAAGCCCAATACCGACCTGTTCCAGGGTCAATTGGACATGCGTGATGGCTACCTGCTGATTAAAGGTGGCAACGAAGGTAATGTCACCGCCACCAGCATTGACGGCGTATTCGCGGCCGGAGACGTTGCTGATCACGTTTATCGTCAGGCCATTACCTCGGCGGGTGCCGGCTGTATGGCGGCGCTGGATGTCGAGAAGTACCTCGACGACAATTAAGCCACACCGGGCGCAGGCTCTCTGCGCCCTACCCTCCTCCTGCCTTACCGGCCCTGCCCATGCTGACGTGGTTGCAACGCGACTCTCTGGTTTTTCCGCCGCTCGAACGCGCCTTGCGTGACCCGAATGGTCTTTTGGCTGCTGGCGGCGACTTAACCCCCGATCGGTTGATACAGGCCTATCGGCACGGCTGCTTCCCCTGGTTCCAAGATGGCCAGCCGATTCTCTGGTGGTCACCTGACCCACGCACGGTTTTGCTGCCAAGCGAACTGCACGTTTCGCGCAGCCTGAGTAAAGTCATGCGCCAAGAGCGCTACCGGGTCAGTTTTGATCAGTGCTTTACAGAGGTCATTCGCGCCTGCGCCGCCCCGCGCAGTTATGCCGCTGAAACCTGGATTACCACCCCCATGCAGGATGCCTACCTTGAACTGCACAAGCGCGGCATCGCCCATTCGGTGGAGGTGTGGCGCGGGCAGGAGCTGGTGGGCGGCCTTTATGGCTTGGCCATGGGTCAGCTATTTTTTGGCGAGTCCATGTTCAGCCGCGCAGACAACGCTTCAAAAGTCGGATTTGCCACATTGGTCGAACGCCTGCGCATCTGGGGCTTTGTTTTGATTGATTGCCAAATGCCCACTGAGCACCTGATCAGCCTGGGTGCGCGCAGTATTCCTCGCACTGAATTTGCCCAGTACCTGAAAAACCATCTCGATCAGCCCACCTCAGCAGACTGGGTCGCCTAGGCGAGTTTTCCAGCCTGGCTTACACTCCAAGAGCCGCTACTGATTTGTTGCTCAGCACGGCGCACACGCAATAGGCCCAAGAAGAACGATGTTGAGAGTCGATCATGACTGAGCTGGCCCGCCTAAAGTTTTATGCCACTCAACCGCATGCTTGCAGCTATCTGCCCGACGAACAGGCTACAACGCTGTTCCTCGACCCCAGCCAGCCCATGGATGCGCAGGTGTATGCCGAGCTTTCGGAGATGGGCTTTCGCCGCAGCGGTGACCATCTCTACCGACCACACTGCCAGCGCTGCAACGCCTGCGTCCCGGCACGTATTCCGGCAGCATCATTCACACCCAATCGCCAGCAACGACGCATCATCAAACGCAATCAGGATATTGAGGTGCGCCTAGTGCGGCCTGCTTTTACTGAAGAGTATTACGCGCTTTATGTCCGCTATATCGAGTTGCGCCATGCCGATGGCGATATGTTCCCGCCCAATCGCGAACAGTTCGCCACTTTTTTAGTGCGCGATTTAGCTTTTTCCCGATTTTATGAATTTCGTCACGCTGGGCGGCTGCTGGCGGTAGCGGTTACGGATGTGCTGCCCAATGGCTTGTCTGCGGTGTACACCTTTTACGAGCCAAGCGAGGAACGGCGCAGCCTGGGCCGCTTTGCCATCCTCTGGCAGATTGCCGAAGCGGCCCGCCAGGAACTGCATGCTGTCTACCTAGGCTACTGGATCAAGAACTGCCGCAAGATGAATTACAAGACGCAATACCGGCCCATTGAGCTGTTTGTTAATCAACGCTGGGGCGCCCTTAGCTGAAGCCCTTGGCGCAAACCCCAAATTTCGGGCACAATGCACGCCGCTTTTGCCTGGCGCCAGTTGCACCGGGCCATTCATTGGATACCGAGGGCTTTACTGCATGTCGAAAGAAGACAGCTTCGAAATGGAAGGCACTGTCGTCGACACCCTGCCCAACACCATGTTCCGCGTGGAGTTGGAAAACGGGCACGTCGTTACTGCGCACATCTCCGGAAAGATGCGCAAAAATTACATCCGCATTCTGACTGGCGACAAAGTTCGTGTTGAACTTACGCCTTATGACTTGAGCAAAGGTCGCATTACCTACCGCGCCCGTTAACAGGCCACCGAAAACTCCGTTTTCCGGCATCTGTTACACCAAGCTCAAGTAAAAACGCCCGGCATTGCCGGGCGTTTTTTGTGTGCGCGAGTGAAGCGCTAGGCCATCTCGGCTGTGGTTTCAAAATCGAAGGTCAACTCACCTTCGGCAAGATCCACATGCACAACCCCGCCATGCTCAGCCAGTTCACCAAACAAGATTTCCTCAGCCAACGGCCGTTTAATCTTGTCCTGAATCAGCCTTGCCATGGGTCGCGCGCCCATCTGCACGTCATAACCACTCTCGGCCAGCCAGTTACGCGCTGCATCGCTGACCTCAAGCATGACGCGCTTGTCCTCAAGCTGTGCCTGCAACTCGGTGAGGAACTTATCGACGATGCTCTTGATCACTTCGTGGTTCAGACGACCGAACTGAATAATAGTATCCAAACGGTTGCGGAACTCCGGCGTGAAGCTCTTCTTGATCGCTTCCATGGCATCAGACGAGTGGTCCTGATGGGTAAAGCCAATGGATGCCCGCGCCGCTGTTTCGGCACCGGCGTTAGTGGTCATGATGACGATCACGTTGCGGAAGTCCGCCTTGCGGCCGTTGTTATCGGTCAGGGTGCCGTGATCCATGACCTGCAAAAGCAGGTTAAAGACCTCTGGGTGCGCCTTTTCGATCTCATCGAGCAGCAAGACGCAATGTGGCGTTTTAGTGATGGCCTCGGTCAGCAAGCCGCCTTGATCAAAGCCCACATAACCAGGCGGCGCACCGATCAATCGCGAAACCGTATGCCGCTCCATGTATTCCGACATATCGAAGCGAATCAGCTCAACGCCTAGCGCTTTGGACAACTGCCGTGCGGCTTCAGTTTTACCAACACCAGTGGGGCCGGCGAACAGGAAGGAGCCTACGGGTTTATCCGGCGCTTTAAGCCCCGCCCGCGACAGCTTGATTGCTGTGGACAGCGAATCGATGGCCGCATCCTGACCAAATACGGTGAGTTTGAGGTCACGCTCAAGGTTACGCAGCAGTTCCTTATCCGAGCTGCTGACATGCTTTGGCGGTATGCGGGCGATTTTCGCCACAATATCTTCGACCTGCGCCACATCGATACGCGCCAGGCGCTTGTCGGCTGGCTGCAGACGCTGATAAGCGCCTGCCTCATCGATTACATCAATGGCTTTGTCCGGCATGTGCCGGTCGTTGATGTAGCGCGAAGCCAGTTCAGCCGCTGCGCGCAATGCCTCATCGCTGTATTCGATGTTGTGATGCTGCTCGAAGCGGCCTTTCAGCCCGCGCAAAATGCCGATGGTATCTTCAACCGACGGTTCAACCACGTCGACCTTCTGGAAGCGTCGCGCCAGGGCACGATCTTTCTCGAAAATACCGCGAAATTCTTGGTACGTGGTCGAGCCAATGCAACGGATCTCACCTGAAGAAAGCATGGGTTTGAGCAGGTTAGACGCATCCATAACGCCGCCTGAAGCGGCACCTGCACCAATGATGGTGTGAATTTCATCGATGAAGAGAATGGCGTGTGGGCGTTTGCGCAACTCGTTAAGGAGCGCCTTCAAGCGCTTTTCAAAGTCGCCACGGTACTTGGTTCCCGCCAGAAGCGAGCCAAGGTCCAGTGAATAGACCACGCTGTCTGCCAACAAATCAGGCACTTGGTTGTCAACAATGCGCTTGGCCAGGCCTTCGGCAATCGCCGTTTTACCCACACCCGCCTCGCCTACCAGCAAAGGGTTGTTTTTACGGCGACGCGCCAGAATCTGCGCAACACGCTCAACCTCATGCTCGCGCCCCACCAACGGATCAATGCGCCCCTGGCGTGCCAACTCGTTCAGATTACTGGCATAGGCGTCCAGCGGATTGTTTGAGCTGGCGGACTCCCCACCCTCTTCGTCTTGCATTTCCTGTTCGCTTTCCGGGTGACCGCCATGACCGGGCACTTTGGAAATGCCGTGGGCAATGAAATTGACCACATCAATACGTGCAACGCTTTGCTGCTTAAGCAAGAAAACCGCTTGGCTTTCTTGCTCACTGAAAATCGCCACCAGCACATTAGCGCCCGTCACCTCGCGCTTGCCGGAACTCTGCACATGAAAAACCGCGCGCTGCAGTACGCGCTGAAAACCCAGCGTGGGTTGCGTTTCGCGCTCTTCATCGTGCTGAGGAATCAGTGGCGTGGTGGAGTCAATAAACTCCTTGAGATCATGCCGCAGCTTGTCCAGATTGGCCCCGCACGCACGCAGTACGCTGGCAGCGGCCTCGTTATCGAGGAGTGCAAGCAGCAGGTGCTCAACCGTCATAAATTCATGACGCTTGTTGCGAGCCTCCTTGAAAGCAAGGTTGAGGGTGACTTCGAGCTCTCGATTTAACATAGCTTCACCTCATGCCCAAGTGTCCGGGGTTAACCGTCCTTCTCTATTTCACAGAGTAGCGGATGCTGGCTCTCTCTCGCATATTGATTCACCAGGGCAGCTTTTGTTTCAGCAATATCCCGGGTGTACACACCGCATACAGCTCGCCCTTCCGTATGGACGACGAGCATAACTTTGGTCGCTGCCTCTCGATTCATGTTGAAAAACTCTTCAAGAATCTCGACAACAAAATCCATCGGTGTGTAGTCGTCGTTAAACAAAATCACCTTATACATAGGCGGCGCTTGCAAGGCCGGCTTGGCTTCCTCGACGGCGAGACCGTAAGAGTCATCGTCATGCTCGGCTGGGCGATCCTGGTTGGATGTTAGTCGAATCTGGCTTCGTGCATGCATGCTCAGTTGCTTCATTGATGGGCGAGTAGTCTGTGCGAGACAGAGTTTGAACGGCTTCTCAGCCAGTTGCAGCCTTGCCTTGACTATCGGCAAAACAGTGTTACAAACAATGAGTACCCGACCGGGTATTAAGGGTTCCCAGACTGGCACTTGCGCCGATGTGTACGGGATTTGAAGTGGATCATACTCCAGTGATGGAGTCCTTTGCAGAGGGATATCAGCATGGTTAGCGGTAAGGTCAAGTGGTTCAACAACGCCAAAGGCTACGGGTTCATCCTGGCTGACGGTCGAGATGAGGACCTGTTCGCCCATTACTCGGCTATTCAGATGGACGGCTATAAAACGCTCAAGGCTGGCCAGCCAGTAAGCTTCGATATTATTCAAGGTCCTAAAGGACTCCATGCCGTAAACATCAGTGCAGCAATTGCCGGCAGTGATGCACCCATAGCGCTCAAGCAGCACCAGGGTTCAGCGGTTGAAGTCTGATTAGCGCCGGTTGGGCTTAATGCCCTGAGAAGCCCGCCAAATGTGCGGGCTTCTTTTTTGCTGCCTTAGACGACACTGACATGACAGATGAATGCGGCCTGACCGCTATTCGATTTGAGCTGCAAGTTGCTCTGCGGCATCCGCAGGCAGACTGCCGGACGCGCACTTTGAGTAAGACGCCCCGTCTCTGGCCGAGCAACCCGAGCACCTTCAACAGGGCGCGTAAACGCACAGCCAGAAAGCCCGCAAAGCCCCCGGCCTACCTGCCTTGAGGCTTGCGTAAAGCCGGTGCTACCATGCCGGCCGCTGCCCACCCTGGGCGACATACAGAAGTCTTGAGGCCTATGAGCCGAATTCGCGAGCGCAACAGAGCACTTATTTTGCGTGCCGCCAGCGAGGAATTCGCCGACAAAGGTTTTGCCGCCTGCAAGACCAGCGACATCGCGGCCAAAGCTGGCGTACCCAAGCCCAACGTTTACTACTATTTCAAGTCAAAAGAAAACCTCTACCGCGCAGTACTGGAAAGCATCATTGAACCGCTGCTGCAGGCTTCAGCACCGTTCAATCAGCCAGGTCAACCGGCTGATGTGCTGCGGGCTTACATACGCTCAAAGATTCGCATCTCGCGTGAATTGCCCTCAGCCTCCAAAGTGTTTGCCAGCGAAATCATGCATGGCGCACCACAACTGTCGGCCGAGCAAACCAGCCGACTCAACGCACAGGCCAAACACAACATTGCCTGCATCCAGAGCTGGATCGATCGCGGGCTAATGGCCAGGATTGACCCGCACCACCTGATGTTCAGCATCTGGGCCGCCACGCAGACATACGCGGATTTTGATTGGCAAATCGCCACAGTCACTGGCAAAGCCAGCCTGGATGAAGCCGATTATGAAGCGGCCGCACAGACCATTATTCGCATGGTCATCAAAGGCTGCGAGATTGCAGAAGACCCCATTCAATCCTCAGAGCAGGTTACGTTCAACGCTCAATGAGCGACTGAAACACCTTCAACCCCGCTCAATCGGACTGGACGTCAACTCAAACGGACTGTTGCTGCGCCGCTGGTTGCGGTCTTCGCGCGGGGTCGCACCGAAGAAGTTGCGATAGGCGCTGGAGAAATGCGGCCCTGAAGAGAAACCGCACGACAAACCAATCTGGATGATCGACTTGCTGGTTTGCATCAACAACTGACGGGCTTTGTTCAGGCGTAATTCAAGGTAGTACTGACTGGGGACGCGGTTGAGGTACTGCTTGAAAATCCGTTCCAGCTGACGTCGTGACACGCACACATGCTGGGCGATTTCGTCGGTGGTGAGCGGCTCTTCGATATTGGCCTCCATCAGCAATACCGCTTGCGTAAGCTTAGGATGACTGGAACCCAAGCGATTCTGCAACGGAATGCGCTGTCGCTCGCCGCCTTCGCGGATGCGCTCCACCACCAACTCTTCCGACACTGCCCCGGCTAATTCCGCGCCATGGTCGCGCGCCAACAAGGCCAGCAGCAAATCGAGCACCGCGAGCCCGCCGCAAGCGCTCAGGCGATCACGATCCCAGTCAAACAGATGGCTGGTAGCGATAACCTTGGGGAAACGCTCGCTGAAATCATCCTGCCAGCGCCAGTGCACCGAAGCGCGGTAACCGTCCAGCAGCCCCAGTTGCGCCAGCGGGTACACCCCGGCGGCAATCGCGCCGATCACACAACCACTGCGAACGAGTTGCTTGAGCGCGCCCGACAGCGCAGCCGGCATCGGCCCCGGAGGTTCATCGGCCATTAAAAACAGCTTCTGACAACCTTCCAACTTGCCCACCCAGGACTCGCCAGGCAGCCGCCAATCCCCCTCAAGCGCAGGCTCGGCTTGCAGAAACAGCAGTTCGTAAACCACCTCGGGGTGCACACGCTGGGCGACGCGCAGCGCTTCTTCGGCCAAGGCCAGGGTTAGGGGCTTGGTGTTGGGCCAAAGCAGGAAGCCAATTCGGTGGGCATTCATGGGGGCAGTTTAGGCTCTGTTGGCGATTATGGGCATAGCACGGATGCTTGCAGATGTTGCCGTGGGTTATTTGAGACTGCCAGAGAGAAACTGTTGCAAACGCTCGGACTGCGGATTGACCAGCACTTCTTTCGGGCAGCCGCGCTCTTCCACCACACCTTTGTGGAGGAACACCAACTGGTTGGACACCTCGCGGGCGAAGCCCATTTCGTGGGTGACGACGACCATGGTGCGGCCTTCCTGTGCCAGATCCTGCATCACCTTGAGCACTTCACCGACCAGCTCCGGATCAAGGGCCGAGGTCGGCTCGTCAAACAGCATCACCTCCGGCTCCATGGCCAGGGCACGGGCAATCGCCACACGCTGCTGCTCACCACCGGACATGTGCGCCGGATAAGCATCTTTGCGGTGCGCCACGCCTACCTTGTTCAGATAGTGTTCGGCCTTTTCCAGCGCCTCTTTCTTGCTCATGCCGAGTACATGCACAGGAGCTTCGATGACGTTGTCCAGGGCGCTCATGTGCGACCACAGGTTGAAGTGCTGAAAGACCATGGACAGCCGCGAACGCATACGCTGCAACTGCTTGGCATCAGCGGCTTTCAGGCCACCGTCTTTGTTGGCCACCAGTCTCAGCTCTTCGTTGTTGAGCAGAATTTTGCCGCTGTGCGGTTGTTCCAGCAGGTTGATGCAGCGCAAAAAAGTACTTTTACCCGACCCACTGGAGCCGATGATGCTGATCACATCGCCCGCCTTGGCCGCTAGCGATACGCCTTTGAGCACTTCATGGCTGCCGTAGCACTTGTGCAGATCCTGAACTTCAAGTTTGTACATGGTTTCCACTCTCTTGAATCAGTCGCTGAGCAAGCGACCCTGGCGAATAGGGGTACGACCGGCCGCCTTGGCCAGCCACAAATCGGGCTGGGCAAAGCGCAACCGCTCGCGCGCATAGAGCACACCGTCTGTGGCAGCACAAACAGTCGTGTGGCGATCGTCCAGCGGATCGATCACTTCAAATAAGGGGTCACCGACGCTGACCTGCGCGCCAATCGATTGCAGAAAACTCACCACCCCGGCATGCGGGGCGTAGGCGTATTGCGCACCGGAAAACGGCGTCGCACCACAGCATTGCTCCGGTGCGGGCGGCCAGTCACCGGCGATTAAGCCTTGCTCTGCCAGAAAGGCCAGAATGCTCTCGGCGCTGGCTTGAGCTTGCTGCTGGCCCGTATCAGCCATGCCACCCAACTCAACCGTCACAGCCAAACAGGCCAAAGGCACTTGGGCGCTGGGGAACTCTTGTGCCAGTTTGAGCCAAGGCAGCACACAGCATTCATCAAAGGAGTTACCGCCGGAATCTTCCACCGTGAGCGCGGCCCCGGCAGCCAAACGCGCCGCCAGCGAACGCAGTTGCGACCATTGCTGTGGCAGCAGGTACAGGTGCACGGCGGCGTCAAAATCGCAGTGCAGATCAAGCACCACGTCAGCATCGCAGGCGTGCTTGAGCAGTAGGCGCTGCAAGCCTTGCAGCTCAGAGCCAGCAGGCGGCAAAGCGTCCAACGCGGCGTGCATGGCGCGGCGAATCAGCTGAATATTGCGCACCCCATCCGCCGCCAATTGCCCCTCTAACGCAGGCGTAATAAGCGCGGCCAGATCAGGAAAGTCGCGGTTGAAATTCTTCCCGCTGCCAAGCTCAAAACGCCCTTGGTGCGTGGCCTGAAACATTTGCCCCAAGCCGATCGGATTGGCCACAGGCACTAGCTCAATCACGCCGGTCAAACGCCCCTGATCGTGCAACTCACGCAAGCGGCGCTTGAGTTCCACCGCCACCCGCATGCCCGGTAACTCGTCAGCATGCAGCGACGCCTGGATATAGGCTTTACGCGGCCCAGCACCGAGCCGAAATACGCTCAAGCGGCGCTCGGTACCGGGACAACCCCAGGGCAATGGATGATCAATACGCTGCATGCTGCTCCTCAAGCCTTGCGCGGTGCCATGTAGGCCAGCCAGCGGCGCTCAGCCAGTTTGAACAAGCGCACCAGAATAAAAGTCAGCATCAGATAGAACAGGCCGGCGGTGATAAACGCCTCGAACGGCATATAGAACCGCGAACTGACCGTACGCGCTGCACCGGTGATGTCGATCAGCGTGACTATGGAGGCCAGCGACGTGGTGTGCAGCATCATGATCACTTCGTTGCTGTACTGCGGCAGTGCGCGGCGCAGCGCCGATGGCAGCAGGATGCGGCGGTACAACTTGAACCGCGACATGCCCATGGCCTTGGCCGCTTCGATCTCACCATGCGGTGTTGCTTTAAGGCTGCCGGCGAGAATCTCGGCGCTGTAGGCGCTGGTGTTGATAGCAAAGGCCAGGCACGCACAGAAGGTGGCGCTGGACAGGTAAGGCCACAGCACGCTTTCACGCACCGCCTCAAACTGGGCCAGGCCGTAGTAGATCAGAAACAGCTGCACCAACATCGGCGTGCCGCGAATCACATAGGTGTACAGCCAGGCCGGAAAGTTAACCAGCGGCGACTTGGACACGCGCATCAAGCCCAAGGGAACAGCCAAGGCCAAGCCAAATGCGAGGGATATCAGCAGAATTTTCAGGGTAACGCCCACGCCACTTAAATACAGCGGCAGGTTTTCCCAAATAACGGTGTAGTCAAAAATCATCGCTGCGCTCCCCGCTTACAGATCAGCGGCTTTAATGCCGACCGAGTAACGTTTTTCCAGGTAACGCAAGGCCAGCAACGACACGCTGGTCAACACCAGGTACAAGGCCGCCACGGCCAGGTAAAAGGTGAACGGCTCGCGGGTGGCATCGGCGGCGCTTTTTGCCTTGAACATCATGTCTTGCAGGCCCACCACCGAAATCAGTGCCGTGGCTTTGGTCAGCACCAGCCAGTTGTTGGTGAACCCCGGAATCGCCAGGCGAATCATCTGCGGCACCAACACCCGAAAGAACACCTGCATACCGCTCATGCCATAAGCAGCGCCAGCTTCAGCCTGCCCCTTGGGGATGGCCATAAAGGCACCGCGAAAGGTCTCCGACAAGTACGCACCAAAGATAAAGCCCATGGTGAACACACCGGCAATAAACGGATTGATGTCGATGTAGTCGTCGTAGCCAAGCAGCGGCGCAAGGCGGTTGACCATGTCCTGGCCGCCGTAAAAAATCAGCAGGATCAGCACCAGATCGGGAATGCCGCGAATGACCGTTGCATAGGTTTCACCCAACAAAGACAGCCACTTGATGGGCGACAAACGAAACGCCGCCCCCAGCAAGCCCAACACAATGGCCACGGCCATAGATGTCAGCGCGAGTGTCAGGGTGAGCCAGGCACCCTCAAGAATGGTCGAGCCGTAGCCGTTGAGCATGCTCTGCTTACCTCGTGCAAACGCCTGGCGGCGCCTGGCAGTACTACGAAAAATGACCGGGTGCGATGTTGAAGTCGCTCCGCGACGGCCAGAAGAATGATCACCAAGGATGGTGGGCACCGAACGTGGTGCTCGCTAGCGGCTATAGCCCGCTCGCGCCACGCCCAGTGAAGGCAACACGCTGAAATCAGTCGCCGTAAACGTTGAAGTCGAAGTACTTGTCTTGCACTTCTTGGTATTTGCCGTTGGCGCGAATGGCCAGGATAGCAGCGCTGATTTTGTCAGCCAGGGCCGTGTCACCTTTACGTATAGCGATGCCCTGGCCTTCGCCAAAGTATTTGACGTCGGTGAAATCCGGACCAACAAACGCAAAGCCTTTACCCGCGTCAGTTTTCAGGAAGCCGTCGTCGATATTTACAGAGTCGGCCAAGGTTGCATCTAGGCGTCCCGAAGACAGATCGAGAAAGATTTCGTTCTGCGAGCCGTAGCGCACGATTTCTGCACCCGCGGCTGCAAAAACATCCGTGGCGTAGCGGTCATAAACAGAAGAGCGCTGCACGCCGATCTTTTTGCCCTTGAGCTCGACTTGAACATCAACCAACTCAGTACCAGCCTTCATCGCCAGCTTGGCCGGAGTGGCATAGTACTTACCGGTAAAGTCCACGGACTTCTTACGATCTTCGGTGATGCTCATCGACGACAGTACCGCATCGAACTTACGCACTTTCAGCGCTGGGATCAGGCCGTCGAATTCCTGCTCGATCCATTTGCATTCCACTTTCATCTCTTCGCACAGGGCGACGCCGATGTCGTAGTCAAAGCCGCTGATGGCACCTTCAGGGGTTTTAAAAGCAAACGGCGGGTAAGCCGCTTCGATGCCGATGCGCAGCGGCTTGGCTTCTTCAGCCATGGTCAGTGGCGACAGCATGGACAGCGCCAGTGCGCCGAGAAGTGCAATCTTCTTCATTGTGTGACTCCTTCGAATGGGAATGGCATCGGTGGGCAGAGGTTGCTAGGTATGCATCCAGCCTTGCATGAATTGTAATGAGTCACCGTCAAGCTGCGCAACGCCCGAACGCCCCCCAGCCGGGTGACGGCATTCTAGCGATAGCTCGAAAGTCGATATTTCTTCAATGCGACAAGTAATTACAAAAGGACTGGGCAGGCAGAGCGAGGATATTGACAGCACCTTGATTTTATGAAGGCGCAGACAGACAGGTAAGCCATCTACACAAGCAATTAACGCGCCCATTATCCAGCGAGGCCCTTCCCACAAGGCCTCGCGCTGCTTTTTATATTCCACACCCTAGTATAACGCTGCGCCATTTTGGCGCAAAGCGTTTCCAGAGACCCCATAAATGTGCGCAGCGTACGCCAGGGTGACGCGTTAAAACACAGATGAAAATCGATAATGCTGCAAAACGCACAACGCCCTGCCCGGCTTGTGGCCGAAACAGGGCGTTGCCTGCAAACGATTTAACCTGAGGTTAAGCGGCCTGCATCCCGCGATGAGTCTCGATAAGGTGCTGCACCACGCCAGGATCGGCCAGCGTGGAGATGTCGCCGAGAGAATCGTATTCGGCGGTGGCGATCTTGCGCAGGATACGGCGCATGATCTTGCCCGAGCGGGTTTTCGGCAGGCCTGGGGCCCACTGAATCACGTCCGGCGAGGCAATCGGCCCGATTTCTTTGCGCACCCAGTTCTTCAACTCCAGGCGCAATTGTTCGGAAGGTTCTTCTCCTCCGTTCAGGGTCACGTAAACGTAAATACCCTGCCCTTTGATGTCGTGCGGCACACCGACTACAGCCGCTTCAGCCACTTTCGGGTGAGCGACCATGGCACTTTCGATTTCTGCGGTGCCCATGCGGTGGCCCGAGACGTTCAGCACGTCGTCAACACGACCGGTAATCCAGTAGTAACCGTCTTCATCACGGCGCGCACCGTCACCAGTGAAGTACATGCCTTTGAAAGTCTTGAAGTAGGTGTCGACATAACGGTCGTGGTCGCCATACAACGTACGCGCCTGGCCCGGCCAGGAATCGATGATGACCAGATTGCCTTCCGCAGCCCCATCAATCAGGTTACCCAGGTTATCCACCAAGGCTGGCTGTACACCAAAGAATGGACGGGTTGCCGAGCCCGGCTTGAGCGCCGTCGCACCCGGCAGCGGACTGATCAAAATGCCGCCGGTTTCGGTTTGCCACCAAGTATCGACAATCGGGCAACGCTCTTTGCCGACGGTTTTGTAATACCAGTTCCAGGCTTCCGGATTGATTGGATCCCCCACCGAACCGAGCAGGCGCAGGCTTGAGCCGTCAGCACCAGCTACTGCCGCGTCACCTTGCGCCATCATGGCGCGGATCGCCGTGGGTGCGGTGTAGAGGATGTTGACCTTATGCTTGTCGATGATTTTCGACACGCGGGTGATGTCTGGGTAGTTCGGGATGCCTTCGAACAGCAGCGTGGTTGCGCCATTGGCCAGCGGGCCGTAGACGATATAGCTGTGACCGGTAACCCAACCCACGTCAGCGGTGCACCAGTAGATGTCGCCCGGCTTGTAGTCGAACACCCGCTCATGGGTCAGCGCTGCATACACCAGGTAGCCGCCTGTGGTGTGCTGCACGCCTTTCGGCTTACCGGTGGAGCCCGAGGTATAGAGAATAAACAGGGCTTCTTCAGCGCCCATTTCTTTCGGTGCGCAGTGGCTTGAGGCAACTGCCATCAGGTCTTCGTACCAGATGTCGCGGTGCTGGTTCCACTTGATCGGGCTAGCAGTGCGCTTGCAGACGATAACCTTCTGCACGCTGTTGGTTTCCGGGTTAGTCAGCGCGTCATCGACGTTGGCTTTGAGCGGGGTTTTCTTGCCGGCGCGCAGGCCTTCGTCGGCGGTGATCACCACTTTGGACTGGCAGTCGATGATGCGCCCGGCCAGTGCCTCGGGAGAGAAGCCGCCGAACACCACCGAGTGGATCGCGCCGATGCGGGTACAGGCCAGCATCGCAACCACTGCCTGCGGAATCATCGGCATGTAAATGGTCACGACATCGCCACGGTGCACGTCCTGGCCGCGCAGAGCGTTGGCGAACTTGCACACCTGTTCGTGCAGCTGGCGGTAGGTGATTTCTTCGTGCTCGGACGGGTCGTCACCTTCCCAGATAATTGCCACCTGATCGCCACGCTCTTCCAGATGGCGGTCCAGGCAGTTGTAGGAAACGTTGAGGGTGCCGTCAGCGAACCACTTGATATCGACGTGATGATCGTCAAACGAGGTTTGTTTGACCTTGGTGAACGGCTTGATCCAGTCGATGCGTTTAGCCTGCTCGCGCCAGAAACCATCGGGGTTGATCACCGATTGCTGGTACATGGCTTTATAGGTCGCCTCATCAGTCAGCGACTGAGCAGCCACCTCAGGGCGCACGGGATACAAGGACGCAGCACTCATCAGAAACACCTCGGTGGGTAGTTGTTGTTCTATGTGCCATTTTGTAGTCCACACCCCACCTTCGAACCATTCGACCATGGTCTTAACGCTCTAAGACAATGGTCTGAGGCATTCACGCAGGCGCCAATCACAGCACTGCACACAGGTGTAACAAAGCCTGTCGGGTAACACCAAGCTCAGCGGGTCGCTTTTGAGGCTGGGCTAGCCGCACGCAATACCAGTTAGCCGGAGAATTTAAACCCAGCATGGTCATCACGTAGGCCACCTGACTGACGGGGTTTTCGGCTTGCACGTGAGCTAAAAACGCTGCCGCAGATCACTCACACGCCCTACGAATCAGCTGCGTGCAACATCTGCGCGCAAAGACTGAAACATGCGCCAGCGCAGATCGCCCATAAAAAAGGCGACCCAGTAAGGTCGCCATATAAAACATTCCCAAAGGGGGGAATGGAGTAACACTTGCTTCCAAACCACGCAGGATTGAATAGAGCCAGTGTCAGGCAGCGCCAGCAAGTCAGCCATTGCACCTTGGTCGTAGCCCCATCAGCGCCTAGTCGCGTGGCGAAAATGCGATAAACCACGGCTCCAGACGTCGACCGAAAGCCAATTCGGCATTAAACAGCGTGCCCTGCCCCTCGCTCTTGTTTTCGCTCTGCAGCAAGCTCGCGTGCCATTTGTTAGGCAGGTTAAGGCGCTCAATACCGGGCGTTTGTGCTGAACCACCGAGCTGCCATACCCAACGCGGGGAAGCAGGGCGCGGGTCATCACCCTCACCCGCCCACTCGACGGCCACGCTATTGGCCTGCGCATCAACAATGGTCTGCACGATGGCGTAGCGCTGGCGATCCGAATAACGGCTGCGCAGGGCCTTTTGATCCAACCCGGCATCGACCACCAGCAAGCGACTGGCACGATTTTGTTCGAACTCCAGGGCCTTGCTGGCATTCTCAGCAGCCGCGCGCAGCGCCTCGCTGTCCGGCACGGCGCGATAAAGGCGCGCGGCCTCCGACTGTGTAGCGTGAGCCCGAGCCACTTCATGCTGATAAGCCGGGCCGTTAAATTCCAGCACCAGCAAGGCAGTGCGCTGCAGTTGGCGGCGATAGCGACGCACGCTTTCATCATGCAAGTCAGTGGGCAGACTAAAGCCCAACTCGGCCATTTTCTCGTCGCTGATCGGGACGTAGCCGTAATCGTCACCACCTCGGCTAG
>CAMCJM010000038.1 GCA_945874835.1 Pseudomonas synxantha | reverse complement strand
GACAACTGGGTGCGTTCAGTAGCCGTATCCCCTTTGTGGCACTCAGCAGGCTTTGTATATGAGCCCACTCGGTATCGCTTAACTGGCTTCTGTCGGTCATGGCAAAAGCCAGATTCTAGCCGGTGGCTTACGTCAACAGAACCTAGGTTGAACCAAGCAGGTGCTTGGTTCAAGTGCGGGCTTTGAGCTCAGTCCCAGCGGCTCAGCCGCGATGGCGTTCGCGGAAGTGCTGGATCAAACCTTGCGTGGAGCTGTCGCTGGCGGGCTCATCCAGTTGGCCGGTCAGGCGCTGGTAAACACCCTGGCCCAGTTCCTTGCCCAACTCCACGCCCCACTGGTCGAAAGCATTTGTGCCCCAGATGGCGCTTTGCACAAATACCTTGTGTTCATACAGCGCCACCAGCGCGCCGAGGTTGAAGGGGGCTACCCGGTTGAGTGCGAGGATATTGCTCGGGCGGTTACCGGGAATCACCTTGTGCGGTGCCAAACGTTGTATTTCGGCCTCATCCAGGCCTTTTGCGCGTAACTCGGCCTCGGCTTCAGCGCGGGTTTTGCCGTGCATCAGGGCCTGGCTTTGCGACAGGCAGTTGGCAAACAACCACTGGTGATGGTCGGCCAGCGGGCTGAAGCTGTTTACCGGGACGATAAAGTCCGCCGGAATCACCTGTGTGCCCTGGTGCAGCAACTGGTGGTAGGCGTGCTGGCCGTTACAGCCAACGCCGCCCCAAATCACCGGGCCGGTATTGAAATCGACCGCGCTGCCGTCTTGGCGCACGCTCTTGCCGTTGGATTCCATGTCCAGTTGCTGCAAGTGCTTGGTGAAGTTCCGCAGGTAATGGTCATACGGCAGGATGGCCTGGCTTTTCGCGTCCCAGAAGTTGCCATACCAGATGCCCAGCAAGGCCATCAGCACGGGCATGTTCTCGGCCAGCGGCGCTTCGGTGAAGTGCTGGTCCATGGCGTAGGCACCGGCCAGCAGTTCCTTGAAGTTGGAAATGCCAATGGCCAGGGCAATCGGCAGGCCAATGGCCGACCACAGCGAGTAGCGTCCGCCGACCCAGTCCCACATCGGGAAGATGTTTTCCGCCTTGATGCCGAACTCGATGGCGGCCGTTGGGTTGCTGGTCACCGCAATAAAGTGTTTGTGCAGTTCGGCTTCCGGGCCGCCCAGCGCCAGGTACCAGTCGCGGGCCGCCAATGCGTTTTTCAGGGTTTCCAGGGTGCTGAAGGACTTCGAGGAAACGATAAACAGAGTGGTCTGCGGGTTCAGGCGCGCCGTCAGTTCGCGGAACTCACTGCCGTCGATATTGGCCAGGTAGTGGCAGCGCACGCCGCGCTGGGTAAAGGGGCGCAACGCCTCAGAGACCAGTTGCGGACCCAGGAACGAGCCGCCGATGCCGATGTTCACCACTTCGGTGATCGGCTTGTCGCTGTAACCGCGCCACAGGCCGCTGTGAACGCGGCTGACCAACTCGGTCATTTGATTCAGTACGCGATGCACCTGCGGGATCAGGTCTTCACCATCCAGTTTCAGGCTGCGGCCAATCGGGCTGCGCAGCGCCGTGTGCAGGGCGGCGCGGCTTTCCGAGCCATTGATGTGTTCACCGCTGAGCAGCGACTTAATGGACGTTTGCAGGTTGGCCTGCTCAGCCAGCTGCACGAGCAGACTCAGGGTTTTCTCGTCGATCAGGTTTTTCGAGTAATCCAGCAGCAGGCCACAAGCGCTCAGGGAGAAACGCTTGAAACGTTGCGGGGCGCGCGCAAAGGCCGCGCGCATGCTGAAGTCGCTCATCTGCGCGCGCTGGTCGCGCAGCGCCTGCCAGGCTGGCAAGTGGGTGACGTCATGCGGTTGGTCAAAGTAGGCCATTGGTGCGTATTCCTTGCTCTGGGTATGGCGGCAGATGCTTGTAAAAAAGCCCGGCGTGATCCGGGCTTAGAGTGTAACGGGCTGGCGCTGGGCAAGCACTTATATGAAGACTCACGCAGGCCTGTCGAGTTCAAAGGCCAGGTTGTCAATCAAGCGAGTGCTGCCAATAAACGCGGCTACCAGGATCACTAACTGGTGGTCGTCGCCAGTGGCCGGGCGCAGGCTGTTGGCTTCTCGCACTTCCAGGTAATCGGGGCTAAACCCGGCGGCACTGTGTTGCGCCTGCGCCGCGCTGATCAGCGCGGCAAAGTCATGCTCGCCAGCGCGAATTGCGTCAGCCATGTCACGCAAGCTTTGGTACAGCACAGGGGCGCTGGCGCGTTGCTCGGCACTCAGGTAGCCATTGCGCGAGGACAGTGCCAGGCCATCATCGGCGCGCACGGTGGGCTCGCCGATGATCTGAATCGGCATGTTCAGGTCGCGCACCAGGGTGCGGATCACGGCCAGTTGCTGGAAGTCCTTTTGGCCAAAAATCGCCAAATCTGGCTGCACCATGTTGAACAGCTTGCTGACCACAGTGGCAACGCCTTCAAAGTGCCCAGGACGGCTTGCACCGCACAGGCCTTCGGAGATGACCGGAACGCTGACGCGGGTTTGCCCGTGCATGCCGTGCGGATACATTTCATCCACGTCGGGGGTGAACAATAAATGGCAACCGGCGTCGACCAGCTTCTCCTGATCGGCAAGCAGCGTGCGTGGGTATTTGTCGAGGTCTTCGCTAGGGCCGAACTGCAGTGGGTTGACGAAGATGCTGGCGACCACGAAGTCGGCGCGCTGGGCGACTTTTTCCACCAGTGCGGCGTGACCGGCGTGCAGGTTGCCCATGGTTGGGACGAAGGCGATTTGTTTGCCTTCGGCACGTGCCTGGGCGACAGCGGCGCGTAGTTCGCGCACGCTTTTTACTGTGTTCATGCAGAAAATCCGTGTTCGGCGGCTGGGAAGCTCTGGTCTTTGACAGCTTTGACGTACGCGCTGAGGGCGTTCTGGATGCTGCTTTGACCGGCCATAAAGTTTTTCACGAACTTGGGTGAGCGACCACTCAGCGACAAACCAAGCATGTCATGCAGTACCAACACCTGGCCGTCTGTGGCATTGCCAGCGCCGATACCGATCACCGGGATTTTGACGGCCTGGCTGATTTCGGTCGCCAGTTCACTGGGCACGCACTCAAGCAGCAGCATGGCCGCGCCAGCCTGCTCAAGCAGCATGGCGTCGGCGCGCATTTGTCGCGCTTGGGCTTCTTGACGGCCCTGCACTTTATAGCCGCCAAGGATATTCACCGCCTGGGGCGTGAGGCCCAGGTGGGCGCATACCGGCACGCCGCGTTCAGCCAGTTGGCGGATAGGTTCAGCCAGCCAGGCGGCACCTTCGAGCTTGATCATGTGTGCGCCCGCCTGCATCAGCGCGGCGCAGTTGTTGAAGGTCTGCTCAAGGGTTGCGTAGGCCATAAAAGGCAGGTCGGCGAGAATCAGCGCACCCTGATTGCCACGCTTAACGCAGGCGGTGTGGTACGCCATGTCGGCGACGGAAACGGGCAGGGTGCTGTCATGGCCTTGCAAGACCATGCCGAGGGAATCGCCCACCAGCAACACATCGACACCCGCCTGAGAGGCCGCGTGAGCAAAGGTGGCGTCATAGCAGGTCAGCATGGCGATTTTCTCGCCGCTCTGCTTGAGGCTCTGCAAGGTGGTCAGGGTTACATCAGGCATGAAAACTGTCCTCACTCAGGCGTTCAGTCAGCAGTTGTACTGCTTCAAGTTGGCCTGCATTGGCCTCGGATTGCACCGGTGCGGGGCAACGGGACGCCTATAGTCCTGATGGGGCGGCACGAAGTCAATTGCAGGTGTTACCGCCTTGTTACTGTCGTTACCGCCAATTTGTCTGGCGAGCGTCTGCCACGGCAAGGTGACCTGTGAGTCGAGATAGGCTGTGATCAATCAGGCGAATGCAGGCTGTGGATGCTGTTCTGGCGGCTCATGTTGCTCAAGGCAGGCGTTCCAAACCTACATAGGGGCAGGCTTCAAGCAGTTCGCTGATCGGGCGACCATCGGGCAGCTGCAGTTCGGGGGCGATCTCTGCCAATGGATACAGCACAAAGGCGCGCGCATGCATGTGGTAGTGCGGCACCGTCAGGCGGGGTTCATCGATTTGCCGGTTGCCGAACAGCAGGATGTCTAAGTCGAGGGTGCGTGGCCCCCAGTGCTCAGCCTTGCGCGTGCGGCCTTGCTCCAGCTCAATGGTCTGCAGGGCATCAAGCAACGCCAGTGGGCTTAAGCCCGTGTCCAGCGCGGCCACAGCATTGACGTAGCGAGGCTGGTCCGCAGGGCCAAGAGGGTCACTGATATAGAACGAGGAGTGCGCGACCACGCTGCTCTGCGGCAAAGCGCTGAGTGCGTTTAATGCACTGCGCAGTTGCAGCAGTGGCGTGGCCAGGTTACTGCCCAGACCAATGTAGACGCGTTGCATCATTCGTCAGCAGCAGAGCCGGGTGTGTCGCTGGCCGGGCCGCGTTTGCGCTTGCTGTTGCTGCGTTTACGCTTGCGCGGTGCGCCAGGGGCTTCATCTTTGTTGCTCAGGTCACGGATCATCGTGCGACGCTCGCTGTCGCTGATGTCCTGATAACGCGTCCACCAGTCGCCCAAACCACCGGTTTCTTCGCCGGCACTCTCGCGCAGCAGGAGGAAATCGTAACCGGCACGGAAGCGTGGGTTTTCCAGCAGCGTGTCCGCGCGCTTGCCGCTACGCCTTGGCAAACGCTCTTGCATGTCCCAGATTTCGCGAATGGGCATGGTGAAGCGTTTGGGCACAGCAATGCGTTGGCATTGTTCGCTGATCAACTCGTGCGCCGCTTCCTGCATGGCCGGGATCGGCGGCATGCCACGGTCTTGCAACTTGATGACTCGCGCTGGTAACGCAGGCCAAAGCAGCGCTGCCAGGAGGAACGCAGGCGTTACGGTTTTGCCTTGGTGAATGCGCTGGTCGGTGTTGTCCAGTGCATTGCGAATCAGCAGGTCGGTGTAGTCCGGGTTGTTTTTAAGGGCTTCAGCGCTGGCCGGGAACAGTTGGCCGAACAGGCCGTAATCAACCAGCAACTCATAGGTGTAAATCGCATAGCCGGCTAAAAACAGCTTGAGCACTTCATCAAACAAACGCGCTGCCGGGATTTCACCGAGCAATGGTGCGAGCTTGTAGATTGGCGCGGCGCTGTGTTTTTCGATGTCGAAATCCAGTTTGGCGGCAAAACGCACCGCCCGCAGCATGCGCACAGGGTCTTCCTGGTAGCGCTGCGTGGGGTCGCCGATCAGGCGGATCAGGTGGTTGCGAATGTCGTGCACGCCATTGGCGTAATCCAGAATGCGCTCGGTGGAGGGGTCGTAATACAGCGCATTGATGGTGAAGTCGCGGCGCTGGGCATCATCTTCCAGGCTGCCATAGACGTTGTCACGCAGGATGCGGCCGCTTTCATTGCGCGACGACAGGTTGCTGTTTTCGTCTTCTTCGCCTTCCGGGTGGTTGGCGCGGAAGGTGGCCACCTCGATGATTTCTCGGCCGAAATGCACATGAACCAGCTTAAAGCGACGGCCAATGACTCGCGCGTTACGGAACTCGGCACGCACCTGCTCTGGGGTGGCACTGGTGGCGACATCGAAATCTTTCGGGTCGAGGTCCAGGAGCAAGTCGCGAACGCAGCCACCTACCAGATAGGTCTGATAGCCTGCCTGTTGCAGGCGTTCGACCACACTGATGGCATAACGGCTGATCTCACCGCGCTCAATGGGGTGCTGGCTACTGTTCAGCACCTGTGGGGTGCTGTGCGATGTGTTGCCACGGCGTATGGGGGTACGGAAAGACTTGAACAGCTTTTTCAGCATGGGAGGCACTGTTTGACGAAATGACAGACCAGAGTATAAGCCGGCCGCATGAATGGCGCGGATTTTAGCACTGAGTTGGCAGTTGATGCAGGAATCAATGGGAAAGGGCGGCAGGCTGGGGATTTGAATCGGCTAAAGCCACTGGGGGAGCCGAGGCTCCCCCCAAATTGGTACGTGCTCTTTTTTTATTATTATTGCGGGCTTGTTGTTTTTGTTGATTTGCCCGTTCCATCCAGTCAGAGACTTTTGGATATATTCCCAGGCTGGGAACTAAGAGCAAACGGATTACTTTGGATGCTGACGCTGCCATGATCACACAGTGACCTAACCAGTTCGGGCGCTGCCTTAGGGCAGTTTTATTATTCTCGGCCTGGTATTGGGGCGAACCCCAAAGGCAATTCCTTTCCAAAAGAATCAGTTAGCTGCGCCTCCGCATTGTTGTTTTTATTGTGCTGGAGTCGATAAGTCTTATTTTTATTATTAGGGGTGGTGCTTGTTATTGTTGTTGTACCAGTAATAAAGCAGATCCCGTGCCAGTTTTTAAAAGTCCTTTTAAATCAATGGTTTGAGATTTTTACTCGGCGGCGTTTGGCGGTTTAATGCAGAGGTCTCGTTACCATAAGACCCGGCTTTTGTTACGAGGTGTTGAACTGGGTAACAGGCTGGGGAACCTCTGGCCCGGGCGTTTGTCACCACTCCCCGGCATCCGGTTGTGTGTCAGTGGGCCTTAGAGTGGAAACAACCACGGCACCATTAGGGTGCTGACCAGCATCACCAGTAGGGTAAATGGCACGCCGATGCGCACAAAGTCGCCGAAACGGTACTGGCCTGGCCCCAGAACCAGGGTGTTCACCGGCGATGAGATGGGTGTCATAAATGCCGCTGAAGCTGCCAGCGCAACGGTCATTGCAAAAGGGTAGGGCGAGGCACCCAGCGCCTGCGCTGTAGCAATTGCAACGGGGGCCATCAAAACGGCTGTGGCGGTGTTGGAGATAAACAGGCCAATCAGCGCTGTGAGCACAAACAGGCTGGCCAGAATAATCCGTGGGTGAGCCTCGCCCAGTAGGTTGACCAGCCCGCCGACGGCTAAGTCCACGCCGCCGGTTTGCTGCAGGGCGTGGGCAAAGGGCAGCATGCCGACGATCAGCAGCAGGGTGGGCCAATGAATGGCCCGATAAGCGCTGTCCATGTCGATGCAACGGAAGGCACCCATCAGCAGGCAGCCAATCAGCGCGGCCATCACATTGGGCACTAAGCCGCTGACCATCAGCCCCACCATAACCAGCAAACTGAGCACGGCATAAGGCGCTTTCCGCGCCGCGGGTGCGACTTCATCGACTTCGGCTGGCAGGCTGAGCACCAAAAAGTCGCGATTCTGGCTTTGCAGGTGGTGGATGTCTTTCCAATTACCCGCTACCAGCAAGGTGTCTGAGGGTTTCAGTTTCTCATCGACCAAAACGCCTTGCAGGGCTTGGCCGTGGCGGCGCAGGCCCACTACGTTGAGCTTGTGGCGGCTGCGGAAAGCCAGTTCCTGAATGCTTTTACCCGGCAGTTGTGATTCCGGTGGCAGGGCGACTTCAGCCAATCCCAGCTCATGCGCGTGCAGGCTGAAATACGAGTGCGCCAGCGGCATGGGTTCGAGGCCCAGGGTGTGGTAGGTATCAAACAGGCCAATGGCCGGGCTGACCAGATCAGCCAGCAATACATCGCCTGGCTCCAGCTGGGTGTTACCGGTGGCCATCAGTAACAGGGTGCGAAACTTGCGCTGCCGCTCTACGGCAATCACGTTGATGCCGTGCTGCTGACGTAACTCCAGTTCATTGAGCGCCTGGTTGGCCAAGGGCGAATCCGCCCGAACACGCAGGCGGCGCTCGCGCTCATCCAGCCGGTAGGCTTGTGCCAGGTCAACCAGCGTCAGGCGCGGGGCACCTTTGGCACCACTGGCGTTGGCCGGGCTTAGCCAGTTGCGGGTCAGCAGCATGTAAACAATGCCCAGGGCGAGCACGGTCAAGCCAATGGTGGTAAAGCCGAAGAAGCTGAAACCGTCGAGGCCGGCGCGGCGCAGTTCGGCATGCACCACCATATTGGGCGGGGTGGCCACCAGTGTGAGCATGCCGCTGATCAGGCCGGCGAAGGCCAACGGCATCATCAGCCGCCCCGGTGCGACCCGCAGGCGCGCCGCTACGCCGAGCACCACGGGGATAAAAATCGCCACCACGCCGGTTGAACTCATTACGGAGCCAAGCCCGGCCACGGTGAGCATCAGCAAAATCAGCAGGTGCGTTTCGCTGCTGCCGGCCTTGGCCACCAGCCAGTCGCCCAGACGGTAGGCGATACCGGTGCGCACCAGCCCGTTACCGATGACAAACAGTGCCGCAATCAGCACCACACTGGGGTCGCTGAAGCCGGCGAGGGTTTGTTGGATATCCAGTATGCCGGTTAAGGGCAGGGCGAGAATCATCAGCAGGGCGACCACGTCCATGCGTGGCTTGCCGATGACAAACAGGCTGACCGCGATGGCCAGTAGACCCAGGACCCAGAGCAATTCAGCGTTCATCACAGCATCCATGTTGAGAGGGCTGCGAGTATGTCAGGGATAGCCGAGTGTGGTTTTGATCTGCTGCAGGTTGCTTGCGACCCAGTGCGGATCGATGGGGCCCCAACTACGAATCAGATAGTGGCCCGCGTTGTTGCGTTCACCACTTTGCTGGGCAAAGGTGCAGTCGATGTCCAGGTCGGCCAGTGCGGCCAGGGTGTCTTGTGCGGTGCGCCGTGGCATGCCGGTGGCACTCATCAGCGCGGGCACATTGCAGGCCGTGCCACTGTCGATCAACCAGGCCACATATAGTCGGCGGTAAAAGCTGCTGCGGGTTTTGCTGATTTCCATAACGGCTCCTAGTCTGGGGCGGTTGCTGCAGCCGCCCCAGCACGTGGCTTACATGGCAAACATGGCGATGTAGGTCAGGGCGCCAGAGATATACCCGGCAAAAGCCAGGCCGCTGATGTACTTCACGTACCAAATGAAGTTGATGCGCTCCATGCCCATTGCTGCCACTCCAGCGGCTGAACCGATGATCAGGCAGCTACCGCCGGTGCCGGCGCTGTAGGCGAGCATTTCCCAGAAGTGACCATCGACCACAAAGTTGCTCAGCCAAGGCAAATCATCAGCGGAAGCCGCCGCCAGCGCTGCGGGGCTGACCAGTGGGTACATCTTCATCGCACCGGCCACCATCGGCACGTTGTCCACCACGGCCGAGAGTAGGCCAATGGACATGGCGATGGTGTAGACGTTACCCAGGCTGTCTTTGAGGTAGGTGGCCACATCAATCAAGTGGCCAGCAGTCGACAGGCTGGAAACCGCCAGCAGGATGCCAAGGAAGAACAGCACGCTGGGCACGTCGATACGGCGCAAGACGCCGACCACTGACAGCGGGTCTTTGTCTTCGCTGTTTTTGCTGCGGTGGATGATTTCGGTGGTGACCCACAGCACGCCCAAGCCAAACAGGATGCCCATATAGGGCGGCAAGCCGGTGATGGTTTTGAACACGGGTACGAAGATCAGTGCACCCAAGCCGAGCACAAACACCAGGTTGCGTTCAAAAGGTGTGGTCGGATCGCGGCGGCTTTCAAGGCTTTGCTTCTGTTTGGGTGGGGTAATTTCACCCTTGAGGATAAAACTCATGATGAGCAACGGCACCAGCAGACAGACCATGCTGGGGATGATCAGCTTGACCACGATGCCACTGGCGGTGACTTGGTTGCCGATCCACAGCATGGTGGTGGTGACGTCACCAATAGGCGACCAGGCGCCACCGGCGTTGGCGGCAATGATCACGATACCGGCATAGAACCAGCGCTCTTTCTGGTCATCGATCAGCTTGCGCAGCAGCGAGATCATCACGATGGTGGTCGCCAGGTTATCCAGAGCCGCCGACAGAAAGAAGGTGATCACGCCCACGAGCCAAAGCAGGTGCACGCGCTTGTTGGTGCGGATGCGGTCGGTAATGACCTTGAAGCCTTCGTGGGCGTCGATCAGCTCGACGATGGTCATGGCACCCATCAGGAAGAACAGAATCTCGGAGATTTCGCCCAAGTGATGGCGCAGCTCTTGACTAATGCCATGACCACCAGCGCTGCTCGCGGCTGCTGAGTCGATCAGCGGCAGAATGCTGTCGGCGCCAAATACCAATAGGGTCCAGCAGATTACGGCGGTAAGAATCGCCGATGCGGCTTTATCAATCTTCAGCGGGTGTTCGAGGGCGATACACAAGTAGCCGAAGACGAAGGTTAGTGCCATCAACGCGTACATGATCAGATTTCCAGTTGCAGGGCTTTTATATGAGTTGGATATGCCGGGTGTGTTAAAGCGCGACGAAGATGCCTGAAATGCAGGCAAATTGGCAGCAGATTTATTAATCCCCGACCGCCTTTGGCCCGCTATGCCGATGGCTAACGGCTGTGTTGCCGCTCAACGGCCCGACTGTCGCCGCGCAACAGTCGGGCGTGATGAGTCGCCTCAGGCCTGCGACAGGTCGTCGCGTTCGGCGTGAACAGGCATCACAGGCTGCGGTGGGAAGACAAATGCCAGGCAGATGGCCAATAGCGGCATCAGCAGATTAAAGAAGCAGTACGGCAAGTAACTCAGGGTCGCCACGCCCAGCGTCGCGGCCATATACGCGCCGCAGGTGTTCCAGGGCACCAGTACCGAAGTCAGGGTGCCGCCGTCTTCCAGGGCGCGCGACAGGTTGACCGGGGCCAGCCCGCGTTTTTCGTACTCGGCGCGATACATGCGGCCCGGCAGTACCAGCGCGATGTACTGGTCGGCGGTGATGATATTGGTGCCGATGCTGGTGGCAATGGTGCTGGCGATCAGGCTGCTGGTGCTTTTCGCCAAATGCAGGGTGCTTTGCAGCAGGCGTTGCAGCAGGCCGAGTTTTTCCAGCACGCCGCCAAAGCACATGGCGCAGATGATCAGCCACACGGTGGTGAGCATGCTGCCCATGCCGCCCTTGGACAGCAAGCCGTCCAGCGCCGGGTTGCCACTGCTGGATTCATAACCGGCGAACAGCGCTGTCCACATGGTTTTCAGCGGAGCCAGGCTGCCAGCCGTAGGGTCAGCTAGGCGGGCCATCACCTCGGGTTGAAACACCACGGCAAACACGCCGCCCAGCAGTGCGGCGACAAACACAGCCGGAAAAGCCGCCCACTGACGTACCGCCAGAAACAGCAGCAGCGCTACCGGCAGCAGCAGGTGCCAGCCAAGGCTGAATTGGTTTTCCAGCGCCTGCAGCACTTCGGCGATGCGCGCGGTGTCATGGCTGCCGTCAGCGCGCTGGCCGAGGATAAGGAACAACACCAGAGCAATCAGCAGGGCCGGCACCGTGGTGCGCAGCATCAGGCGGATATGCGCAAACAAATCGGCGCCGGCAGCGGCAGGCGCCAGGTTGGTGGTATCTGACAGCGGCGAGAGCTTGTCGCCAAAGTAGGCGCCGGAAATGATCGCCCCGGCGGTAATCGCCGGGTCCAGGCCCAAACCGGCGGCCACGCCCATCAAACCGATGCCAAGCGTGCCGGCCACGGTCCAGGAACTGCCGATGGACAGCGCAGTGAGGGCGCAGATCAGGCAACTGGTGACGTAGAAATACTCTGCCGAGATCAGCTTGAGGCCCAGCCAGATCATGGTCGGCACGGTGCCAGCGAGAATCCAGGTGCCGATCAGCGCGCCGACCGCCAGCAGAATCAGGTTGGCCTTCATCGCCATATGGATGCCGGCGAGTATACCTTCCTCGATTTGTACCCAGCGCAAGCCGTTCTTCAGGCCGACCAGGCCCGCGACAAAGGCGGCGCACATCAGCGCAATCTGGTTCGGCCCGCTGGAGGAACTGTCGCCATACAGGTAAACGGAGAGGCTCAGCAAAATCACCAGTACGCCAATCGGCAGCAGGGCATCGAGCAGGGAGGGGGAGCGTGCATCAGTCATGGGTGTACCGGTCGATCAGGTGAACCGTGGGAGGGGCTTTGGGCTCTGGCATCCTGCTTCACTCTACCTCCTGCATCCATGCAGTCGTAGCCGCGACTTTGCAGTGAAAGCTCGCGGCTGAAGCCCCTCCTACAAAAAAGAAACCCGCGCCGATTAGGGCGCGGGCTGCGGGTGTTGCCAGTGGATCAGAGTGCGGCGATCTTGCCGCGCTGCTCGACCATCTTGCTCAGGGCTTGCTCAGCCTCGGCCAGTTTGGCGCGCTCTTTATCGAGCACCTCGGCTGGGGCCTTGGCGACAAAGCCCTCGTTGGCGAGCTTGCCGCCGACGCGCTGCACTTCACCGCTCAGGCGGGCGATTTCCTTGTCCAGACGCGCCAGTTCGGCGTCCTTGTCGATCAGTCCGGCCATGGGCACCAGCACCTGCATCTCGCCAACCAAGGCGGTGGCGGACATCGGCGCTTCTTCGCCCGCTTCCAGCACACGCACCGATTCCAGCTTGGCCAGCTTGTTGAGCAGCGGCGCGTTGTCGGCCAGGCGGCGCAGATCTTCGGCGTTGGCGTTCTGCAGGATGATGTCGATGCGCTTGGCCATGGAGATTTTCATCTCGCCACGGATCTGCCGCAGGCCGAGCATCAGTTGCTTGACCCACTCGATATCGTCTTCGGCGGCGGCATCGATGCGGCTTTCATTGGCCACCGGCCAGGCCTGCAGCATGATGGTTTCACCACTGACGCCAGCCTGGGCCTTGATGCGCTGCCAGATTTCCTCGGTGATAAATGGCATAAACGGATGAGCCAGACGCAGCGCCACTTCCAGTACGCGAATCAGCGTGCGGCGGGTGCCGCGTTGGCGTTCGATGGGCGCGTTCTCGTCCCACAGCACCGGTTTGACCAGCTCCAGGTACCAGGCGCAGTACTCGTCCCAAATGAACTCGTACAGCGTTTGCGCGGCCAAGTCGAAGCGGAAGGCGTCGAGGTGACTGGTCACGTCGGCTTCGGTGCGCTGCAGCGCGGAGATGATCCAGCGGTCCACCGAGGACAGTTCGACCGGCTCACCGTTCACGCCGGTGTCCTGGCCGTCGGTGTTTTCCAGCACGAAGTTGGCGGCGTTCCAGATCTTGTTGCAGAAGTTGCGGTAACCCTCGACCCGGCCCATGTCGAACTTGATGTCGCGGCCGGTGGAGGCCAGCGCCAGGTTGGTAAAGCGCAGGGCGTCGGTGCCGTAAGCGGCGATGCCCTCGGGGAACTCGGCGCGAGTCAGCTTGGCGATTTTCGGCGCGTCTTTGGGTTGCATTAAGCCAGTGGTGCGCTTCTCCAGCAGTTCATCGAGGGTGATGCCGTCGACGATATCCAGCGGATCGAGCACGTTGCCCTTGGACTTGGACATCTTCTGGCCCTGGCCGTCGCGCACCAAGCCGTGTACGTACACGGTCTTGAACGGGATCTGCCCGGTCAGGTGGGTGGACAGCATGATCATCCGCGCGACCCAGAAGAAGATGATGTCGAAGCCGGTGACCAGCACGTCGGTGGGGTGGAAGGTTTTCAGTTCTTCAGTTTGCTGCGGCCAGCCGAGGGTGGAGAAGGTCCACAGGCCGGAGCTGAACCAGGTGTCGAGCACGTCTTCATCCTGGCGCAGGTTGGCGTCGCCGAGGTTGTGCGTTGCGCGTACTTCCGCCTCGTCGCGGCCGACATAGACGTTGCCGGCGTCGTCGTACCAGGCCGGAATACGGTGGCCCCACCAGAGCTGACGGCTGATGCACCAGTCCTGAATGTCGCGCATCCAGCTGAAGTACATGTTTTCGTACTGTTTGGGCACGAACTGGATCTCGCCACTTTCGACCACGGCGATGGCTTTTTCGGCCAGCGGCTTGGTGCTGACGTACCACTGGTCGGTCAGCCACGGCTCGATGATGGTGCCGGAGCGGTCGCCTTTTGGCACTTTCAGGGCGTGGGCGTCGATGCTTTCCAAGAGGCCAGCGGCCTCAAAGGCCGCAACGATTTGCTTGCGTGCCTCGAAACGATCGAGGCCGGCGAATTGCGCCGGCAGGCTGCCGTCGATGTCGTTGTTGACGCTGCCATCGACATTGAACACCTGGGCCTGAGCCAGCACGGCAGCGTTTTTGTCGAAGATATTGAGCAGCGGCAGGTTGTGGCGCTTGCCGACTTCATAGTCGTTGAAGTCGTGGGCCGGGGTGATTTTCACGCAGCCGGTGCCGAACTCAGGGTCGCAGTAATCGTCGGCAATGATCGGGATACGACGCCCCACCAGCGGCAGCTCGACGAAGGTGCCGATCAGCGCTTGATAACGCTCGTCGTTCGGGTTAACCGCAACGGCGCTGTCGCCGAGCATGGTTTCCGGGCGCGTGGTGGCGACGATCAGGTAATCCTTGCCGTCAGCGGTTTTGTTGCCGTCGGCCAGCGGGTAGCGAAGGTTCCACAGGCTGCCTTTCTCGTCGTGGTTTTCCACTTCGAGGTCGGAGATGGCGGTGTGGAACTTGGTATCCCAGTTAACCAGACGCTTACCGCGGTAGATCAGGCCATCTTTGTGCAGGCGCACGAAGGCTTCTTTCACCGACTCGGACAGGCCGTCGTCCATGGTGAAGCGCTCGCGCGACCAGTCCACCGAGCTGCCCAAGCGACGGATCTGCCGGGTGATGGTGCCGCCGGACTGCTCTTTCCATTCCCAGACTTTCTCCAGGAATTTCTCGCGGCCCAGGTCGTGACGGCCAATGCCGTCGGCGGCCAGCTGACGCTCCACCACCATTTGCGTGGCAATGCCCGCGTGATCGGTGCCCGGCTGCCACAGGGTGTTGCGGCCCTGCATGCGGCGGTAACGAATCAGGCAGTCCATGATCGAGTTGTTGAAACCATGGCCCATGTGCAGGCTGCCGGTGACGTTCGGCGGCGGGATCATGATGGTGTAAGGCTCGCCCGCACCCTGCGGGGCGAAATAGTTATTCGCCTCCCAGTTCTGGTACAGGGTGGTTTCAATGGCGTGCGGCTGGTAGGTCTTGTCCATGCGCGGCGGGACCCTTATGACGGCTAGACGGAAAAGCCGGCAAGTATAGCGGGGATGGCACCTGTGGCGTAAGGCCGAGCGTGGAGCGGCTGACTGGTGGAAGGCTCTGGGGCAACACGCGTAGCCCGGATGTAATCCGGGGCTGTGCATTCCCGGATTGCGCTGGGGCTTATCCGGGCGACTAGCGGCTAACGGCGTGGCGGCAGCAGGCGGGTCAGGCGAGCATCCAGGCGGCGCTTTAGTTCGGCTTCGATTTTCGGCACGAAGTCGTCGACGACATCCTGCAGGATCAGTTCGGCAGCGGCGCGCAGTTCGCTGTCCAGGCGATTTAACTCGCTGTCGCGGCTGATGCTCTGGCTAACTGTCTCGCGCAGGGTTTGTGCAGTAGGCGCGACGCTTGGGCGAGGTGCCGGCGTGGCGGGCCTCGGCGGTGGTGTGACGATTTCCGAGAGCAGCGGAATGCTGTCCGGGTCGAGCGAGTCAACCAGCAGAGGTGGCTCGATCTGTTCATCGCCCAGCAACTGGCGAATCGACTCAAGGTCGTTGAGCAGTTGCGCGGGTTTTTGTGGCGGGTTTGGGTTGTCCATGGCGTGCAACTAAAGTTCGACTCGTTTGGGATCATACCCGCGTTGCCGATAGGCGCGGAAATTCTCCCGGCAGGCGGTCAGTAAATCTGCTTCTTGGTTGACGATTTCAATCACTCGGCTGAAACCATCTACGTGCGGTGACAGCATATTACCGAGGTTGATCAGCACGCCTTGTGGGCTGGCGGGCTGTTCATCCATGCCGATGACGACCGGGGCCAGTGGGTCTTCTTCGTAGAGGTTGTGCGGCACAAAGCTTTCCGCTTTGAAGCGCCACAGCAGCTCATCCGCTTCGTGGCACTGCTGCGCATCACTGCCGCGCAAAAACACTGGCACACCGGCGCGCCAGGCTTTCATCGCCAGCTGACAAGCCGCCCGCAGGCGATCGCCCGGCATGGCGGTGGAGAGTACGTAGAATTCGATTCGCACTAATGATTTCCAAGCATGTAGGAGCGGGCCATGCCCGCGAAGCCGGGATCGCGGGCATGGCCCGCTCCTACGGAAGGTAAGGGGAGAGGCGGTATCAGCTGGCTGCTTTGAAACAGCGATCCAGCAAATACTGCGTCAGCATCGGCACGGGTCGGCCAGTTGCGCCTTTGTCTTTGCCGCCGCTGATCCAGGCTGTACCAGCGATATCCAGGTGCGCCCAGTGGTACTTTTTGGCAAAGCGCGAGAGGAAGCAGCCAGCGGTGATGGTGCCGGCTTTCGGCCCGCCGATATTGGCGATGTCAGCGAACGGGCTGTCGAGTTGCTCCTGGTACTCGTCATACAGCGGCAATTGCCAGGCGCGGTCGTCGGCGCTCAGGCCAGCCGTCAGAATCTGCTGCACCAGTTCATCGTTGTTGCCCATCAAGCCGGACACATTGCTGCCCAAGGCCACAATGCACGCACCGGTCAGGGTGGCGATATCGATCACCGCTTGCGGCTTGAAGCGTTCGGCATAGGTCAGGGTGTCGCACAGCACCAGACGGCCTTCGGCGTCGGTGTTGAGGATTTCCACGGTCTGGCCGCTCATGGTGGTGACGATGTCGCCCGGGCGAGTCGCGCCGCCACTCGGCATGTTTTCCGCGCAGGCCAGCAGGCACACCAGGTTGATCGGCAGTTGCAACTCCAGTACGGCTTTGAGGGTGCCGAATACGCTGGCCGCACCGCACATGTCGTACTTCATCTCATCCATGCCAGCGGCTGGCTTGATGCTGATGCCGCCGGTGTCGAAGGTGATGCCCTTGCCGACCAGGGCATAAGGCTTCTCGGACTTTTTGCCGCCCTGGTAATTGAGCACAATCATCCGTGGCGGCTGGTCGCTGCCCTGGGCTACGGCGAGGAATGCGCCCATGCCGAGTTCTTTGAGTTTCTTCTCGTCGTGAATCTCGACCTTGAGATTTTTGTAGGCTTTGCCCAGGGCTTTGGCTTCTTCGGCCAGGTAGCTCGGGTGGCAGAGGTTGGGCGGCAGGTTGCCCAGGTCTTTGGTAAACGCCATGCCGAGGGCAATGGCTTGGGCGTGGCTGCTGGCGCGCTGTGCGTCGGCCAGATGGGCTTTTTCAGTCAGTAGGGTGATTTTTTTCAGTGCGCCGGCTTCGGCCTTTTGGCTCTTGAAGCGATCAAAGCAGTAACCGGCATCGGCCAGGCTTTCCACCATCAGGCGGGTTTTGCCGTAGGTGTCGCGGCCTTTGACCGGCAATTCATCCAGCGCCAGGACTGCGTCGCTGCCGCCGAGGTTCTTCAGGCTGCTGTAAACGCTGTTGATCACTTTGCGCAGTTGGCGGTCAGACAGTTCGCTGTCTTTGCCGGTGCCGACCAGCAGTATGCGTTCGGCTTTCAGGTTCGGCAGGTTATGTACCAGCAGGGTCTGGCCGACCTTGCCCGCCAAGTCGCCGCGCTTGAGCAGGGCGCTGAGCGCGCCTGCGCTGGCCAGGTCTACAGCGGTGGCAGTTGCGCCCAGTGTGCAGCCTTCACCAACAGGGATAATCAGCGTGGCGGTTTTCAGTGTTTCCGGGCGAGCGCTTTTGACAATAAATTCCATTGCGTGGTGTCCCCAAGACAAGGCGGCGGTATTGCAGGATAATGCCGGTCATTTTTCCGTGGTTCGCCAGTTGGGCGGGCCGGCAAGCAGTGCGGCTAGTTTGATCTTAGCTGCCTGAGCCTGACAACCCTGGAGTGTCTGGTTTGATCGTCTTCCGCTATTTGTGCCGTGAAGTGTTGTTGACCCTGAGTGCCGTGAGCGCGGTGCTGCTGGTCATCATTATGAGTGGTCGCTTTATTCGATATCTGGCCCAGGCCGCGCAAGGGATGCTTGATCCGGGCGTGTTGCTGCTGATCATGGCCTACCGCATTCCGGGTTTTCTGCAACTGATTCTGCCGCTTGGGCTGTTTTTGGGCATTTTGCTGGCTTACGGGCGGATGTACCTGGACAGCGAAATGACCGTGCTGTCCGCAACCGGCATGAGTCAGCGGCGGCTGTTTGTCTACAGCCTGGCCCCGGCTACCGTCGTCGCGCTGTTGGTGGGCTGGTTGAGCCTGGGCTTGGCCCCGCAAGGCATCGGGCAGATGCAGCGTATTCTGAATCAGCAAAGCGCCATGACCGAACTGGATACGCTGGTGCCGGGGCGCTTTCAATCGATGAAAAACGGCTCGCGGGTGACTTACACCGAAAGCCTCTCCGAAGACCGCACGGCGCTGGCTGGGGTGTTTATCTCGGAGAAACAACTGTCCCGAGACGGCGACAAAGAGCGCGGCATCTCTGTGCTGGTTGCCGAGTCCGGTCGCCAGGAGATTCAGCCCGATGGCAGCCGTTACCTGATTCTGGAAAACGGCTATCGCTACGACGGCAATCCCGGGCAGGCCGATTACCGTGCCATTCGCTATGAAACCTACGGCGTGTTGTTGCCCAAGCCCGAGGTGTCTGCTGACGTTACCGAGCGCGAGGCCATTCCCACGCGTGAGTTGCTGACTGCCGAACACCCGCGCTTGAAGTCTGAGCTGCAGTGGCGTCTGTCTATCCCTGTGCTGGTGTTTGTCGTCACGTTGTTGGCCGTGCCGCGGTCACGGGTCAATCCACGGCAGGGGCGCTTTCTCAAATTGCTGCCCGCGATTCTGCTGTACATGGCCTACCTGGCACTGTTGATTGCCGCCCGCGGCATGCTCGATAAAGAAAAGATCCCGGCCGCCCTGGGCTTGTGGTGGGTGCATGGGATTTTCGCCTTGATTGGTTTGTTGCTGCTGTACTGGGAGCCTATTCGCCTGCGCTGGGCCGCTCGCCGTTCGGTGTTGGAGGTGGCTCATGGTTAAGTTGGATCGTTACATTGGCGCGCAAGTGTTTGTCGCCATCTTGGGCGTGCTGGGCATCATTGTGGGCCTGGCCCTGTTGTTTGCCTTTATCGACGAACTGGGTGACGTTGAGGAAAGCTACGGCTTGTTCGATGCGTTGTGGTACGTGCTGTTGACCGCGCCACGCCGCCTCTATGAAATGCTGCCGATGGCCGCCCTGATCGGTTGTTTGATTGGTTTGGGCTCGTTGGCCAGCAACAGCGAGCTGACCATCATGCGTGCCGCTGGTGTGTCCATTGGGCGCATTGTCTGGGCAGTGATGAAGCCCATGCTGGTGCTGATGCTGGCGGGCGTGTTGATTGGCGAGTACCTCGCGCCCTACACCGAGAATCAGGCGCAGGCCGGCCGAGCCATGGCGCAAGGTAGCGGTGATGCGCAAAGCGCCAAGCGCGGTTTATGGCACCGTGAGGGGCAGGAATATGTCCACATCAACGCCGTTCAGCCCAATGGCGTGTTACTCGGCGTGACCCGCTATCAGTTTGATGAAAACAAGCGCATGCAATCGGCGAGCTTTGCCCGTCGCGCGCAATACCAGGGTGATCATTGGCTGCTTGAAGATGTTGCCACCACTCACTTTCGTGAACGCAGCAGCGAAGTGATCAAGCAAGGCAGTGAGCGGTGGGATGTTGAGCTGAACCCGCAACTGCTGGGCACCGTGGTGCTGGCACCTGATGCGTTGTCGATCACCGGGCTGTGGAGTTACATCCATTACCTTGCCGAGCAAGGCCTGAATAACAGTCAGTATTGGTTGTCGTTCTGGACCAAAGTCTTGCAGCCGCTGGTAACCGCCGCGCTGGTACTGATGGCCATCTCGTTTATCTTCGGCCCGCTGCGTTCGGTAACGCTCGGGCAGCGGGTGTTTACCGGGGTGCTGGTGGGCTTTGTCTTCCGTATCGCCCAGGATCTGCTCGGCCCGTCGAGCCTGGTGTTTGGTTTCTCACCGCTGTTTGCTGTGCTGATTCCCGCCGCCATCTGTGCGCTGGCCGGTTTCTGGATGCTACGTCGAGCTGGTTGAGTGAATGCAAAAAAGCCGGCGTACACACTGCGTGCACGCCGGCTTTTTTATGCCTGCTGTGGTCGCCTAATTGGCGCGTCGCCTGGATTAGCCGTAGGCGTAATCCGGGTGTCACGGCGCAGGGCTGCCCAGCGGGTTGTCGGATTACGCTTCGCTAATCCAACCTACGCTCTGCTTGCTGTCGTTACGTGTTTATTTCTTGTGAACATTCTTCGGCAGTTGCACAACCTGGCTTTCTGAATATATGTCGTGCCATGTGCGTTTTTCTTTGTCCCAGATAACCCAGAAATAACCCAGGCCCAGCAGCAGCCAGGAGCCAATGGCCACCAAGAAGCGCAACATCGCCTGCCAAAGGGTAATCGCCGTGCCGTCCTTGTTTTGAATCCGCAGGCCCCATACCTGCATCCCCAAGGTCTGGCCATTGTGGGTCCAGAACTTGGCGAAGAAACCAAACAGGCTCATAAACAGCACCGTTGACAGCAGCGGGTCACCATCCAGCGCGCCCGAGTCGGACATTTGCTTGAGCTGCTCTTGGCCGTAAAAGCCCATCAGAATCAGCTTGTAGATAAAGGTCACGATAATCAGCAGGGCGATACACAGCAGAAAATCATAAAAGATCGCGGCCAGACGGCGACTCAGCCCCGCGGTGGGGAAGTCTCCCTGCGGGCGCAGCAGGTGTTTCGGCATGGTTGGCTGTCTCGTTGGTTAAGCTGTTGGGAGGCTGCAGCTGCGAGAGGGTATCAAACCCTGCTGGAATGCTTGAATAAAGCATCGAGTAGGAGGCGGGGTCACCCCCGCCGTCCTCTCACACCACCGTACATACGGTTCCGTATACGGCGGTTCCTGCCTACTGACCAACAGCGTCAGCGAGCTTGGTTCCGTTGATGTGTCGCCTGCGGTATCTAAGCGCCCAGA
>CAMCJM010000037.1 GCA_945874835.1 Pseudomonas synxantha | reverse complement strand
CTTGGGCTGGAAGACACCGTACGAAGTGTATGCAGGGGTGAGCGTTGCACTTATGAGTTGAATTCAGGCCCCCAACTACGTGTTCGAGGCTTCGCATAATGGGATTTATGTTTAGTGCTGCGCTATGGCCATCAACACACGCCCACGGCTCGGGCATGTTTCCATGTAGCGATGTGCTTCGACGACTTCGTCAAAACCATAGACGCGGTCCACCAGCGGTTTGAGTAAACCGTCTGCGGTGAGCTCATTGATGCCTTGTACGGCTTTGGCTACTGCCGCTTGGTCTTGCGGGATATTCAGTTCTTCCTTGCCAGTGAAATTGCCGATGCAGTGGACAAAAAACTGGATGTTCTTCTGAAATGCCGCGCAAGCCGGAAACGGCGTTTCGTTGCCGCCTTGCAAGTCAAACAGGATCAAGCGGCCACGCGGTGCGATGGCATCGCCTAGCAATGACATTTGCGGACCGCCCAGGGCGTCCATCACCACGTCAACACCACGACCATCGGTTAGCTTGCTGACACGGCTAACCAAGTCTTGCTCTTCGGTGAGAATGATGTGGTCGGCACCCAGTTGCTTAAGAAAGTCGCTGTCTTCAGCAAAGGCTGTGGCGGCCAGTACGGTTGCCCCCAGGGCTTTGCCCATTTGCACAATGTACGGTCCCCAACAACGGCTGGCCGCCGTGACCAGCACCGATTCGCCGGGTTTGAGGCGTGCCAGTTCGGTGAAGCCAAACCAACCGACCATTGATGGCACATAGTGGACCGCCGCTTGTTGCGCGGTTAGTTGTTCGGGGTAACGAACCAGCGAGCTGCGCGGTATGACGGCATGTTCAGCGTAACAAGGGTAACGGTTAACACTGTGCCCAGGCAGGCTTGCCACTTTGTCACCCAGCGCCAAGTCAGACACGCCCTCACCGACCGCCAGTACTACACCGGCTAACTCCTGGCCGAGACCGGCAGGTAAATGCACAGGTGTGTTGGCTAGATTCTGCCGCCAGAGCACGTCAAACCAGCTGACGCCAACCGCCTCAACACCGATCAGCACTTCACCCGCTGCAGGCACAGGGATTGCACGCTCTTCGATTTTGAGAACATCGGCCTCACCAAACTGCTGGAATCGCACTATGCGGGACATCACTAACCTCGTTGACGTGTAAGCCACTCAGGCCAAAATGCAGAACCTGTATGGCCAACGACTTTATCCGGGCTTTTCACGCAATACCACCGCGCACAACTGATATTCACCATGCTTGTCGGTGATGATGCCCCTTTACGCGCCTATTGATGCGCACAGGTTGCCTGACCACAGCGTTCCGCATTAGCCTGACGCGCCGCTAATCAGTTGCCACAGCCCACGAGAATCTGGATGAACCGTAACGATCTTCGCCGCGTTGATCTCAACTTGTTGGTGGTCTTTGAGACCTTAATGCACGAGCGCAGTGTGACGCGTGCGGCTGAAAAACTGTTCCTCGGGCAACCCGCTATCAGCGCTGCCCTCGCCCGTTTGCGCAGCCTGTTCGATGATCCGTTGTTTGTTCGCACCGGACGCAGCATGGAACCCACCGCCAGAGCGTTGGAGATTGCGGGCCTGCTGTCGCCAGCACTCGACTCTATCTCTACAGCGGTAAGCCGCGCGGCTGAGTTTCATCCGGCCACCAGCAATGCGGTGTTTCGTATCGGCTTATCCGACGATGTCGAGTTTGGCTTACTGCCGCCGTTGATCAAACGCATCCGGGCGGAGGCACCCAGCGTGGTGCTGGTGATTCGGCGCACCAATTACCTGTTAATGCCGGCGTTATTGGCCAGCGGCGAAATTTCCGTAGGGGTCAGCTACACCGAAGAACTGCCAGCCAATGCCAAACGTAAAGTCCTGCGTCGCAGCATGCCCAAATTGTTACGCGCCGATGCTGCACCGGGCGCTTTGGGCTTGGATGACTTTTGCGCGAGGCCTCATGCGCTGGTGTCTTTTGCAGGGGATCTGAGCGGCTTTATTGACACTGAACTGGAAAAAATCGGTCGTAAACGCAGGGTTGTGCTCGCCCTGCCCCAATTCAGTGGCCTCGGCACCCTGCTTGCTGGCACCGATATTCTGGCCATCGTGCCGGATTACACCGCAAGCGCCCTCACTGCGGCGGGTGGTTTGCGTGCCGAAACATTACCCATTGCCGCGCAATCCTTTGAGCTACATATGGTCTGGCGCGGCGCGCAAGATAATGACCCCGCCGAGCGTTGGCTGCGTTCACGCATTCAGATGTTTTGCGGTGATCCCGATAGCGTTTAGCTGGCGTCAGCTCTGCACTGCTCACATCCCAGCTCATCAATACAAGTCTTCACACCATCATTCCCAGTGATAAACATCTTCGGATTGTTCGATTCGCTGCCTTGATCGTCTGCCAGCAGACTGCGCCCCATCTCATCATCTCGGGCGCGCACTCATGCAGCAATTTCTGGCAGTTGCCCTTGGCTTGTGCGGCGTTGCTCGCGCTGAGTGCTTGCGGCGATACGCCATCCACCAGCCAACAGATGCCCGCCGCCAAAGTTAGCGTGGCCCAGGTGCTTGAGCAGCCGATTAACGAGTGGGATGAGTTCACCGGTCGCCTTGAAGCGCCGCAGTCTGTGGAGATTCGCCCGCGTGTGTCCGGTTTTATTGACCATGTCGCCTTGAAAGCGGGCCACTTGGTCAATAAAGGCGACGTGCTCTTCCAAATTGACCCACGCCCTTTCCAGGCCGAAGTAAAACGCCTTGAAGCCCAACTGCAGCAAGTGCGAGCCAACCAGTCAAGGACCCAAAGCGAGGCCCGGCGTGGTGAGCGTTTACGTTCAAGCAATGCCATTTCTGCGGAGTTGGCCGATGCCCGTGCCAGCGCAGCGGCTGAAGCCATGGGCGCTGTGGCCGGGATTCAGGCGGAACTGGAAAACGCCCGTCTGAACCTGAGCTTCACGCGCGTAACTGCGCCGATTACCGGGCGTGTTGGCCGGGCACACATTACCGAGGGCAATCTGGTCACGGCCGGACAAAGCCTACTGACCACACTGGTGAGCACTGATCAGGTTTATGCCTACTTTGACGTCGATGAAGGGGTGTTTCTTAAATACCTCGAACTGGCGCGCCAAGCTGGCACCGAGGCGCGTGATGCCAGCCCGGTGTACCTGGGTTTGTCCAGCGAAGAAGGTCATCCGCACCTGGGGCAACTGGACTTTCTCGACAACCGGGTCAACCCGCAGACCGGCACCCTGCGTGGTCGCGCGGTATTTGATAACCGTGATGGGCGCTTTACTCCGGGCTTGTACGCACGGATAAAACTGATGGGCAGCGGCCAGTACCCGGCCTTGCTGATCAAGGATGAGGCTGTCGGTACGGACTTGGGTAAGAAGTTTGTCCTGGTCCTCAATAGCAACAATACCGTGCAGTACCGCGCTGTCGAGTTGGGGCCAAAGCTTGAGGGGTTGCGCATTGTGCGCAGCGGCCTGAATCCTGGCGAACGCATCCTGGTTAACGGCTTGCAGCGTGCATTTCCGGGCAGCCAGGTGGATCCGCAACTGGTGGCCATGGCCGATGAGCAGACCCAGGCGCGCCTGACCTCACTGCGCCAGGCGTTTGAACGGCAAGGCCGGGGCAAGGTTGCCGAGCAAACCCCGCCATCAGCCAACGCGCCACGCAGCTAACGGACGTCGAGCATGAATTTTTCGCAGTTTTTTATCCAGCGACCGATCTTCGCTGCCGTGCTGTCGTTGCTGATCCTGATTGGCGGCTCCATCGCTCTGTTTCAACTGCCTATCAGTGAATACCCGGAGGTTGTGCCACCCACCGTTGTGGTGCGGGCGGTGTTCCCCGGTGCCAACCCCAAGGTCATTGGCGAAACCGTTGCCTCACCACTGGAGCAAGCGATTACAGGCGTCGAGGGCATGCTCTATATGTCCTCCCAGTCCACTGCGGATGGTCGTCTGACGTTAACCATCACCTTTGCCTTGGGCACCGATCTGGACAACGCCCAGGTGCAGGTGCAAAACCGCGTCACACGGACTCAACCAAGCCTGCCCAGTGAAGTCCAGCGCCTGGGCGTCACCGTCGATAAAGCTTCACCCGACCTGACCATGGTTGTGCACCTGACCTCGCCCGACAATCGCTACGACATGCTGTATCTGTCCAACTATGCCGCGCTGAACGTAAAAGATGAGTTGGCGCGTTTGGACGGCATTGGCGATGTGCAACTGTTCGGCTTGGGTAACTACTCACTGCGCGTCTGGCTGGACCCCAATAAAGTGGCTTCGCGCAACCTCACCGCTACTGACGTGGTTAACGCCATTCGCGAGCAGAACCGTCAGGTGGCCGCAGGCAGTTTAGGTGCGCCACCCTCGGCGGCAGGCAACAGCTTTCAGCTGTCGATCAATACCCAGGGCCGGTTGGTGACTGAGGAGGAGTTCGAGAACATCATCATTCGTGCGGGCGATAACGGCGAGATCACCCGCCTTAAAGACATCGCGCGGGTTGAACTCGGCTCCAGCCAATACGCCCTGCGCTCACTGCTGAACAATCAACCCGCCGTCGCTATTCCGATTTTTCAGCGTCCTGGCTCCAATGCCATCGAGATTTCTGACGCCGTGCGTGAGCGCATGGCGCAGTTGAAGCAGCAATTCCCGCAAGGCATGGATTACGCGATCGTCTACGACCCGACCATTTTTGTGCGCGGTTCCATCGAAGCCGTGGTTCATACCCTGCTTGAGGCCGTGGTGCTGGTGGTGCTGGTGGTGGTGCTGTTCCTGCAAACCTGGCGGGCCTCGATCATCCCGCTGGCCGCGGTGCCGGTGTAGCTGATCGGCACCTTTGCCGTGATGCACATGTTGGGTTTTTCGCTCAACGCGCTCTCGCTGTTCGGCCTGGTATTGGCCATCGGCATCGTGGTCGACGACGCCATCGTTGTGGTGGAAAACGTCGAGCGCAATATTGGACTGGGCAAAACGCCCCTCGACGCTACGCGCCAAGCGATGAAAGAAGTCACCGGGCCGATTGTCGCCACGGCGCTGGTTCTGTGCGCGGTGTTTATACCCACGGCGTTTATATCCGGGCTAAGCGGGCAGTTTTATCAACAATTTGCCCTGACCATTGCGATATCGACGGTCATCAGCGCATTCAACTCACTGACCCTGTCCCCTGCTCTGGCCGCTGTGTTGCTGAAAAGTCACGACGCGCCGAAAGACCGCTTCTCCAAGCTGCTGGATCGTGGTTTTGGCAGTTGGTTATTCACGCCCTTCAACCGCCTGTTCGACCGCGCCAGTCACGTGTATGTCGGTACGGTGAAGCGCGTGCTACGCAGCAGCTCCATCGCCTTATTGCTTTACGCCGGGTTGCTGGGCCTGACCTACCTGGGCTTTGCCAGCACACCCAGCGGTTTTGTCCCGGCGCAGGACAAACAGTACCTGGTGGCGTTTGCCCAGTTACCCGATGCGGCGACACTGGACCGCACCGAAGCGGTGATCAAACGCATGTCAGACATCGCCAGCCAGCATCCGGGGGTGGCCAATACCGTGGCGTTCCCGGGTTTGTCGATCAACGGCTTTACCAACAGCCCGAACAGCGGCGTCGTTTTTACGCCGCTCAAACCCTTCGATGAACGCACTGATCCAGCCATGAGTGCCAGCGCCATCGCGGCCGAACTTAACGCTCAATTCAGCGACATTCAGGACGCCTACATCGCTATTTTCCCGCCGCCACCAGTGCAGGGTTTAGGCACCATCGGCGGCTTCCGCTTACAGGTACAGGACCGCGCCAACCTGGGTTACGACGAGCTGTACGTGCAAACGCAAAACATCATCAACAAAGCCCGTCAGCTACCCGAACTGAACCCAATGTCGGTGTTCAGCAGTTATCAGGTCAATGTGCCGCAGATTGATGCGGCCATCGACCGCGAAAAAGCCAAAACCCACGGTGTGGCCATCAACGACATCTTCGACACCCTGCAAATTTATCTGGGCTCGTTGTATGCCAATGACTTCAACCGCTTTGGCCGCACCTATCAAGTCAACGTGCAGGCCGAGCAACAGTTCCGCTTGGAGCCCGAACCAATCGGCCAGCTCAAAGTGCGTAACAACCGCGGCGACATGGTGCCGCTTGCCGCCTTCATCAATGTAAGTGCCACTGCAGGTCCTGACCGTGTGATGCATTACAACGGTTTCCTCACGGCTGAGATCAACGGTGCCGCAGCGCCGGGTTACAGCTCCGGCCAAGCCGAAGCCGCCATCGCCAAACTGCTCGACGATGAACTGCCAAACGGCATGAGCTTCGAGTGGACCGACCTGACCTTCCAGCAAATTCTGGCGGGCAACAGCGCGCTGTTCGTCTTCCCGCTGTGTGTGCTGCTGGCCTTTCTGGTGTTGGCCGCTCAGTACGAAAGCTGGAGCCTGCCGCTGGCTGTGATTCTGATTGTGCCGATGACACTGCTGTCGGCCATCACCGGGGTCATTCTGGCGGGCGGCGACAACAACATCTTCACCCAGATTGGCTTGATCGTACTGGTTGGATTGGCCTGTAAAAACGCCATTCTGATCGTCGAATTTGCCAAGGAGCAGCAGGAGGAAGGCCTCGATCGCGTCAGCGCGGTGCTGCAAGCCTGCCGTCTGCGCTTGCGCCCCATTTTGATGACCAGCTTCGCCTTCATCATGGGCGTGGTGCCCTTGGTGCTGTCGTCCGGTGCAGGGGCGGAAATGCGCCATGCCATGGGCGTTGCCGTCTTTTCCGGCATGCTCGGGGTGACATTCTTTGGTCTGCTGCTGACACCGCTGTTTTATGTGTTGATCCGCGCCTTTGTCGAGAAGCGTAAAGCACGCACCCCGCAGATATAGCCGCCGAGGCTTCGCGCCATTGCCTGATGTTTTTACCCCACAGCTTTTGCTCCTGGCTGTGGGGTTTTTTTATGACTTAAAACCTGTGCCTAGGGTGGTGCTGATTGTTTTCCTGCTTATGCGGGGGTTGTTTGCCGCAGCTATGGGCATCATCCTTGCGCCACTGCCACCCAGGTCTGTTTGCTGATCAGGCAACTTCATACCATCGCGGGCGTCACACGCACGCTGTACACCTCGATTGTTAACGGCCGCATGCGGCCTTTCGGAGACTCAGATGCCACCCGCTATCCCGCTTAAAGCCTTGTTTGCCCTGATTGGCCTTGCCTGTTTTGCCATGCTTGGCGCGGCGTTGATGCTGCAACACATCTGGGGCTGGGAGCCTTGCACCTTATGCATCCAAATTCGCCTGTGGCTGCTAAGTGGTGGCGTGATCGGTCTGCTGATGTACCTGCTGGAGACGCTCGGGTGGCGTGTGTTGAACCTGCTGTTGTGGCCTTTGCTGCTTGCTGCTGCAAGCATGGCGGTGTACGACAATAGCCACCTGGTGTTGATCGAAACCGGCGTGCTGGAGAGCACCAGTTGTTCGCCCTTCCCGTTTTATGCCTTCTACCTGCCGTTGCATGAATGGATGCCCAGCGTGTTTATGAGTGCCGGTGTGTGCGGGCAGAACGACTACAACGTGCTGGGCGTTCCCTTCACTGTGTGGACCTTGCTAGGCGTAAGCCTTTTGCTGTTGGCATGCCTCTACAGCGCTTGGCGGGCCCTACGGCGCTAAGTGTTTTTCAGGCGGTTTTTCGCCATAAAAGTCACGAATAAGCGATTTTTTGCCGATATTTTATTCATTTTGGCGATTATCCGTCGCGCACCGTGCGCTCTGTCACGGTGCTTTTATGGCGTTATGCTCGGTGCAGTGGTTTAACTGAAGTGGCATGTGCATTGCGATATAAAGTGGCTAGATCAGCGGGTAACGACCATGCTGAACACCGAAACGCCGACCTGAGATCATCAGTCTGATCAGGATCGACGTCACTAAAACAACAATTAGGAGCATCACCATGTTCAAGTCGATCTGCGCTATCGCCGCCAGCAGCCTGTTGCTGGCGTCAGCTTCACTGCATGCGGCCACTGATCAAGGCGTCATCGTGATCAAGTTTGCCCACGTAGTGGCAGATAACACCCCCAAGGGCCAAGGCGCCTTGCTATTCAAAAAAATCGCCGAAGAACGGCTGGGCGACAAGGTGAAGGTTGAGGTCTACCCCAACTCCAGCCTGTTCGGTGACGCCAATGAACTCGAAGCGCTGACGAAAAACGAGGTGCAGTTGCTCGCACCGTCACTTGCCAAGTTCGAGAAGTACACCAAAGCGCTGCAAGTCTTTGACCTGCCCTTCCTGTTTGATGACCTGGAAGCGGTTAACCGTTTCCAGAAACGCGCCAAAGGACGTCAATTGCTGCGCGCCATGGAAGATCACAATATTGTCGGTTTGGCCTATTGGCACAACGGCATGAAGCAACTTTCGGCCAGCAAAGCCTTACAGCTACCGGCTGATGCAGCGGGCTTGAAGTTCCGTATTCAACCCTCGAGCGTGCTTGAGGCGCAGTTCAACCAGCTCGGCGCGACACCTGTGATCATGCCCTTTGCCGAGGTGTTTGATGCGCTGAAAAACGGCAGCGTACAGGGTGCGGAAAACCCGTGGTCGAACATATTTAGCAAGCAACTGCATACCGTGCAGCCTTACATCACGGAAACCAACCATGGTGTGCTCGACTACATGCTGGTGAGCAACCCGCGCTTTTGGTACGCCATTCCGCATAAGGTGCGCACCGAGCTTGAAGGCATCATTGATGAAGTGACCTTTGAGGTGAATCGCCAGGCCGAGGCCGCCAATCAGGCGGATCGTGCCCGCATCGCCGCGGCCGCGGGCACACAAATCATCACCCTCAGCGACGAGCAGCGCGAAGCCTGGCGTCAGGCCATGCAACCGGTGTGGCAAGAGTTTGAAGGGGTGATTGGTGCTGACGTGATGAAAGCGGCGCAGATAGTCAACCGCAACAAGCGCGACTAAACCCTTGCCGGCGCCGCTGAGCAAGGCGCGCCGGCTATATTCCGGGCCCAGTTCTGTGCGGCAACTGCGCCTAAGGTGCTGGCGCTTCGTTTGGCAACTCGCTGAGCCCCTCACTCTGCCAACCGCCACCCAAAGCGGCGATCAGCTGCACGCTGGTGGTCAGGCGCGTACCGAGCAGGCTTAGGGTATTACGTTCGTTGTTAAGCGCGGTGGCCTGCACGCTGACCACACTGTTGAAGTCCACCGTGCCGGCGCTGTACTGATTTTCGATCAAGCGCAGCGATTCACGCGCCGCTTCCAGCGCTTCTTGTTGAACCGCCGCTTCTTCTTCCAGCACCCGCAGTTGCACCAGTGCATCTTCCACCTCGCGGAAGCTGTCGAGCACGGCTTGGCGGTATTGCGCCACGGTCTGGTCGTAAGCGGCTTCACTTCGTTCACGCTCGGCCTGACGCGCCCCGCCATCAAACAGGGTTAAGGCCAACTGCGGGCCAAGCGACCACACGCGATTGGGCAAATCGATCCAGTTGGCAAAGCTGCTGCCCCGGTAGCCGCCACTGGCCGAAAGGCTCAGGTCTGGGAACCAAGCGGCTTCGGCGACGCCGATGTTGGCATTGGCGGCCATTACCCGACGCTCGGCGGCAGCAACATCCGGTCGCCGCTCCAACAATTGCGACGGCACAGCCAAGGGAATAACGGGCAGCTCGGGCAACTGCTCGCGCGCGACAATGCTCAGTTCGCTAGGCGGCACGCCGATCAACACCGCAAGGGCATGTTCCAACTGTGCCCGCTGCCATTTCAGGTCGATGGCTTGGGCCTGGGTGCTTTTCAGTTGGGTCAGGGCTTGGCTGACATCAGAGCGCGGCACGATACCGGCGTTGTATTGGTTCTCGGTGAGCTTTAGCGAGCGCGCATAAGCCGCCACCGTGGCATCCAGCAGGCGTTGTTGATCATCCAGCACACGCAGTTGCAGGTAGTTCTGCACCAGTTCGGCTTGCAGGCTGAGTTTGACGGCGGCCAGATCGGCGGCGCTGGCCTCAAAACTGGCGCGGTTGGATTCCAGCGAGCGGCGCAACTTGCCCCAGATGTCCAGCTCCCACGCCGCGTTGAGGCTCAGGTCGTAGCTGCGGGTAACGCCACTGCTGCTGGCTATACTGCTGCCGCTGGCCTGACTGCCCCGGGTGGTGCCGGCGCTGCCGGACAGCGTCGGCAACAACGCAGCCCGTGCCCCACGCACCAAGGTGCGGGCCTGACGAAATTGCGCTTCGCTGGCCGCCAGGTTCTGGTTCGACACATTCAAACGCTCAACCAATGCGTTGAGCTCAGGGTCGTTATACAGCTGCCACCATTGGCCACGGGCCTGCTCATCGGCGGGTTTGGCCAGGGTCCAGCCGTCCATTTGCTTGAACTGTGCCGGGGTCTCCAGCACCGGGCGCTCATAATCCGGGCCGAGCATGCAGCCGCTGAGCAGCAGGCTGAGCGTCAGCATACTCAAGCGGTTGCGCCATGCTGGCGTGAATGAACGCGCCTCGCGCGCAGGGTTTGGCAGTGGCAACGTCATAAGGATTGATCCCAAGCAGCATCAGTACGCACGCCACGCCAGCGGTTGACCCGGTGGCGCAGGCGATCGAAAAACAGGTACACCACCGGCGTGGTGTACAGCGTCAGTAATTGGCTCAACACCAGCCCACCGACAATGGTGATGCCCAGTGGCTGGCGCATTTCCGAGCCTTCGGCGCTGCCCAGCATCAAGGGTAAAGCACCGAGGATAGCGGCCAGCGTGGTCATCATGATCGGGCGAAAACGCAGCAGGCAGGCCTGTCGGATAGACGCCTCGGGGCTCAGGTGCTGTTGGCGTTCCAGTTGCAGGGCCAGGTCAATCATCAAGATGGCGTTTTTCTTGACAATGCCGATCAGCAGAAACAGCCCCAGCAGTGAGATCAGACTGAATTCGATGCTCATCATCTGCAGCGCCAACAGCGCGCCGACCCCGGCCGAAGGCAAGGTGGACAGAATGGTCAGCGGATGCACGTAACTTTCATAAAGCACGCCGAGCACGACATACACCACCACCAAGGCCAGCAGAATCATCCAGGGCTGGTTCTGCTGGGTTTGCTGAAACGCACCGCCCGTGCCGCCCATCACACCCTGTACCTCAGTCGGCAAACCGACCCTGGCGATGGCGCGCTCGATGGCAATGCTGGCTTCCTCCATGCTGACGCCGTCGGCCAAGGCAAAGCCGATGTTTTCGGCGGCGAACTGGCCCTGATGATGCACGCGGTCATCTTCAATGCTGCGTTCCCAGCGGGCAAAGCTTGAGAGCGCCACTCGTCTACCGTCGCCTGTGATTAGCTGAATCTGATTAAGGGTTTCCGGGTATTGGGCGAATTGCGGGTTGATCTCCAGCACCACACTGTACTGATTCAGGCTGTCGTAGATAGTCGAGACCTGACGCTGACTGAAAGCATTGTTGAGCACGGCGGTGATCATGTTCATGTCCACGCCCAGACGTTTGGCGGTGTCGCGGTCGACCACCAGGCGAATCTGCTGCGTGCCTTCGACTTCCTTGGCGTCGATGTCGGTCAGCTCTGGCAGCGCACGCAGGGCTTCACGCACCGGCGGCAACCAGGTGCGCAGCAACTCCAGATCACCGGACAGCAGCATGTACTCGGTTTCCGAGCTGCGCCCTTCGCGTCCGCCCACCTGCAGGTCTTGATCGGTCATCAGGAACATTCGCCCGCCCGGCACTTTCGGCACGCTTTTGCGCAGTCGGTTGATCACCTCTTGCGAGCTGGCGTTGCGCTCGTTGATGGGCTTGAGCCGCACGATGATAAAGGCGTTGTTGATGCCGCCACTGCCGCCAATAAACCCCGCCACGCTTTCCACCGCCGGATCGGCCAGGATGGCGCGGCGGTAGGTTTCCATTTTCGGCTGCATCACCTGAAACGACAGGCCGTCATCGCCGCGAATCATGCCGATCAACTGGCCGGTGTCCTGCTGCGGCATAAAAGTTTTCGGCACGCTGATAAACAGAAAAACGTTCAGCGCAATAGTGGCCAACAAACTGAACAACATCAGCCCTGAGTGACGCAGCGCCCAATCCAGGCTGCGTTGGTAAAACGCCAAGACCCGCTGCTGCACGGCTTCGCCAAAGCGTTGCAGCGCGCCGTGAGCCGGTTCGCTGTGCTCCGCTTTGAGCCAGCGCGCACAGAGCATGGGCGTCAGGGTCAGCGACACCAGCAGGGAAATCACAATGGCCACGGCCAGGGTGATGGAGAACTCGCGGAATAATCGCTCGATCAGCCCGCCCATAAACAGAATCGAGATAAACACGGCCACCAGCGACAGGTTCATCGCCAGCAAGGTAAAGCCCACTTCACGCGCCCCTTTAAAGGCTGCTGCCATGGGCGTTTCGCCGGCTTCGATGTGCCGCGAGATGTTCTCCAGCACCACAATGGCGTCGTCCACCACCAACCCGGTGGCGATGATCAAGGCCATGAGCGAGAGGTTATTCAGGGAAAAACCCAGCAGGTACATCACAGCAAAGGTGCCGACCAGCGACACCGGCACGGCCAGCGCCGGAATCAGCGCGGCCCGCCAGCGCCCGAGAAAGGCAAACACCACCAGAATCACCAAGCCGGTGGCGATCAACAGGGTGTGCTCGGCTTCACGCAGGGTGGCGCGGATCACCGGCGAGCGATCCATGGCCACTTGCAACTCAATGCTGGCAGGGATCACCGCGCGCAAGGCCGGCAGCTGTTCGCGGATGCCGGCAATGGTTTCAATGATGTTGGCCCCGGTTTGCCGGTTAATGACCAGCAGCACGGCTTCCTGATCGTTGAAAAAGCCACTGTTGTAGCGGTTTTCCACGCCGTCGGTGACGGTGGCTACATCGCCCAGGCGCACGGCGGCGCCATTCTGGTAGCGGATGATCATGGGCAGGTAATCGGCGGCTTTATCCAGCTGATCGCTGGCCTGCACTTGCCAATGCCGCTCGGCATCTTCCACGGCGCCTTTGGGGCGTTTGGCGTTGGCCGCAGTGATGCGCTGGCGCACTTCATCCAGGGCAATGCCGTAATGATCGAGCAGGCGCGGTTCCAGCGCCACGCGCACGGCGGGCAAGGAACTGCCACCAACCTGCACCTCGCCCACGCCAGTCACTTGCGCCAGCTTTTGCGCCAGTACAGTGGAGGCCACGTCATACAACTGGCCTTTATCGAGCACCTCGCTGGTCAGCGACAAGACCATGATCGGGGCTTGCGACGGATTGACCTTGGCGTAGGTGGGCATGCTGCGCATGCCGCTGGGTAACAACTGCCGCGAGGCATTGATCGCCGCCTGCACCTCACGGGCGGCGGCGTTGATGTCACGGTCCAGGTCAAACTGGATCATGATTCGCGTGCTGCCTTGGCTGCTGCGGCTGTTCATCTGGCTGATGCCGGCGATGGTGCCAAGCGAGCGTTCCAGCGGCGTGGCCACGCTGGACGCCATAATCTGCGGGCTGGCCCCCGGCAAGCTGGCCTGCACGGTGATGGTGGGAAAATCCATCTGCGGCAGTGGCGCGACGGGCAACAAGCCAAAGCTCACGCCCCCCAGCAGCAGAATGGCCAGGCTCAGCAGCAAGGTGGCGACCGGGCGACGGATAAAAGGCGCGGAGAGGTTCATGGCGGCAGCCACAAGCGGCAAGTGGCAAGCCGCAAGCGCGAAGCAGAAACTTGGCAGCAGTTTGTAGCCCGGATGAAATCCGGGAGAAGGGCTAACGGCTGATACCGCTCCCGGATTATATCCGGGCTACGCGTGGGCGCAGGGCCTGCTTTATACGCACTCATACCGCCACCCCGGCCGCACTGCGGCCACTGATGCGCCGCGACAGGCGATCGAAGTACAGGTAAATCACCGGCGTGGTGAACAGCGTCAGCACCTGGCTGAGCAGCAAGCCACCGACCATCACCAAACCCAGTGGCTGGCGCAGTTCTGCACCGGAGCCGGTGGCCAGCATCAGCGGAATGGCACCGAACAGCGCCGCCAGGGTGGTCATCAAAATCGGCCGGAAGCGCAGCAACGCAGCTTGGTAAATGGCCGCTTCAGGCGTCATGCCCTGATTGCGTTCAGCGTCGAGGGCGAAGTCGATCATCATGATCGCGTTCTTTTTCACGATGCCGATCAGCAAAATGATGCCGATGATCGCGATCAGACCCAGTTCATTGCCGCTGATGAGCAACGCCAGCAGCGCGCCCACCCCGGCTGAAGGCAAGGTGAAGAGGATGGTGATGGGGTGGATATAGCTCTCATAAAGCACGCCCAGCACGATGTACATGGTGACGATGGCCGCCAGAATCAGCAGCAAGGTGCTCGACAACGAGGCGCGGAAGGCCTCGGCAGCGCCCTGGAAATGCGTCTGCACGGCTGGCGGAATGCCGATCTGCTGCTTAACCGCCTCGATTACGCCTACCGCCTCACCCAGCGATACACCGCTGGCCAGGTTGAACGACAAGGTCGCGGCCGGGAACTGGCCAATGTGGTTGATCAACAGGCTCGCGGCGCGCTCTTCCACCTGTGCCAAGGTCGATAACGCCACCTGCTGGCCATCCGCCGCGCGCACGTGAATTTCGCGCAGCGCCGCTGGGCCAATGCTGCCGGCGTTGGCGCTTTCCAGCACCACGCGGTATTGGCTGGACTGGGTGTAAATGGTGGAAATCTGCCGTTGGCCAAAGGCGTCGTACAGGGCGTTATCAATATCGGCCACGCTTACGCCTAAGCGCCCGGCGAGGTCGCGGTCTATCTGCAAGAACACTTGCAGGCCACGGTTTTGCAGGTCACTGGCCACATCAGTAAGCGCGGGTTGTTCGCGCAGCGCACTGACCAGCTTGGGCACCCACTCTTCCAGCAGGCGGATATCCGGTGACTCCATGCTGAACTGAAACTGCGTGCGGCTGACGCGGTCTTCGATGGACAAATCCTGCACTGGCTGCAAGTACAGTTCGATACCGGGAATACGCGCCAGCGCCGGGCGCAAGCGCTCGATCACCTCGCTAGCGCTGACATCACGCTCGGCGCGGGGCAGCAGGTTGATCAGCAAACGGCCACTGTTGAGCGTTGGGTTGTCGCCGTCTACGCCAATGTAGGACGACAGGCTGGCCACGGCTGGGTCTTGCAGGATCACCTCTGCCAAGCGCTGCTGGCGTTCACTCATGGCCTTGAAGGAAATCGACTGCGGCGCTTCGGAAATGCCCTGAATCACCCCCGTATCCTGCACCGGGAAGAAGCCCTTGGGCACGGCCAAGTACAGCACCACGGTAAGCACCATCGTGCCGATGGCCACCAGCAGGGTCAGCGGCTGATGCTTGAGTACCCAAGTCAGGCCAATGCTGTAGCGGGCAATCATGCCGTCAATCACCGCACCTGCCGCGTGGTAGAAGCGCCCTTCTGTCTCGGGCTTTTCCGCTTTAAGCAAACGGGCGCACATCATCGGGGTCAGGGTCAGCGACACCACCAGCGAGATCAGAATGGCCACCGCCAGGGTGATGGCGAACTCGCGGAACAAGCGCCCGACCACATCGGCCATAAACTGCAGCGGGATCAGCACGGCAATCAGCGATAGAGTCAGCGAAACCAGGGTGAAACCGATCTGCTTGGCACCTTTGAGAGCGGCATTGAACGGGGTTTCGCCCTCTTCCAGATGGCGAGCGATGTTTTCTAGCATGACGATGGCATCGTCCACCACAAAACCGGTGGCAATGGTCAGGGCCATCAACGTCAGGTTGTTGAGGGTAAAGCCGGCGAGGTACATCACGGCAAAGGTGCCGACCAATGACAACGGCACGACTATCGATGGAATCAGGGTGGCTGAGAGCTTACGAAGGAACAGGAAGGTCACCAGCACCACCAGGGTGATGGCCAGCAGCAATTCATGCTGCACACCTTTCACCGCCGCGCGGATGGTTTCGGTGCGATCGGTGAGCACCTGCACTTCAACGCTGGCTGGCAAGCCTTGGGTCAGGCCGGGCAGCATGGCTTGAATGCGGTCGACCACATCAATCACGTTGGCGCCCGGTTGGCGCTGGACATTCACCAACACCGCTTCACTGCGGTTGGCCCAGGCCGCCAGACGCTGGTTTTCCGCGCCATCGACAATCTCGGCGACATCCTTGAGGCGCAGCACCGCGCCATCCTGATAGCCGAGAATCAGCTCGCGATACTCCTCAACAGACTTCAACTGATCGTTGGCATCCAGTTGCGACACCCGCGTCGGCCCGTCGAAATTACCTTTAGGCTGGTTGACGTTACTGGCGGTGATCAGCGTGCGCACATCACTGAGGTTGAGGCCATAAGCGGCCAAGGCTTGCGGATTGACCCGCAAACGCACCGCTGGCTTTTGCCCGCCCGCCAGGGTGACCAGCCCTACGCCGCTGGTTTGCGCCAGCTTTTGCGCCAGGCGCGTATCCACCAGGTCAAACACCTGTGGCAGCGGCATGCTGCTGGAGGTGATGGCCAGCGTCAGCACTGGCGTATCGGCTGGGTTGACCTTGTTGTACACCGGCGGTGCCGGCAGATCGTTGGGCAGCAGGTTGCTCGCCCCGTTGATCGCGGCCTGCACTTCCTGCTCCGCCACATCCAGGCGTACGTCGAGGTTAAAGCGCAGGGTGATCACCGACGCGCCGCCCGAACTAGTCGAGGACATCTGCTTGAGCCCGGCCATCTGGCCGAACTGACGCTCCAGAGGTGCCGTGACCGCGCTGGTCATCACGTCCGGGCTGGCACCGGGATACAGGGTCATGACGCGGATGGTCGGGTAATCCACTTCCGGCAGGGCCGACACCGGCAACAGGCGATACGCCAGCACGCCACTGAAGAAAATCGCCAGCATGATCAGCGTGGTGGCGACCGGGCGCAGGATAAACAGACGAGAGATGTTCATTGGGCGCGCGGCGCTCCCTGGCGCTCGCGTGGCGGCTGTTCGGCAGCAGGCGCAGCGGTCGCCGGTTTGGCTGCGTTGTGGTCGATTACTTCAACCTTATTACCCGTGCGCAAACTGTCAGTGCCTTCCAGCACCACGCGCGCGCCAGGTTGTAGCCCCTGCTCGACCACGCTGACTTGGCCATCACTGGCTCCGACGGTGATCGGGGTCAGGTGCACTTTGTCGGCCTCATCCACCACATAGGCAAAGGTACCGCTGGCCCCAAATTGCAACGCCGCCGCTGGCAGTAGCGTGGCGTTGCTCAGGGTTTTCACGCGCAGGCGCACGTTGACGAATTGATTGGGGAAGAGCATTTCATCAGCATTGGCGAAGCGCGCTTTGAGCTTGATCATGCCGGTGGCGGTGTCGATGAGGTTATCGACACTTTCAAGTTCGCCTTCGGCAAGCTTCAGTCGCTCGCCGCGATCCCAAGCTTCCACTGTCAGGGTTTGCCCACTGCGCAGTTGTTGCACCACGGCGGGCAGTTCCGCTTCGGGCAAGGTAAACATCACGGAAATGGGCAGGGTTTGGGTGATCACCACCAGCGGCAACGCATCGCCCGCGCTGACTAGGTTGCCGATATCCGCCTGACGAATCCCCAAACGCGCGCTGATCGGTGCGCGCACCTGGGTGAAGTCGAGGTTGAGTTTGGCTGTGGCCACGTCCGCCAGCAGGCTCCTGAGACCGCCGCGATACTGTTCAACCAGGGCTTGCTGGGTGTCGAGGGTCTGCTTGGCGATTGACTGTTCAGCGTACAGCCCCTGATAACGGGCCAAGTCCAGTTCCGCATTGCGCAACTGTGCCTGACACTCTTGCAGCGCACCTTGCGCTTGCTGCAAGGCAATCTCGTAAGGGCGCGGGTCAATCACGGCGAGCAAATCCCCTGCCTTGACTTGTTGCCCGTCCTTGAACAGCAATTTGACCAATTCACCTTCAACACGCCCGCGCACATTCACCGTGTTGTAGGCCGTAACGGTGCCCAAGGCTTTGAGAATGACCGGGAAATCCCCCTGCGTAACACTGGCCACGCGCACCGGCACCGCACCGCCGTCGCCCCAGGGGCCGCCACGTTTGGGCGCATCGGGTTTGCTGGGCCAGAACCACCATAACCCCGCCACCAGAACGGACAATGAGAGCGCGCCGATCAGCCATTGGCGAGACGCGTGTTTGGAACGGGCGGTGAACTGTGTATCAGGCATGGCGAGGGTCACTGTCTTGGGGAGCGTGAACGATATTCACTATCAGGCAGGATGCAAAGCCTCTTTACCGCCTATTTACCTTTCACTTATGTAACTAAATGTCTGAACAGGCTGTAAAAACTCAACCTGCACTGCGCCGCCCAGTACCGTTTTGCGCAAACAAAAACGGCCTGCAAGCAGGCCGTCTGAACCGAGTGAGTCGCGGTGTTACTTGAGCGCCGCCAGGGCTGCCTCATAGTCCGGCTCGTCGGCAATCTCGCCAACCAATTCGCTGTGCAGCACCTTGTCGTGTTCGTCCAGCACCACCACGGCACGAGCAGCCACACCGACCAGCGGGCCGCTGGCAATGGCTACGCCGTAGTTCTGCAGGAAGTCAGCACCGCGCATGGTCGACAGGTTGACCACGTTTTGCAGGCCTTCTGCACCGCAGAAACGCGCCTGAGCAAACGGCAGATCGGTGGAGATGCACAGCACAACGGTGTTATCCAACTGGCTGGCACGGGTGTTAAAAGTGCGCACCGAGGTGGCGCAGGTCGGCGTGTCCACGCTTGGGAAAATGTTCAGGACTTTACGCTTGCCGGCCAGGTTGGCCAGGCTGACATCACTCAGATCGCCTGCCACCAGACTGAAGGCTGGAGCTTGCTGACCGACCTCGGGCAATTGACCGGCGACTTCAACCGGAGAACCTTTGAGGGTGACGTGTGCCATGGAGTTAATCCTTTCTTATGCAGATTAAAAAATAAGGGCGCGAACCTGCTCGCAGCATGCTCGCGCCCGGTGATACAGCGAGCAAGGCTGACCAGTGGGTCAGCCTACCATGCTCGCCCATTCCCTACATTAATTTTTTGCGAAATGCTCTTTGGTCAGTTTCACCACAATCGGGCTGAGCAGCAGCAACGACAGCAGGTTGGGGATGGCCATCAAGCCATTGAGGGTGTCGGCCACTAACCAGGCAAAATCCAGTTGAGCAATTGCACCGAACGGCACCGCCACCACCCAGAGAATCCGGAATGGCAGAACGGCTTGAGTGCCGACCATGTACTCCCAGCATTTCTCGCCGAAGTAACTCCAGCCGAGAATGGTGGTAAAGGCAAACACCACCAGAGCCAGTGTCAGGATGTAACCGCCAACGCCTGGCATAGCCTGCTCAAAGGCTGCCGCCGACAAGGCTGCACCGCTGGCACCGCTGGTCCATACGCCCGAGGTGATGATGGCCAGACCGGTCATCGAGCAGATGATAATGGTGTCGATAAAGGTCCCGAGCATACCGATCATCCCCGAACGCACCGGGCTGCTGGTGGTGCCAGCCGCTTGTGCGATACCGGCAGTGCCTAAGCCAGCCTCGTTGGAGAAAATACCGCGGGCCACACCAAAGCGGATGGCCGCCATCACCGCCGCACCGGCAAAACCACCGGTGGCAGCAATCGGTGTAAAGGCGTAGGTGAAGATCATCTCAAACGCGGCGGGAATCTCGGCGGCATTGACTACCAGCACCACCATGGCAGCGATGATGTAGGCCACGCACATAAACGGCACCAGGGTCGCAGCGACCTTACCAATGCGTTTGATACCACCCAGAATCGCCATGCCGACAAACAACATGGTCACCACACCGGTGACCCACAGTGGGATATTAAAGGTGTTGTGCAGCGCAGAGGCCATGCTGTTGACCTGCACCATGTTGCCGATGCCAAAACCGGCCAGGCCGCCAAAGATGGCAAACGCGGTGCCCAACCACAGCCATTTTTTGCCCAGGCCGTTTTTGATTGCGTACATCGGCCCGCCAACGTGCTCGCCGTTTTTGTCTTTTCGCGGTAATGCACGGCCAGCACCACTTCGCTGTATTTGGTGGCCATGCCCACCAGCGCGGTGCACCACATCCAAAACAGCGCGCCAGGGCCGCCCAGGAAAATCGCGGTGGCTACACCGGCGATGTAGCCGGTACCCACGGTAGCCGCCAGGCACGTCATCAAGGCTTGGAAGGGGCTGATTTCGCCACTCTCAGCGTCGCCTTTCTGACGCCCTTGCCACATTAATTTGAAGCCAGCGCCAATCTTGCTCAACGGCATAAAGTTGAGGCGCAACATGAGGAACAGGCCGGTGCCGAGAATCATCACCAGCATGGGCGGGCCCCACACCACGCCGTTGAGTTGATTAACCAGGGTGTTGATAAATTCCATGCTCATTTCCTTATTTTTGTAGTGAACGCGAGGGGGTAACCTGCGCTTCTCCGATGGCCGGGTAGGCATGGTTGATGGCACGCACAATGTGTTTAGCAGGCGTACCAGCAACCAATCGGGCTCTCTCAGTCAGCCTCAAGACTGGCCAGTTTCAAGCGGCGGCCAGTATATGAAGAGTCTGATAGGGGGATTCACTGTTTAGATTTCAACGCTCAGACGTTTTGAGCGAGGGGCGCAATTTAAACGCGATTTAACACGCTTAATCCAGCTCAACCCCGGATAAACAACGGCTAAAAGTCACGTCGATAGAATAAATCGAGTGAACTGGCCAAGCCGCTGGCGGCCTCGAGATAGAGCTTGCGGCTTAGCTCAAAGCGTAAGGCAATGGTGTTCGCAGGCTCGAACACACCCATGCCATACCGCAGGCTCAAGCGTTCGGACAGGTTGCCGCTGGCCACCACGCTGGTGGTTAGCCCGGTGCCCTGAGTGTCGAGTTGAAAATCACTGATGCCCAACCCCTGTGCCAGGCTGTTGACCACCGTGGCGCTGCTGGCCATACCCAGTGCCAGTGCGGCTTGGGCGAGCATGGTGTTATCCCCACCGCCCTGCCCCAATGGCCGCCCCATGACCAGATAAGACAAGGCCTGCTCCTGGCTCATGGCCGGTTCAGAAAACACCGTGCTGGTGGGT
>CAMCJM010000036.1 GCA_945874835.1 Pseudomonas synxantha | reverse complement strand
GATTGTCCGGCAACCAGTCTTCGATGGAGGGCGGCAGCAGGTAGCTGGTGTGGCGATCAACTGGGCGGAAACGGCTCATGCTGGGTCTCGCTGAGGGCAGGCCGCTATCATCGCAGAAAACCATAGGAAAGCCCGACAGGCTGCTAGGCCGCTCTAACGGGTGCGTCTAATCGTTGTTGCTGATCTCGTGATCGACAGCATCTATCAAGGCTTCAAACCTGGGCCTTTCAGCCAGTCGCGCCCGGTAAAAGCTTCTGCGCTTCGGCAAAGCAGGCCTCGGCCAGGGCCGAGCGCGGTGCGCTGCGGCGCAGGATCAGGCCCAGCGGGGCGAGGGTGTGCGCGTCCTCAATCGGCGTGAGCGCTAGGTGCTCGGTGAACTCGGCCAGGCCGCCGTTGAGCGGCATGATCGCGCAACACAGCCCAGCGCTGACCGCTTGCAGCAATTGATGCACGGCATCGGTTTCCAGTCGTGGGCTAGGCGTTAAGCCACGCGAGCGGAAGCTGTGGTCGATGGACTGGCGAAAATGCATGCCGGCCGAGAGCAGGCCCAGCGGCAGATCAATCAGGCTTTCCCAGCGCAGGGCCGGGCCGGTGAACTGAAAATGCCGTTGGTCATGCAGCAAGCCCATGCGCGTTTCCGCCAGCTCCAGGCTGTCGAAATGTTCCGGGTTGAGGCGGTCGAGATACGACAGACCGAGGTCGAGCTGATTACGCCCGAGGCGTTCGAGTATTTCCTCGCTGCTCAGGGCAAACAATTGAAAGCGCAGACCGGCATGCTGCTCAGCGAAAAACTGCACCAACCGCATGGGGTCAAAGCCAGCCAGTGGCACCACGCCCAAACGCAGGGTGCCGACCAGTTGGCCGCGGCAGGCGGCCGCTTCGGCATACAGGCCATCGTGGGCGGCCATCAGGCTGCGCGCCCAGGCCAGAATGCGCTCGCCTTCGGCACTGAACCCTTCGAAGCGTTGGCCACGGCGCACCAACTCCAGACCCAGCTCGTCTTCCAACTGACGCAAGCGCATCGACAGGGTTGGCTGGGTGATATGGCAACGCGCGGCGGCCTGGCCGAAGTGGCGGGTTTCATCCAGGGCGATGAGGAATTTCAGCTGTTTGATATCCATGATGCATCCTCAACGTCCTAGGGCGGCCAACGGGTGTGAGGTTAAAGCCCCTGCACCAGTGCGCGGTAGTCCTCGACGGCTGCAAACTCCTCGGTGTCCTTCGGCCCCGACTGACTGTCCGGCTGGCGCACGGCGAGCAGGTGGCCGATGCCAAAGCGCCCGGCGCTGCGCAGGATCGGCAGGCTGTCATCGATAAACAGGCTGCGCGCCGGCGTGAAGCTGATGTCCTGCTGCAGGGCGTGCCAGAACTGTTGGTCTTCCTTGGGGAAGCCATAGTCGTGGGAGCTGATCAGCCGGTCGAAGTAGGGCGCCAGTTCGATGCGCTCCAGCTTTAGCGACAGCGAGTCGCGGTGGGCGTTGGTGATCATGATCACCTGCTTGCCAGCTTGGCGCAGGGCCTGGATAAAGGTGTCGGCGTCCGGGCGCAGGGCGATCAGGTGCGCGACTTCGCGCTTGAGGTCGCGGATCGACAGGTTCAGCTCGCGGCTCCAGAAATCCGTGCAGTACCAGTTGAGCGTGCCGGCGTGCTCGCGGAACAGCGGCAGCAGTTCGGCTTCGGCCAGCGCGCGGCTGATGCCGTGGTGCTCGGCGTAGCGCTGCGGCAGGTGCTGCAACCAGAAATGGTTGTCGAAGTGCAGGTCGAGCAGGGTGCCGTCCATATCCAGCAGGACGGTGTCGATGGCGTTCCAAGGCAAGGCAGGCATGCGCAGTTCTTCTGGCTGATGCGCAGGGAGTCGCGATTTGCGCCGCAGGCGTCGTGATCGCGCAATCTCCTACGCAGATAATAGGAAAAGCCGCGCTATGATACCCCGCTATGTCCTGCCCAGGAGCCGCCCCATGCGTCAGAAACCCACCGTACTTGCTCGCGAAATTGTCGCCAGCAGCCGCCTGTTCCGCGTTGAGGAGTTGCAACTGCGCTTCAGCAACGGCGTCGAGCGCACCTATGAGCGGCTGGTGGGCAAGGGCGCAGGCTATGGCGCGGTGATGGTGGTGGCGATGGTCGATGCCGAGCACGCGCTGCTGGTCGAGGAATACTGCGGCGGCACCGATGACTATCAGTTGTCGCTGCCCAAAGGGCTGATCGAACCGGGTGAAGACGTGTTGGACGCGGCCAATCGCGAGCTGAAAGAAGAAGCCGGCTTTGGCGCGCGCAAGCTTGAACTGCTGGCCGAGCTGAGCCTGTCGCCGGGCTATATGAGCCAGAAGATTCAGGTGGTGCTGGCCTCGGATCTCTATGAAGAACGCCTGCCGGGCGATGAGCCGGAGCCGATGCGCGTCGACCAGACCAGCCTGCGCGAGCTGTCGAGCCTGATCCAACACCCGCAATTCACCGAAGGTCGCGCCCTGGCCGCGTTGTACCTGGCCCGCGATGTACTGACTCAGCGTGGGATCTTTAAGCCATGAGCCATCCGCTGATCCCCGCTGTGATTGAACTGGTGCGCCAGGCTGGCGCGGCGACGCTGCCGCATTGGCGTGCCGATGTGACGGTGAATGAAAAAGCCGATGCCTCACCGGTCACGGCCGCCGACATGGCCGCGCACCATATTCTGAATGACGGCCTGCTGGCCTTGGCGGCTGATATTCCGGTGCTGTCCGAAGAAGCGGCCGATATTGCCCTGAGCACCCGTGCGCAGTGGAGCCGTTGGTGGCTGGTTGACCCGCTGGATGGCACCAAGGAATTTATCGCGGGCAGCGAGGAGTTCACCGTCAACGTCGCGTTGATCGAACAGGGTCGCGTGGTGTTTGGCGTGGTGGGCATTCCAGCCACCGGTCAGTGCTATTACGGCGGTGCCGGTCTGGGAGCTTGGCGCGCCGATGCAGCGGGTAAGGCTGAGCCGATTCGTGTGCGTCTGGCCCCGCAGGAGGCGTTTACCCTGGTCGCCAGCCGCCGTCACTCCAGCCCGGCGCAGGAAGCGTTGCTTGCCGGTTTGAGCGAGCGTTTTGGTGATCTGCAACTGGCCAATGTCGGCAGCTCGCTGAAGTTCTGCCAGCTGGCCGAAGGCAATGCCGATTGCTACCCGCGTCTGGCCCCCACCTCGCAGTGGGATACGGCGGCGGCGCAGGGCGTGCTGGAAGGTGCGGGTGGTGAAGTGCTGACGCTCAAGGGCGAGGCGCTGACTTATGAAGCGCGTGAGTCGTTGCTTAATCCATATTTTCTGGCGCTGCCAGCGGCCGCCGCCTGGCGTGCCGAGCTGATTCAGTTGGCCCGCGCCTTGGACTGAGTAGTGAGTCAGCCGTGACCTGGCTGGTCCCGTCGCGGCTAAAGCCCCTCCCACAAACCGCCGCGCACGCCAGCATCACCGCGTGGGAGGCGCTTTAGCGGCGAGGGTTTTAGTCAGTAGCCCGGATGTAATCCGGGTAAACGGCGAAAAACCCCCGGATTGCATCCGGGCTACGTCGCGGCGAATTGCGGCATCACCTCGTGGGAGGCGCTTTAGCGGCGAAGGCTGAAGCGAGTGGGGTGGATGTCGTTGCCTACATCCCCCCGCCGCTCACTCAGCCAAGCATATCGCCGTAACGCTCATCCTTTTTGAACACCAACGGCTGGGCGAAGCCCGGCACGCTGATCTGTTCGGCGCTGATCTCGATTTGCTGATCGTCGATCATGTCCTGGCCGAAGTTGTAGATGATCCCCAACTCACCGAGCAGCGCTTGCGCGTCATACGCCTGAGCAGCGTTGCGCGTGGCTTCGCGGCGCTGCAAATAAGCGGCAAAGGCCGCTTCGCCATGGCGTTTACGCAGCATGCGCTCAGCCACATGCGGGGCTAGCAGCAGGGCGCTGGCGTTGTTGCCGCCAAAGCCCTTGGAGTTGATCACGCACAGGTCCAACTGCTCGGGGGCGCGGGTGCGGTCGGCGGTGGCGAAGCTCAGGTGTTGCTGATGGACATCTGCGGCCACGGCGTCGATGGTCTTGATCCCCGGAATAATTCCGTACTTGAAGCTGCCCAAAGCCGAGATCAGCTGATCACCACTGGCGCTGGCTAGGGAGTGGCCGACAAAGGCTTTCACGGCCGTCACTGGCCATTGCTCGATGGCGAAGGCTGCCGCCACGCGGTCGAGGATTTCCGATTCGGTCACCCGGTTGGCCGGGGTGCTGGAGCCGTGGGCATGGACGAAGCTGCGTTCGCGCACTGCATCAATGCCCAGCAGTTGCACGGCGCTGGCCACGGCTTTGGCCACGGTAAGGTAGTTGCCAGGGCCGGGGGCAGAAATGGATTTCTTGAAGCCGTCGGCATTGATAAACACATCCGGCACCGCGCCGTGGATATCCGCCCCCAGTTCCAGCGCCAGTTCGTCGTCCATCAGCACGACGAACTGGCAGGCCTCGGCCAGGGTAAAGCCGCAGTTCTCACCAAAGGGGCGGCTGGCGCGGCGCCAGTCTACCTCGCTGTCGCTCTGGGCCACGGCCTCCTTGCCTTGGATCTGGCGCAGGCCTTCTTCGGTGGCCAGCGCGCCCATGGCACCGTAACCCTCGATGCATTCCTGATTGATTGGCGCTTCGCTGCTGCCGATTATGACTACCCGCGCTTTGCCATTGGCAATCTGTTCGATGCCCTTTTGCAGGTTATAGAGGAAGGTGGCGCACGCCCCGGTAATGGCGCCGGTGGTGCCGACACTGCCCAGTACATAGGCGTTGATAAAGTCCGCCGACATGGTGTTGAGGCCCAGCGCCAGTTGCTTGGCGGTGACGCGGCCGCCCTTGAGGCGCGACTGCATCAGGCCGCCGAAGCCGTTTTCATCGAGCTGGCTCATGATGCAACTGGAGAACACCGCCACTTCGTCCGGGGCCACGTGCTGCATGATGGTTTGCCACTCAATGCCGGTGGCGCGCAGGGCATCGGTGACGCCGGCGATGGTCATGGCCAAGCCGCGCGGGTGGAAGCGTGCGTTGTACAGCTGGCTCGGCTCGAAGCCGCTAGGTAGCTGCCCGGCGGATTTCACCGGCAGGGCGCGGTAGCTGTCGACCTTGAATTCGCAGTTGTCGTGCAAGGTCACCAGCACTTCGCTGGCGTTCAGTTCGTCCACTGCCCAGTCGCTCGGCAAAGGCTCGGGCAGGTGTTTACGCAGGGTGATAAAGCTCAGCGGCTGGCCAGCGGTGGCGCTGATGTCGATGGTTTTTTGCCAGTGCGCGGCGTCGACGTCGAGGTGTTGTTTTTCGATGCGGCGCACCAGGGTCGAGGCGAGAATTTGCTCGGCGAAGCGTTCGTCGATCTCGGTCAGGCTCAGGCGCTGGTCGGCGTCATCCAGATAGTCACCCTCGACCACACGCACCAGTTTCATCATCACGGCGAGGCCGGCAAGGGTCTGCTGGCGCGCGGGCGTGTCCATGGACTCAATCACCGTGCGGCGGAATCCGTGGTGGAAAGAGCTGCGTCCAGCTGCGTTATAGCCACCAAAACCAACGATCACAGGTAAACGTGAAGTCACTCGATAACTCCTTGAAAAGATAACGCCAGGCAAGCCGAGATAAAGCTATGGAGGCTTGTCATACAGGCTTGAGCGCTCTGCGGCGGTAATTGCGCCGCGATTAAGCACCCAGCATGGCTGTTCGGGTGCCTATGCTGACGTGATTGCTGACTTGCAAGTCACGGTTTCGACCAAGGTAGCGCATCCTTAAAACCCTACCACTGCTATGGTTTCTCCAGCCCAAGGTCCTGCTGGAGAACAACAATGCACAGCGTCAATCCTTACGAATACGGCATGCCGCGCGATGCGGCGAATTTTCAGGCACTCAGCCCGCTGAGTTTTCTCGAGCGCGCCGCCAGCGTCTATCCGCTGCGCTTGGCGCTGATCAACGGCCGCCTGCGTCAGACCTGGGGTGAAACCTACAGCCGCAGTATTCGTTTGGCCTCGGCGCGGGCTCAGCGTGGCATCGGTTTGGGCGATACCGTCGCGGTGCTCGCCCCCAATGGCCCGGCAATGTTTGAGGCGCACTTTGGCGTGCCGATGTGTGGCGCGGTGCTGAATGCCATCAACACCCGTCTGGATGCCGAAGCCATCGCCTTTATCCTGCAGCACGGCGAAGCCAAGGTGCTGCTGGTGGACAAGGAGTTTGGCGAACTGGCCCAGCGTGTGGTCGGCCACTTGCCGCAGCCGCCGCTGGTGATTGGCATCGATGACCCGGAATACGCCGACGGCCTGCTGATTGGCCAGCTGGACTACGAGGCGCTGTTGGCCGAGGGCGACCCGGACTACGCCTGGCAGTTGCCGGCTGATGAGTGGCAGGCGATCTCGCTCAATTACACCTCGGGCACCACCGGCAACCCCAAGGGCGTGGTTTACCACCACCGTGGCGCGCACCTGAATGCCTTGTCTAATGCCATGTGCTGGGACATGAGCCGCTTCCCGGTGTACCTGTGGACGCTGCCGATGTTCCACTGCAATGGCTGGTGCTTCCCATGGGCGCTGGCGGCGTATGTCGGGGTTAACGTGTGCCTGCGTCATGTGCGCGCTGAAGCGATTTATCCGGCGATTGCCGAATATGGCGTTGACCACTTCTGCGGTGCGCCGATTGTGCTGAATATGCTGGCCAACGCCGCCGATGATTTAAAGGCGCTGAAGACCCGTCCGGTCAAGGTGCTGACTGCCGGTGCCGCGCCCCCTGCGGCGGTGATCGAAGCCATGGAAGCGCTGGAGTTCCGCGTCACCCACGTCTACGGCCTGACCGAAACCTACGGCCCCAGCGTGGCCTGCGAGTGGAAAAGCGAGTGGGACAGCGAAACCCCTGAGCAGCGTGCACGTTTGAAGTCCCGCCAAGGCGTCCGAGCCCCCTTGCTCGACGGCCTGATGGTGGCCGACCCGGATACCCTGCAACCGGTGCCGAAAGACTGCCAGACCATCGGCGAAATCATGATGCGCGGCAACGTGGTGATGAAGGGTTATCTGAAGAATCCATCGGCCACCGCTGAAGCCTTTGCCGGTGGCTGGTTCCACTCTGGCGACCTGGCGGTGTGGCATGCCGACGGTTATGTCGAGATCAAGGACCGCAGCAAAGACATCATCATTTCCGGTGGCGAGAACATCTCCTCCATCGAAGTGGAAGACGTGCTGTATCGCCATCCGCAGATCCTCGAAGCCGCGGTGGTGGCCATGGCCCATGCCAAGTGGGGCGAAACGCCATGCGCCTTTGTCACCCTGAAACCGGGTGTCGAACTGACGGCCGATGAGGTGATTGCCTTCTGTCAGCAGCGCATGGCGCGCTTCAAGGTGCCCGGCTGCGTGGTGTTTACCAGCCTGCCGAAAACCAGCACCGGCAAAGTGCAGAAGTTCGTGTTGCGCGAGCAGGCCAAGCAGTTGGCCGCCGGGCAGGCGGTGGCCTGACACCTCCCAGGCGCGGCTGCCGCTAAACACAACGCCCAGTTGGCTTTATACGTCTTACTGGGCGTTTTGCTGTCCAGCGTTTGCACATCTGTTTGCTACCTTGGGAGGCAAGCAGTGGATTGAAGAGGCTTGTTACAGGTTTAAATCGATAACGAGTTGAGAACCTAAATGCTATTCACTACTATTCGGCATCTTTCACTCGCTCGTACAAAGAGGCTCTCTCCATGCAGGTCAGCAAAGGGTTGTTCGCTGCACTCTCTCTCACAGCGTTGGCCACCACAGTGCAGGCCGCCGATGAAGTGGTGGTTTACTCCGCGCGTATCGACGAGCTGATCAAGCCAGTATTCGATGCCTACACCGCTAAGACCGGTGTCAAAGTCAAATTCATCACCGACAAAGAAGCGCCGCTGATCGCGCGTCTGAAGGCTGAAGGTGCCAACACCCCGGCTGACCTGCTGATCACCGTCGACGCTGGCAACCTCTGGCAAGCCGAGCAAGAAGGCGTGCTGCAGCCGACGAAATCCGAGCTCATCGCGGCCAATATCCCGGCGCAATACCGCTCCAGCACCGACAGCTGGACTGGCCTGTCGCTGCGTGCCCGAACCATCTTCTACTCCACCGAGCGCGTGAAACCGAGCGAGCTGTCCACTTACGAAGCCCTGGCGGATGAAAACTGGGAAGGCCGCCTGTGCCTGCGCACCAGCAAGAAGGTTTACAACCAGTCGCTGACCGCCACTCTGATTGAAACCCATGGTGAAGCTAAAACCGAAGAGCTGATCAAGGGTTGGGTGAACAACCTGGCCACTGACGTGTTCCCGGACGACACCGCACTGTTGCAAGCCATCGACGCCGGTCAGTGCGACGTGGGTATCACCAATACGTACTACTTCGGTCGCCTGCTCAAGCAGCAGCCTGACCTGAAAGTGAAGGCCTTCTGGCCGAACCAGAATGACCGTGGCGTTCACGTCAACCTGGCCGGTGCTGGTGTCACCAAGTACGCGCCGAACCCGGACGCGGCGAAAAAACTGCTGGAGTGGATGACCACTGCAGAAGCGCAAACCATCTTCGCCGGTGTGAACCAGGAGTACCCAGCTAATCCGGCTGTGGCTGTGTCGCCTGAAGTCGCCGCGTGGGGCACCTTCAAAGCTGACAGCATCCCGACTGAAATCGCGGGCAAGCGTCAGGCAGAAGCCACCATGCTGATGGACCGTGCTGGCTGGCAGTAAGCGCCGCTCCAGCTCGTAGGATGGGTCGGGCCGCGTAGGTTGAGCGCAGCGATACCCATCGAGTTCCGTGCGATGGCTATCGACGCTACGCGCCTCAACCCATCCTACCTCGTTATACTCGACGCCCCGGCTTAGCCCGGGGCGTTGTGTTTTTAGTCTGAGGAATTTGCGTGGCTCATCCTGCCCAGCGTCGTTGGTACCCCATCGCCTTTGCCGTTGCCTTGTTGGTGCTGTTGCCGCTGAGTGTGTTGCTATTCAGCTGGCACGAGGTCGACCGGCAAATTTGGGCGCACCTGTGGCAAACCCAGTTGCCCCGTTTGCTTGGCAACACCCTGGTGCTGGTGCTCGGCGTGGGCGTGGGCGTGACGCTGCTCGGCGTCAGCCTAGCGTGGCTCACCAGCCTGTGTGAATTTCCCGGTCGGCGCTGGCTGGACTGGGCGCTGATGCTGCCGTTTGCCATTCCCGCTTATGTGTTGGCCTTTGTCTTCGTCGGCCTGCTGGATTTTGCGGGCCCGCTGCAAACCCAACTGCGCGAGTGGTTTGGCAACGACGTGCGCTTCCGGGTGCGCTCTACCGGCGGGGTGATCATCGTCCTGGTACTGGTGTTTTACCCGTACGTCTATCTGCTCGCGCGCAACGCTTTTCTGGCCCAGGGCAAGGGCTTGATGGAAGCGGCGCGGGTGCTCGGCCTCAGCCCATGGCGCGCATTCTGGCGCGTGGCCCTGCCGATGGCGCGACCGGCCATTGGTGCCGGTCTGGCGTTGGCGATTATGGAAACCCTGGCGGATTTTGGTGCGGTGTCGGTGTTCAACTTCGACACCTTCACCACCGCCATCTACAAAACCTGGTACAGCTTTTATAGCCTGACCAGCGCCACGCAGCTGGCCAGCCTGCTGCTGCTGGCGGTGATGCTGGTGCTCTATGGTGAGCGCCGCGCCCGTGGTGCGGTTAGGCCGGTGAACGAGCGACCACGGAGCAAGGCGCTGTATCACCTCAAGGGCGCTCAGGCCTGGGCTGCCAGCGCCTGGTGCGGTCTGGTGTTTGCCTGCGGCTTTGTCATTCCGGTGCTGCAGTTGATTGTCTGGTTCTGGCAACGCGGTCGGTTTGATCTGGATGAGCGCTACAGTGCGCTGATCCTGCACACCCTCTATTTGGGCGCGATGGCTGCGCTGATCACCGTTAGCGTGGCCTTGCTGCTGGCTTTCTCCCGGCGTCTGGCACCGACCCGCTTGATGCGCTCGACGGTCGGGCTGGCCAATCTGGGGTATGCCTTGCCCGGTTCGATGCTAGCCGTGGCCATCATGCTGGCGTTCAGTTATCTGGACCGTGAACTGGTGATTCCGCTCTCCACGTTCCTCGGCGGGGCGGGCAAGCCGATTTTGCTCGGCAGCCTCTCGGCCTTGCTGCTGGCCTACATGATTCGCTTTTTGGCTGTGGCCTACGGGCCGTTGGAAAACAGCCTGGCGCGCATTCGTCCGTCTCTGCCCGAAGCTTCGCGCAGTTTGGGCGTGGGCGGCGCAGGGCTGTTCTTCAAGGTCTACTTGCCGTTGCTGGTGCCGGGTGCGCTGTCGGCGGCGCTGCTGGTGTTTGTCGATGTGCTCAAGGAAATGCCCGCCACCTTGCTGATGCGCCCCTTTGGTTGGGACACGCTGTCGGTGCGGGTGTTTGAAATGACCAGCGAAGGTGAATGGGCGCGCGCCTCGCTGCCGGCGCTGACCTTGGTGCTGGTAGGCCTGTTGCCGGTGATTCTGCTGATCCGCCGTTCGGCCCGGCGCATCGGCTAACGCACGCGACAGGCTGCCGCGCTGGGATGACCGCCCCCGGTCTTGCGGCTACAATGCGCCCCATTCGCAGCGGCTGATCCTCTCGATAGCCCGTGCCTGCGCCCGGACGGGTTGCCGCTGCACTGCCCAGCCCGCAAGGAGACACTGATGGGACAGCGCACACCGCTTTATGAACTGCACCTCGCGTTGGGTGCAAAAATGGTCGACTTCGGCGGTTGGGACATGCCGTTGCACTATGGTTCGCAAGTCGAGGAACACCATCAGGTGCGCCGCGAGTGCGGGGTGTTTGATGTGTCGCACATGACCGTTGTGGATGTCAGTGGCGATCAGGCCAAGGGCTATCTGCAACACCTGCTGGCCAATGACGTCGAGCGCTTGCAAGACATCGGCAAGGCGCTGTACAGCGGCATGCTCAACGAGCAGGGCGGCGTGGTGGATGACCTGATCGTCTACCTCACCGACGTTGGTTACCGTGTGGTGGTGAATGCCGCCACCCGCGACAAGGACCTGGCCTGGATGCACCTGCAGAGCGTTGATTTCGACGTGCACCTGCAGGAGCGCGCCGAACTGGCCATGCTGGCGATTCAGGGGCCGCAGGCACGCCACAGGACTGCCGAACTGGTGAGTCCGTCCCGTGCCAGCCTGATCCAGAGTCTCAAGCCGTTTGAAGGCCAGCCCGACGGCGACTGGTTTATCGCCCGCACCGGGTATACCGGCGAAGACGGTCTGGAGATCATGCTGCCTGCCAGCGAAGTAGTGGCCTTTCTTAATGAATTGGTGGGCGCGGGTATTTCGCCCATCGGCTTGGGGGCGCGCGACACCCTGCGTCTGGAAGCGGGCATGAACCTCTACGGTCAAGATATGGACGAAAGCGTCACCCCGCTGGCGTCCAATATGGCCTGGACGATTGCCTGGGAGCCGGGCAGCCGTGGCTTTGTTGGTCGCGCTGCGCTGCAAAAACAGAAGGCCGAAGGGGTTGCCTCCAAGTTGGTTGGTCTGGTGCTGGAAGAGCGCGGCGTGTTGCGTGCCCATCAGGTGGTACGGGTTGAGGGCATTGGCGAAGGCGAGATCACCAGCGGCAGTTTCTCGCCGACCTTGGGCAAATCCATCGCCCTGGCCCGTGTGCCGGCGGCAACCGGTGAGCGTGCCGAGGTGGAGATTCGCGGTAAGTGGTTCCCGGTGCGGGTGGTGAAGCCAAGCTTTGTGCGTAACGGCAAAGCCCTGATCTGAATCCCGGATCTGCTGCGCGTCGGCGATACTGCGTTAAAAACAGCCTCGGAATGCTCATTTACAACCAGTAAACTCGCGTGCGAGCCCAGTCCGCTTCCTCGGCTGTTTTGACCAGCCGGAGGCTGTTACTAACGTAGCGCCTTGTCTCGCTCTAGCTCGCGAGAGCCTGAAACAGGTTTTGAACATCAAGCTGGTGCGAATTTTTTCATCAGACTTGCAACCCAATGGATCTGGGAAGCACTGCTAGCTAATTGCTGCGAGTGCGTTCGTTACGAGTTAAAGACTTTCTTTGGGTATGGCCACGGCCTGCTAAATTTCCCTGACGGCGTGGTCGCCGTCATGTCAGATGAGGAACGACACATGAGCACTATCCCCGCCGATCTGCGTTACGCCGCCAGCCACGAGTGGGCGCGCCTGGAAGCTGATGGCAGCGTTACCGTGGGCATTTCCGATCACGCGCAGGAAGCCCTGGGTGATGTGGTCTTCATCGAACTGCCGGAAGTGGGCAAAGCCCTCAGTGCCGGTCAGGAAGCCGGTGTGGTGGAGTCGGTCAAAGCCGCCTCCGACATCTACGCGCCGATCTCCGGTGAAGTGATCGCGATTAACGACGGCCTGGCCGACAGCCCGGAAAGCGTCAACAGTGATCCGTATGGCAGCTGGTTCTTCAAGCTCAAGCCAAGCGATGCCAGCGAGCTGGACAAGCTGCTGGATGCCGCCGCCTACAAAGCGGTCGCCGACAGCGACGCGTAAGCGTTCCGCTCCGAACAAAGCCCTGCACTGCAGGGCTTTGTTGCTTCTGGGCCCGAGCAAACTTTGGTGTAGTGGCAGCGTGCCGCTTTAGCGCGGCTGTTTATCACACCAATCTGTTTGTCTGGTCAGAAAGTTTGCGCCTCCCGCGAAGCTGTCTAGGCTGTTGGCCCATGTCACAGAAGCGTCGTGCATCTGGCGCATAGTCTGCGGAATGTTTTGTAGGAATAATTCCCATCTGGTTATTCTGTGAACCTTTCAACAGGCGTATGGTTACAAAATGTAAGTCGAATTTGCGCCAAAGGACTGTGGAGGCAATGCAATGATTGGACGCACCAATAAAACCCTGAAAATGCGTGTGCTGCTGGTCGATGACGATCTGGGTAACCCCGGCAGCATGCGCGGTCGTGTGCTGACCGAGTTGGTTGATGAGTTCGCCGAACGCAATGCCGAACTGATCAAAGCCATCTCCTTTGATGACGCCCTGGCGGCCGTGGTCTCGGATGCAGCCTTGCATTGCGTGTGCGTCGACTGGACCTTGGGCAAGAACGACCGCCCAGGCGCTGGAATTGCTGCGCACCATCCGCCAGCGCAACGAGAACCTGCCCGTATTTTTGCTGGCCGATCGCAACGCGAAAAAGAGCATCACCGTCGAGGCCATGGAACTGGCTGACGAGTTTGTCTGGATGCTTGAAGACACCGCGCCTTTTGTTGTCGGCCGGGTGATTGCCGCGATCAACCGCTACCTCGAACACCTGCTGCCGCCCTTCACCGACGCGCTGTTGCGCTACACCCGTAAAGATGAGCATTCCTGGGCCGCGCCGGGCCACCAAGGCGGTATTGCCTTTACCAAGTCGCCGGTTGGGCGGGTATTTTTCGACTTCTTTGGTGAAAACCTGTTTCGTGCCGACAGCGGCATCGAGCGCGGTAACCTCGGCTCGGTGCTCGATCACAGCGGCCCGGTAGCGGACTCCGAAGCCTACGTGGCGCGCATCTTCGGCGCCCATGCCTCGTATTCGGTGCTTAATGGCACCTCGGGTTCGAACCGGGCGATCTTTATGGCCTGCGTCGGCGAAAACCAGTTCGCCCTGTGCGACCGCAATTGCCACAAATCCATCGAGCAAGGCCTGGTGCTGAGTGGCGGGCTGCCGCTGTACATGACGCCCACGCGAAACCGTTACGGCATCATCGGGCCGTTATTGCCCGCACAGTTTGACCCGCAGCGTATTCAAACAGCCATTGCCAATCACCCGCTGCGCGCGCAGGCCAAAGGCGACAAAGCGGTCTATGCGGTGGTCACCAACTGCACCTATGACGGCATGTGCCTGCACGCCGAGCGCGCGGAGAATCTGCTCGCGCAGAGCAGCGACCGTATCCACTTCGATGAGGCCTGGTACGGCTACGCGCGTTTTAACCCGTTGTATCAGGGCCGCTTTGCCATGCGCGGTGAGCCCAGCAGCCACAAAGCCGACGCGCCCACGGTGTTCGCCACCCATTCCACGCACAAGCTGCTGGCGGCGCTGTCGCAGGCCTCGTTTATCCATATTCGCAATGGTCGCAACCCGGTCGAGCACAGCCGCTTCAATGAGTCCTTTGTGATCCAGGCCAGCACCTCACCGCTGTATGCCCTGTTCGCCTCCAACGAGGTGGGTGCGGCGATGATGGATGGCAAGGGCGGCTACACCCTGACCCAGGACTCGATTCGCGAGGCCGTGGATTTCCGTCAGGCGCTGGCGCGCACCCACCGCGAGTTTGCCAGCCGTGGCGATTGGTTCTTCCAGCCGTGGAACGCGCCACAGGTCCGCGACAGTAAAACCGGCAACCAGGTCGATTTCGCCGACGCCGACCCCGAGCAACTGGTCAGCGACCCCGCCTGCTGGACGCTGGAGCCGGGTGCGCAGTGGCACGGTTTTGAGGGCCTGGAAGAAGGCTGGTGCATGCTCGACCCGATCAAGGTCGGCATCATGGTGCCGGGCATGGGGGCTGACGGGCACCTGCTTGATCAGGGCATTCCCGCGCCGATCCTCGGTGCCTTCCTCTACCGCAACAACATCGTACCGTCGCGCATCACCGACTTTATGGTGCTGTGCCTGTTCAGCATCGGCGTGACCAAAGGCAAGTGGGCCACGCTGATCAACGTGCTGCTGGCCTTCAAACGCCATTACGACAACAACACCCCGCTGCAACGCGTGCTGCCGGACCTGCTTGCGCAAAACCCAGAGCGTTATGCCGGCATGGGCCTGCGGGACCTGAGCAACGAGATGTTCGAGTACATGCGCAGCAGCCGCATGGATGCGCTACAGGCCGAGGCCTTTGGCAACCTGCCGCACATCGAGACCACCCCACGGGCGGCGTTTCAGGCGTTGCAAGCCGGTGAGGCACAACTGCTGCCGCTGCATCAGGCCGCCGGGCGGGTTACCGCCGTTGGCATCATGCCGTACCCGCCGGGCATCCCGATTGTCATGCCCGGTGAAAACCTGGGGCCGCTGGATGGCCCTTGGATTCGTTATATCCAGGCCTTGCAGGATTGGGGCAACCACTTCCCCGGTTTTGAGAAAGAAGTGGAGGGCGTCGTGCACAAAGACGGTGACTACCACTTCTGGTGCCTTAACCCGTGATCAAACGCGGGTAAGCGCAACGCGCCGGTTAACCGCGTAGCGGCATTCATTGAGAAGGAGTTCAGCATGAGTCACGCAAAATTACCGCTGCCGGTCTCACTGGCCCAACGCTACCCGGTGTTGATTGTGGTCAATACCCTGGAAAACCCCGGCAGCATTGTGCTGCGCAGCGCCGAGGAAGTCGCTGCCGCGTTGTTGCAGCAGGGCCTGGAGGTGGTGCGCGTCAGCTCGCTGGAAGATGCCGAAATCGCCTTTCGCGCCAACCCGGCTTATTGCTGCGTGATCCTCGGTTGGGGCGCTTGCGAAGGTAACCTGCCGCAGGCGTTGAGCCTGATTCAGCTGATCCGTCAGCGCACCGCGCAGTTGCCGATCATGCTCGGCATGAGCCGCACCCATCATGGTCAGGTGCCGTTGGCGTTTATCGAGAATATCGACGGCTTTATCTGGCAGCCCGAAGACAGCCCGGAATTTGTCGCCGGGCGCATTGAGGCCGCTGCCCGGCGCTACCTGGACAGCATCCTGCCGCCGTTCTTTGGTGCGCTGGTGAACTTCGCCGACACCCACGAATACTCCTGGCATACACCGGGGCATACCGGTGGCACTGCCTTTATGAAGACCGCAGTGGGGCGCAGTTTTCTGGATTTTTACGGCGAGCAGATGCTGCGCTCCGACCTCAGTGTGTCGGTGGGTGAACTGGGCTCGCTGAATGACCATTCCGGGCCGATTGCCGAAGCGGAGAAATATGCGGCGCGGGTATTCGGCGCGGATTACACCTTCTTCTCGGTGGGCGGCAGTTCAGCCAGTAACGAGATCGTCCTGCAGTCGGCTGTCACCGATGGCGACGCCGTGCTGGTCGACCGCAACGGCCACAAATCCTTGAACTACGCGCTAAACATGTCCGGCGCGGTGCCGCTGTACCTGCGCCCTCGGCGTAATGCGCGCGGGCTGATCGGCCCGGTGCCGCGCAGCGAACTCACGCCTGAGGCGGTGGCGCAGAAAGTGGCCGAAAGCCCTCTGCTGGCGGACAAGGCGGTGCAGCCGGTGTTGGCCGTGCTGACCAACTCGACCTATGACGGCCTGTGCTACAACGTGCAAACCACCACCCGCGAGCTGAGCCGCAGCGTCGACCGCATTCATTACGACGAGGCCTGGTACGCCTACGCGCGCTTCAATCCCTTGTATGAAGGCCGTTACGGCATGCACCGCGGCGAGCGGCATGCCGACGACGCCACGGTAACCGTCACCCACTCCACCCACAAGCTGCTGGCGGCGCTGTCGCAGGCGTCGATGATCCATATCCGCTCGGGCAAGGTGCCGGTCAAGCCGGCGCTGTTCAACGAAGCCTTTATGATGCACACCTCGACCTCGCCGCAGTACAGCATCATCGCCTCCACCGATGTCTCGGCGAAGATGATGGACGATGCCGGCGAGTACCTCACCGACGAGTCGATTGCCGAAGCCATTGGTTTTCGTCAGGCCATGGTGCGCTTGGGCAACGAAGTTCGCACACGCAACCCGCAGGATTGGTGGTTTGGTGTGTGGCAGCCGGATGAAGTCAACAGCATCCCCTTCGCCGACATCGACCCACAGGCCTTGCGGCATGGCGATGCCTGGGTGCTCAAGCCGGATGCCAGTTGGCATGGTTTCGGAGATCTGGGCAGCGATTACTGCATGCTCGACCCGATCAAGGTCACGGTGCTCACGCCCGGGCAAACGCTGCAAGGGCAGATGCAGGACAGCGGCATTCCCGCGCCGCTGGTGTCGTCCTTCCTTGCCAGTCGCGGCATCGTGGTGGAGAAAACCGAGCCGTATTCGATCCTCCTGCTGTTCAGCCTGGGCGTGACCAAGGGCAAGTGGGGCTCGCTGGTAGCCGGGCTGTTGGAGTTCAAAAAGCATTACGACCACAACGCCTCGCTGGAGCTGGTGATGCCCGAGCTGGTCAGCCAATACCCTGCGCGCTACGCCGATATGGGCCTCAAAGACCTGGCCGACGCCATGCATGCGGACATGCTCAGCTCCAAGCTGCTGCACAACATGGACGCCGCCTTCAGCTTGCTCCCCGATGTGGTGTCGTCGCCGCGCATCACCTTTGCCAGCCTGGTGAAAGGCCAGGTCGAGCAAATTGCCGTGCGTGATATGCAGGATCGCACCGTGGCCGTGCAGATCGTGCCGTATCCGCCGGGCATTCCGTTGATGATGCCGGGCGAGAAGGCTGGCGCAGACAAGCAGGCGATCATCGATTACTTGCTGGCCATGGAGCTGTTCGACAGCCATTTCCCCGGCTTTGAGCATGACAACCATGGCGTCGAGATCGAGCGCGATGGTCTCGGCGGGCTGACGTACAAGGTGTATGTGGTCAAACAGTAAGCACTTGAGCCTGCTGGCGGTTGAGGCCGTCGACAGGTTCTTTGCCACATCAGGTGGTGCTGGCTGAGTCAGTGCTGCGAAGAACAAGGAGAGGTCGATGGCTGGGTCAAGCAAGAAGATGAGCCTGGTGGGGCTCACCACCCTGGTGGCGGTCAATATGATGGGCTCGGGCATCATCATGTTGCCGTCGAGCATGGCCCAGTTGGGGGCCGTTTCGCTGTTGTCATGGATCATTACGGCTGTCGGCTCTATGGCCATTGCCTACTGTTTTGCCCAGTGCGGGATTTACTGCCATCGCTCGGGCGGCATGTCGGCTTACAGTGAGGAGGCGCACGGTAAGTCGGCGTTCTTCCTCTGTTCGTTTCTGTACTTCCTCTCGTTGGCCATCGGCAACGTGGCTATCGGTATTTCCGCGGTGGGTTACCTCACGCCGTTCTTCCCTTGGCTCGGCACGGGCGCGATTCCGCTGTTTGTCGGCACGGTGGGGCTGATCTGGCTGACCACGGTGGCCAACTTCGGTGGCCCCAATATCACCGGCAAGATTGGCTCCATCACTGTGTGGGGCGTAATCATTCCGGTGGCGGGGCTGAGTGTGATTGGCTGGTTCTGGTTTGACGCCCAGATCCTCAAGGAGGCCTGGAACCCGCATAACATGCCGCTCAGCGATGCCATCGCACAGAGTATTCCGCTGACCTTGTGGGCCTTCCTCGGTATGGAGTCAGCGGCGCAAAACTCCGACGCGGTGGAGAATCCCGAGCGCAACGTGCCGTTGGCCTGCCTGTTCGGCACCCTGGGCGCGGCAGTGGTGTATGTGCTGTCGACCACGGTGATTCAGGGCATTGTGCCCAACGCGGAGTTGGCTAATTCCAGTGCGCCGTTTGCCTACGTCTATGCGCAGATGTTCAACCCCTTTATCGGCAACATCATCATGGGCTTGGCGGTGATGGCCTGCATTGGTTCGCTGCTGGGTTGGCAATTCACCTTGGCGCAAACCGCCAAGGTCACGGCCGATCAGGGCATGTTCTTCAAGCTGTTCGGCAAGGTGACGGCGGCCAACGCGCCGGTGATTGGCATGATCGTATGCGGTGTGCTGCAAACCCTGCTGGCCCTTTCGACCATTTCACCCAATGCCAGCGAGCAGTTCAGCAAGCTGGTCAACCTGGCGGCGGTGACCAACCTGATTCCTTATGTCACGGCGCTCTCCGGCCTGATGGTGATCATGTACAAGGCGCGGGTTAGCGCGGCGATCTACACGCGCAATGTGATGGTACTGATGGTGGCGATGGTCTATTGCTTCTACGCCCTGTATGCCTCGGGTAAGGATGCGGTGTTCGGCTCCATGCTGGTGCTGGCGCTGGGCTACCTACTGTATGGCTTTATTGCCAAGCGCTTTGTCGCCGAGCAACCCGCGTCAGGTAAGGCCTAATGGCCGGTAAACCCTTTGAGTCTGGGGATATGGATATGAATGTTCACCTGTGTAATCCGTTCAACCTGCTGCTGGCCTGCCTTCTGGCGCTGTCGTCTGTCACTCACGCGGACACGCTGCAGCGCATCGAAAGCAGCAACACGCTTAATTTGGGCTACATCGACGACGTCGCGCCTTTTAGCAGTCTGCAAAACGGTGAAGTCAGCGGTTATGCCATCGAACTGTGCGAGAAGGTGACTGAACAGGTCAAAACCGAACTGAGCCTGCCTGCGCTGCAAGTGCGCTATCAGTCCGTGAAGGCGACACAAGGGCTGACCGCCGTGCGCGACGGCGCGCTCGACTTGCTCTGCTCGCCCAGTGTGGAAAGCCTCTCTCAGCGTAAACAGGTCAGTTTCTCTTTGCCCATCTACACCGCCGGGCTAGCAGCCTTGGTGCGTAAGGATGCGCCCGAGGCCTTGCTTAACGTGCTCAACGGCGAGGTGGCGCACAGCGGCCCGACTTGGCGCGCCACGGTCAATCGCGGCTTGGCCAACCATACCTACGCGGTTAAACAGGGCGAAGCCACGGAGGCCTGGATTCGCAAGCAGCAACGCATGCTGGGTGTGGTCGCCAAGGTGGTGACCGTCAGCAGTCAGGAGGAGGGCGTGCAACTGGTGGCCGAAGGCAAGGCCGATGCCTTCTTCTCCGAACGCATGCTGCTCAAGACCTACCTGGCCCGGCGTGATGACGCCAGCGCCATGCAAGTACTGGAGCGTATCTACGAATATGCCCCGGTGGCCATGGCGTTGCCGCGCGGTGACGAAGACTTCCGCCTGTTGGTCGACACCGCCCTGAGCAACGCCCAGCGTTCGGGCGAACTGGAGCAGATTTATAGCCGCTACTTCGGCGAGCCGGGGGAGATGGTCAAGGCGCTGTTCAAGGTGTACGCCTTGCCTGAATAGATTAAGAGTCTGCGCTGGCTTCTAGGAAGGGTTGCTGAAGGTAATGCTGCGTCAACTCAGATAGCTGCAGGGTGTCATGTAGTTGAAAGCCATGACGTTTATATAACGGTAGATTTCGTGGCTCACCCGTTTCAAGTGCTACGCCTGGACTGCCGCTCTTTCGTAGCCAGTCCAGGCAAGTAGCAAGTAGGGCGCTGCCGATGCCCTTGCCATGATGTTGGGGCGCTACAGCAATAAACTCAATGCGTGCCAAGTCCTTTCCTGATTAGAAATGATGTTCAGCCATGCGAACCTCTCGCAAGGGTTGCGGGGTGCAGGTAGTGGCGGCTACGAGCAGGCGCATATGCAGCGTACTCAGATCGAAACGTCGATTAAACCGGTACGCAAATGCGCCCAAGTACCGGGCGGCATATTTACTGAAGTTGAACGCGTGATGACTCCCACTCAAGCTCGTTTTGAGGTTACCGAGAAGCGTATTGACCCACTGAAACTGGGGCAGTTCTTTAGGTTTGCGTGGGCCGACCACAGTTCGTTCATGGATACATCCTGCGGCCGTTACCGCGGCGAAGCAGGCCAGGCCGTCTGAGTGAACGCAGGAGCCGGGAGCCAAGCTGGACTTGGCCCAGTGCTCAATGGCTTTGCTGCTGAACCCCGATACAGGGGTGAGTTTAGCGCGTAGAGGGTGGCCGTCTTTGTTCAGTGATACAGCGGCAACAAACGGGGTCTTATTCTCCGACCCTCTACCGGCTTTACCGCCGCTGTGCTCGCCGCCGAGATAGGCGTCATCGATCTGGACATGGCCTTCCAGGACGTACATCTGTTCACGCGCGGTCATGGCCTGCATCAGCTTGTGCTGAACCAGCCAAGCCGTTGGATAGCTCACTCCAAGGGCGCGCTTGAGTGCGAGTGCCGACAGCCCGGTTTTGGCCTGACTAATGAGATAAATCGCCAGAAACCATAGGGTCAGCGGCAGCTTGGTGCCCTGCATTACAGTGCCTGCAATCAGCGAAGTCTGATGACGACAGGTCTGGCACTGGAATAATGGGTGGGTACGCCCCCGTACTCGGCTGTAAACGGCCCCCGCGCAGCGGCAACAACGAAAGCCCTGGGGCCAGCGCACTTGCTCCAAGGCTGCTGCGCACTGCGGTTCGGTTCCGAAATGCTTGAGAAATTCAGGCAGAGATAGACCGAGTTGGAACTGGATACGATTCATGGCCATGACGCTCACCTTAATACTGGCTATGCATACAGTATAGGAGGTGGTTCAAGGGCCATGACATTCCAGCTGATGATCGTTGCTAATCAGGAGTCCTTTTGTGGCAAGCGTTGGTCGAATGCCGCCAGCAAGTTGTCCAATCGGTCTAGGTTCTGTTGACGTATCAGCGGAGCCACAACAGGGTTGCAGCGAAGGCCAGCATAGACTTGAAATGACTGGCCTTTTTCTCAAAACGCGTAGCAATCCGCCGGTAATGCTTCAGTTTGCCGAACAGGCACTCCACGACGTGGC
>CAMCJM010000035.1 GCA_945874835.1 Pseudomonas synxantha | reverse complement strand
GGATCGCTTGAATGCCAACGTGCCTTATGTCGCCCTGGACACCTTCGCCTACGACAGCGCCGGGCGTATCTATTTTCAGGTGCTCGATGTGCAGGGTGCGCTGGTCTCCGGCTATGACGACCTGCCGCCGCCACCGCCCGGTACGCCGCGTACTCAAGACTACCCGGCGCTGGCGCATTTCTATGATGCCCAATACCGCGATCAGGGTGTGCGCATGGTCAGCCTGTTGCAGCCGGTGAGTGAGCCGGGGGTCAATGGCATTGCCGAGATTCGTGTGGCCGAAACCCAGGGCGCGCGTGAGCGTATGGCCCGTGAGTTATTGCTTGGCACGCTGTTGCGCATGGCATTGCTGGCACTCAGCGCGTTGCTGCTGGTGTGGTTGGCCGTTACGGCTGCCTTGCGGCCATTGGAGGCGCTGCGTCGGGGGGTGGCTGCGCGAACTAGTGATGATCTGCAGCCCTTGCCGGATGCCGGTATGCCGCGTGAGTTACGCCCGTTGATTGATGCACTGAATCAATTCAATGCCCGTTTACGTCACCTGTTCGAGCGTCAGTCGCAGTTTATTGCGGATGCCTCCCATGAGCTGCGCACCCCTTTGGCGGCGCTCAAGGCGCGCGTTGAATTGGGCTTGCGCGCGCAAGAGCCCGCGGTGTGGCGCACCACCTTGGAGGAGGCAGCGCAGAGCACCGATCGATTGACTCATTTGGCCAACCAACTGTTGTCGCTGGCGCGCATCGAGAGCGGCGCACGGGCCATTGCTGAGGGCGGCGCGCAGCGTCTCGATCTCAGTCAGTTGGCCCGTGAGCTGGGAATGGCCCTGGCCCCGTTGGCGCACGCACGCGACATTGCCTTGGCTTTGGAGGCTGAGCAGGCTGTGTGGATCAGCGGTGAGCCGACGCTGCTAAACGAGTTGCTGTGCAACTTGCTGGATAACGCCTTGGCCCATACCGCCGCTGGCGGCGGCGTGATCTTGCGGGTGCTGCCCAACGCTGTGCTGGACGTGGAAGACGACGGCCCCGGCATTGCGCCCGAGGATTACCAACGTGTGTTTGAGCGTTTCTACCGTGGTAGCAACAAGGGGACGGGTGCGGGGTTGGGCTTGGCCATTGTCGGTGAGATCTGCCGGGCCCATCAGGCAACCATCAGCCTGCATCAGGTTCAATCACAGGGCTTGCGTGTGCGGGTGGAATTCAACCTTGCTGAAGTTTAAGCAAGTTCAGGGGCTCAGGCTGAGGGGCTGCTGAATCTCCAGCAGGTATTGCGCCACCTTGCCGCTCTCACGCAGCTGCGCCAAACCGCGGTTAAACCGCACCATCAGTTCGGCATTGCCCGGCACCTCGCGTGACATCAGCAGGTGCAGGTTGTCCAGGCGCAAGGGCTGAGGGTGGAAGGTCAGCTTGGCCCGGTCGGCCGCGCTGAAGTATTGGTGCAGCGTGTCAAAGCCCACCACTTTGTCCACTGGGAACACATCAACCCGTCCGGCGATCAACTGGCGAAAGGCGGTTTCATCGCTGGTCACCCGGTTGACCCGCAGTTGCCCGCTGGCCTCGGCTTGTTGAAAGGCATCGCCATAGTCATAACCGCGGGTGCCGACCAGGTGCAGCTTCTGTAGGTCGCTGACCTGATGCCAGTCAAGCTGGTAATCCTTGCGATGGAACAGGTAGAAGCCGTTTTCTACTACAGGGTCACTTGTAAAGAATTTGATTTCGCGCTCGGGACTGTTTAGCCACACCGCGGTTCCGTTACGTTTTCCGCTTTGTGCCAACTGCAATGAACGCGCCCAAGGGTTAAACTCCCAAGCCACAGTAATGCCCTGCAAGGCGAAAGCCTCGCTGACAATGCGTGAGGCAACGCCATGATGGGGTAAGTGCTGGCCGAGGTAGGGCGGCCATTCGCCGTTGGTCAGCCGCACCGTTTCAGCGTGCACGCCACTGGCCACAACCAGGCTGAGAAGTAGTGAGCGGAGCAGTGTGCGCATAGCAAGGGTATCCCAGAGGGTGGCACTCATCCTAATGGCTGGCGCCGACATGCGCACGCACGGCCATTTTATTGCAGCATGCCCATGGCAGCTTCCATGGCGGCGGAAAGGTCTTCGTCGTCATTCAGGTTCTGGCTTGGGTCGAGGCCCAGCTTGCGGAAGGCCGGAATCTGGCTCCAGTCCAGCTGCGTGTAGGGGTGTTCGCTGCCCACGTAGCTTTGCAGGGTGGCCACCTGAACGATGTCGACATAGTCAACCTTGGCGCTGTCACGGGTGAAGTCCAGGTACTGGGCTGGCACCATGGATATCAGCTCGGGAAACTCCCAAGTACGCAGGATTTTGTCGCCGATGATTGGGTGAATCTGCTCGATCACATGGTTGAGGCTGATCGAGTCGGCCAGCAGTTCGCTGTGCTCCTCGGCATAAGTGAGGATAGGCAGCACACCAATTTGATGAACCAAACCAGCCAGGCTGGCCTGGTCTGGCAGCAGGCGCGTGTAGTGCTTGCACAGCACATGGCAGATGCCAGCGATTTCCGTGCTTTTATTCCACACTTCGCGCATTTTGCGGTCTACCACGTCGCTGGTGGCTTGGAACATCTGCTCCATCGCCAGGCCCGTGGCCAGGTTGCAGGTGTAGTTGATACCCAGGCGGCTAACGGCCATTTGCAGGTCGGTGATTTCCTTGTTGGTGCGCAGCAGCGGGCTGTTTTACCACTTTAATGATGCGCGCTGTCAGGGCCGCGTCATTGCCGATGACTTTGCTCAGTTGCGGGATGCTGATGTCAGGGTCTTCTGCCGCTTCGCGAACCTTTAGGGCGACTTCTGGCAGGGTCGGCAATACCAGTTCATCGTTGTCGATGGCCTGGATCAGTTCCTTTTGTACTTTTTCAGCAAGCTTGCTCATGGGCACTTCTCTGTAGGCGTTCGGCTAAATGAGTGTAGTCAGTCGCGCGGTTGCGTCAGCGCTGTATTTCGCGATCAACGTCCAGGCTGTAGGGCAGGCTGAGCATATTCAGGGCTGGACCTTCGGGGCTGCCGAGGTGAATGCGGCCATCCTGCGTGGCGTCATCGTGCAGCACAGCCAATAACTCAATGCCGTTATCGCTGTGTGCAGCCAGCACCACTTCGCCCACGCTGGAGCCGTGCACGGGGGAGAACAGCGGCGTAGCAGGCTCCGGCAATTCGGCATCATGCATTTCCAGGCGTTGCAGGCGGCGTTTGAGTTTGCCCAGATACTGCATGCGCGCCACGATTTCCTGACCGGTGTAGCAGCCTTTTTTGAAGCTGACGCCGTCCAGTGCCTGCAGATTAATCATCTGTGGGATAAACAACTCGCGGGTCGGCCCCGTTACTTGACCAATACCGGCACGGATTTGCGCCAGGAGCCAGGTGTTGAGTGGCGCTTCGGGCAGTTGGCTGGCCAACTGGGCTTTGATTGTTTCGGCCTGAACTGCGGGCACCCAGAGTTCAGCGCGGCCATCGTGGGTGCGCAGGGCCATCAGCTCGTTATGCCGGGCCACGCTGCCAGCTTCGGCGGGTAACGTCAGGTCGAGTTGGCGCAGCAGATCATCCGCACCGCTAAGGCCAAAACGTGCCCACTCAGCGCTTTCGTCAATAAGTTTGGACTTGCTGAAGGCGGCATATTTCTTCAGGTCATGAAGCTGTGCGTCAAGCAGCTCACTGGCCATGGCCAGCAGGTAGCCATCGGCCACACTGACAATGCCAAAGCTCGACTGCATGCGGCCTTTGGGCGTGCAGCGTGCACCGAGGCTGGCGTGAGATTCATTGAGGTAGTTAAGGTTGCAGGTGACTTGGCCCTGGAGGAATTTGTTGGCGTCTGGGCCACGCACCGCAAGGATGCTTTCGTGGCTGAGAGGGCAGTAAAACGCGTTATCGGCCATGGCGAATTGGGTATCACTGGATAAAAGATGAGGGTGAACATCATAAAAGCAGCTGCAAGGCTCAAGCTACAAGCTTTAAGCAAATGCGCCGAAAAAACCGACGGGGTCGGGTAAAGATGCTCGCTTGCTTGATTAATGCCTTGCAGCTTGAGGCTTGCAGGCAATTCTGGCTGGTATACTGCCGGCCTTATTTATGACCGGCCATGCTTGGCGGTCACCCCTCGGGCTGTCGCTGCGCGACGTTGAAAATGGCCTTGCAGCATTTTTTAAGGAGTACCTCATGGTCGACTCGGTTGAACTCAATCGCCTTTTTTGGCATAGCCGCCGGGGCATGCTGGAGCTTGATGTGCTGCTGGTGCCTTTTGTGCGTGAGGTGTATCCGCACCTCGATGCGGATGACCGTGAGCGCTATCGCAAATTGCTCGAATGCGAAGATCAGGACATGTTTGGCTGGTTTATGCAGCGCGATGAGCCACAGGACGACGATCACAAGCGCATGGTTCGGATGATTCTGGATCGTGTCCAGCCTAAGTGATGGTCTGGAGTATCAGTGGCAGCCTTCGCGTTGGCTGCTAACTGGCTATGGCGGCGTTCAGTTGCTGGCGCTGCTCAGTCTGTGGCAGGTAGATCTACCGCTCTGGGCGCTGGTGCTGGGCCTGTTGTTTTGCGTAGCCCATGCACTGTGGGTAGTGCCGCGTTATCTGTTGCTCAGCTCGCCTTTTGCTTACTGTGGCTTGCGCTGTGATCAGGAGGGGTGGCAGGTGTATAGCCGTGCCGCTGGCTGGCAGGTTATCGAATTGTATGCCGACAGCTTGGCGTTACCGGTCATTATCCTGTTGCGGTTTCGTTTGCTTGGTCAGCGTCGGCTGCGCTCGCTGTGCATTGCACGCGACAGCCTGAGCCGCGATCAGCATCGACGGCTCAGGGTGCGCTTGAAGTTCAGCCGCAATAGGTGGGTGGCTGCAAGATAGTGTCGCGGGCTTCGGCCAGTTGCTGCGGGTAGTCGAGGGTAAAATGCAGGCCACGGCTTTCATGGCGTTGCATGGCTGAACGAATCATTAACTCGGCGACCTGCGCCAGGTTGCGCAGCTCAATCAGGTCTCGGCTGACGCGATAGTTGCTGTAAAACTCATCAATCTCATCGAGCAGAAGGCGCACGCGATGTTCGGCGCGTTGCAGGCGTTTGTTAGTGCGCACAATACCGACGTAGTCCCACATAAAGCGGCGCAACTCGTCCCAGTTGTGCGCAATGATCACGTCTTCGTCCGAGTCGGTCACTTGGCTGGCGTCCCAGTCGGGCAGCGCAGTTGGCAGTTCAATCTGGTCCAGTTGGGCAACAATGTCGGCGGCTGCCGAGCGCGCGTAGACAAAGCACTCAAGCAACGAGTTACTGGCCATGCGGTTGGCCCCGTGCAGCCCGGTAAAACTGGTTTCGCCGATGGCGTAAAGCCCCGGCACGTCGGTGTGGCCATTCTGGTCGACCACCACGCCGCCGCAGGTGTAGTGCGCGGCTGGCACAACCGGAATCGGCTGTTGGGTGATGTCGATGCCAAACGCCAGGCAGCGTTCATAAACGGTGGGGAAGTGCGCTTTGATGAAATCTGCCGGTTGGTGGCTGATGTCGAGGAACACGCAATCGATCCCCAGGCGCTTCATCTCATGGTCGATGGCGCGGGCCACAATGTCCCGTGGTGCTAATTCGGCGCGCTCGTCAAAGCGCGGCATAAAGCGTTCGCCATTCGGCAGTTTGAGCAATGCGCCTTCACCGCGCAGGGCTTCGGTGACCAGAAAGCTCTTGGCTTGCGGGTGGTACAGGCAGGTGGGGTGAAACTGGTTGAACTCCAGATTGCCCACTCGGCAGCCGGCACGCCAGGCCATGGCGATGCCATCACCGCAGGCACCGTCCGGGTTGCTGGTGTAGAGGTAAACCTTGGCGGCACCGCCGGTGGCAAGTATCACGAAGCGGGCGCTAAAGGTGTCCACTTCGCCGCTGTCACGGTTGAGTACATACGCGCCCAGGCAGCGCTGGCCGGCCAAACCCAGTTTGCGCTCGGTGATCAGGTCAACGGCTACGCGCTGCTCAAGCAGCTCGATATTGCGACGGCCTCGGGTTTGCTCCAGCAGCGTATTAAAGATGGCTGCGCCGGTGGCATCCGCGGCGTGAATAATGCGTCTGTGGCTGTGGCCACCCTCGCGGGTCAGGTGAAATTCGAAGCCGCCATCTTCACGGGCGGGTTGATCGTCACGGGTGAAGGGTACGCCCTGATCAATCAGCCACTGGATGGCCTCGCGGCTGTGTTCCACGGTGAAGCGCACGGCATCTTCGCGGCACAGGCCGCCGCCCGCATTAAGGGTGTCCGCAACGTGTGATTCAACCGTGTCGGTATCATCCAGTACAGCTGCTACGCCGCCTTGGGCCCAGTAGGTGGAACCGTTGGACAGGTTGCCTTTGCTCAATACGGCAATGCGCAGATGCCCCGGCAGAGTCAGCGCCAGAGTCAGGCCTGCAGCACCGCTGCCGATAACCAGAACGTCGTGTTGATAATGTTGGCTCATGTTCGAATTCCGCAAAAAGCGGCCCCTAGTATATAGAGGGGGTGGGCGGCACAATAGCTGGCTTATGACCAAGTGCGCTACTCGGGAACTTTTTAAGCATTTGAAGTTCCATAGGCGGTTGTTTGACTGGAAGTGTGTTCGTATCAGGGTTCTATAAAACAGCCCTAATGGCTGACCCAGGATTGGTTTTCGCAACAGTGGAGTCCCATTGCTGCGCTGTTCCATGCAGTTCGTAGCGCGTTCTGCAGGAAGCTTGTTGGGAGGAGAGAACTTTTGCGCAATGCCCAAGTCTATGTTTACAGACCATTTAACGGGTTGGCATTGCACTCCTTCGAACCTATTGAGGAGATTTCATGCTAGCCCAGGAAGAAGATCAGCAGCTGGTCGAGCGCGTTCAGCGTGGCGATAAGCGTGCCTTTGATCTGTTGGTGCTCAAGTATCAGCACAAGATTCTCGGGTTGATCGTGCGGTTTGTGCATGACACCCATGAGGCGCAGGATGTGGCGCAGGAAGCCTTCGTCAAGGCTTATCGGGCGTTGGGTAATTTTCGCGGGGACAGTGCGTTTTACACCTGGCTGTATCGCATCGCGATCAACACGGCGAAGAACCACTTGGTGTCACGCGGTCGGCGACCACCTGACAGCGATGTAAGCGCCGAGGATGCCGAGTTCTATGACGGCGATCATGCCCTCAAGAACATTGAATCGCCGGAACGCGCGTTGTTGCGTGATGAAATTGAGGCCACGGTGCACCGCAGTATTGAGCAACTGCCAGAAGATTTGCGCACGGCGCTAACCTTGCGTGAGTTTGATGGTCTGAGTTACGAGGACATTGCCAGCGTCATGCAGTGTCCGGTTGGTACGGTGCGTTCGCGGATTTTCCGGGCGCGCGAAGCCATTGATAAGTCCCTGCAGCCTTTGCTGCAGTAGCCTAAGACAGCGGCGTTAGCCAAGAGAGGAACCACCGTGAGTCGTGAAACCCTGCAGGAATCGCTGTCCGCGGTGATGGATAACCAAGCCGATGAGTTGGAATTGCGACGTGTCCTGGCCGCTAATGGCGACCCAGAACTGCGCGCCACCTGGATGCGCTATCAAGTTGTCCGTGCAGTTATGCATAAGGACCTCCTGGAGCCGCGCCTGGACATTGCTTCGGCTGTATCGGCAGCGCTGGCGGATGAGCCGCCGCCCACGGCAGTTGCGCCACAGCGCGGCATCTGGCGCAGTGCGGGTCGCTTAGCTGTCGCGGCCTCGGTCACGGTAGCGGTACTGGCGGGCGTGCGGTTCTACAACCAGGATGAAATAACCGGTGTGCAGTTGGCTCAGCAAGCTGCTCAACCGGTGTTGAACATTCCGCAAGTCAGCGGCCCTGCCATGTTGGTCGGGTTCAACTCGACCGCAGAGCAAAGCGCCTCGCCGGTCAGTGCGGTCGGTCAGGGCCAGCCAGGCTGGCATGAGCAGCGTTTGCCGGCGTACTTGCGCCAACATGCTCAGCAAGCGGCCATGGGTACCAATGAGGGCGCGCTGCCTTATGCGCGTGCTGCTAGTCTGGAAAGCCGTTAACTGTCCTTGTTGAGGAGTCGCATGCGCTTTTTATCCCTTGGCGTTCTACTGGTGGGCGGTTTTTATAGTCTGTCTGCCTTAGCGAGTGATGGTGCGGCACTGTTGCAGCGCTTGGTACAAGCCGAGCGCACACAGAGTTTCAGTGGCACGTTTGTTTATGAGCGTAATGGCAGTTTTTCATCCCATAGCGTTTGGCATCAGGTAGCCAGTGATGGCGTGGTGCGCGAGCGCTTGCTGCAGCTTGATGGTGCAGCTAAGGAAGTGGTACGAGTCGACGGGCAGGTACAGTGTGCCAGTGGCATGTTGGCTGATCAGCTCACAGACACCCAATTGCGGCCTGGCCGAGCGTTCGATCCAAGCAAACTCTCGCAGTGGTATGACTTGCGCGTTTTGGGTGACTCGCGCGTGGCGGGGCGCGCCACAACGGTGCTGGCCCTGGTGCCGCGTGATCAACATCGTCACGGGATTGAGTTGCACCTGGATCAGCAAACCGGGCTTGCGTTGAAGTCGCTACTGGTCAATGACAAGGGGCAGTTGCTCGAGCGTTTTCAACTCACCCATATCCAGGTGGGGGAAATGGCAGACGAAGTGTTAGAGCCCGAAGCCGGTTGTCGTCCGGTGCGCAGTGCGCCTGCTGCAGTTCAGCCTGCCCAGGCGTGGTCCGCACAGTGGTTGCCACCAGGTTTCAGCCTTAATTCATCCTCCGAGCGCCGCAGCCCTGCTTCAGATGAGTCAGTGGCCTGCCAGGTTTATGATGACGGCTTGGCACGCTTTTCCGTATTTATTGAGCCGTTGAATGACGCGACGGCTGAAGATGTGCGAACCCAGTTGGGGCCTACCGTTGCCGTATCCCGTCGCCTGAAAGTCGTTAGTGGCGATGTGATGGTAACGGTGGTGGGTGAGATCCCGCTGGGTACGGCTGAACGCATTGCACTGTCCATTCACTCGCCGGGCGAAGCCAGGCCATGATTGAGGAACAGGGGCGAGTGGTTGCAGTCGAGCAGGGCGCTGTGTGGGTCGAAACGCTGCGTAAAAGCACCTGTTCCAGTTGTTCTGTTAAAGCAGGGTGCGGTCAGGGACTGCTTGAGCAGCTGGGTGCAAATGGCCGGCGTGGTCTGATCCGCGCGCTTTGTGATTTGCACTTGAATGTGGGCGACAGTGTGGTGATTGGCGTGCGTGAGGACCTGTTGGTGCGGGGTTCGCTGCTGGTCTACCTGCTGCCCTTGCTGGGTTTGTTCGCTGCTGCGGTGGTGGCAGAGCAGTCCGGCCTTTCTGAGCCTTGGGTTATTCTGAGTGCGTGTTTCGGTTTTGTTGTGGCGTGCATGGGTGTGCGCTGGCGCAGTCGCAATGTGGCGACCGATCCTTGTCTGCAACCGGTGGTGTTGCGTGCCTTGCTTACCGGCACCGCGACTGCCTTCTAAGATTTTTGCTGGTCTGATGGAGTGTTTTATGTCGAAGCTAGGATTGAAGTCATCGATGTCTGCAATGCTTGCCGTGCTGCTGTTGGGGCAGGTGCTGGTGGCTCAGGCAAACCTGCCCGATTTCACCGAGTTGGTTGAACAAGCCTCGCCTGCTGTGGTGAACATCAGCACCCGGCAAAAGCTGCCGGAGCGCAGCGTGGCGGGCAGCGGGCAGCAGGGCATGCCGGACCTTGAAGGTCTGCCGCCGATGTTTCGTGAGTTTTTTGAGCGCAACATTCCGCAAATGCCGCGTGCCCCTGGCGGCGGTCGTCAGCGTGAAGCGCAGTCGTTGGGGTCGGGCTTTATCATCTCGGCAGATGGTTATGTACTCACCAATAACCACGTGATTGCCGATGCCGATGAAATCATTGTGCGTCTATCGGATCGCAGTGAGTTGGAAGCCAAGCTGGTCGGCACCGATCCACGCAGCGATGTGGCCTTGCTCAAAGTGGAAGGTAAAGGTTTGCCCATCGTCAAACTCGGTAAGTCTGAAGAGTTGAAAGTGGGTGAGTGGGTGTTGGCCATCGGCTCGCCCTTTGGTTTTGATCACTCGGTAACTGCCGGCATTGTCAGTGCTAAGGGTCGCAGCTTGCCCAATGAGAGCTATGTGCCGTTTATTCAAACTGATGTGGCGATAAATCCGGGTAACTCCGGTGGCCCCCTGTTCAACTTGGCAGGTGAAGTGGTCGGCATCAATTCGCAGATTTTTACCCGCTCTGGCGGCTTTATGGGGTTGTCATTTGCCATTCCCATGAGCGTGGCCATGGACGTGGCTGATCAACTCAAGGCTGATGGCAAGGTCAGTCGCGGTTGGTTGGGTGTGGTGATACAAGAAGTGAATAAAGATTTGGCCGAATCCTTTGGCCTGGATAAGCCCGCTGGCGCGCTGGTGGCTCAGGTTTTGGAAGAGGGTCCAGCGGCCAAAGGCGGTTTGCAGGTGGGTGATGTGATTCTTGCCCTCGATGGCAAGCCCATCATCATGTCAGCGGACCTTCCGCACTTGGTGGGCGCGCTCAAGCCGGGTAGCAAGGTTGAGTTGGATGTTGTCCGTGAGGGTTCGCGCAAGTCGCTTAAATTAAGCATCGGCGCGTTGCCCGAAGACGGTGATGTGGTGGCCGGTTCAGCGCCAGGCGTTGAGCGCAGCAGCAACCGTCTGGGCGTGAAAGTAGTCGAGTTGACCGCAGAGCAGAAGAAGAGCCTGGACCTCAAAGGCGGTGTTGTCATCTCCGAGGTGCAGGAGGGGCCGGCAGCAATGATTGGTCTGCGTCCGGGTGACGTGATTACGCACCTGAACAATCAGGCAATCAATTCAGCCAAGACCTTTACGGAAGTGGCTCAGGCATTGCCGAAGAATCGTTCGGTCTCCATGCGTGTATTGCGCCAGGGGAGAGCCAGCTTTATTACCTTCAAACTGGCTGACTGACGCGAGCAGTAACGAATAAGGGCGACTTCGGTCGCCCTTATACATGGGCTTGTATTGTGCTCTGGGTGACGTGTCAGTCGGCTTTCGGGTACACTTCGCGGCTATTTTCGGCGGGCAATCGCCTGCGACCTTTTCGAGTGTTGATCCGTGAGTGATTTGAGTCATATCCGCAATTTCTCCATCATCGCCCACATTGACCACGGCAAGTCGACCCTGGCTGACCGTTTCATTCAGATGTGTGGCGGCCTGGCTGATCGTGAAATGGAAGCCCAGGTGCTGGATTCCATGGATCTTGAGCGCGAGCGCGGGATCACCATCAAGGCACACAGCGTCACGCTTTACTACACAGCGCGCGACGGCATCACCTATCAGCTGAACTTTATTGACACCCCCGGTCACGTTGACTTCACCTATGAGGTCAGCCGTTCGCTGGCGGCCTGTGAGGGCGCATTGCTGGTGGTAGACGCCGGTCAGGGCGTGGAAGCGCAGTCCGTTGCCAACTGCTACACCGCTATCGAGCAGGGCCTTGAGGTCATGCCGGTGCTGAACAAGATCGATCTGCCTCAGGCCGACCCGGACCGGGTCCGGGACGAGATCGAGAAGATCATTGGCATCGACGCCACTGATGCAGTGACCTGCAGCGCCAAGACCGGCCTGGGCGTCGATGAAGTCCTCGAGCGCCTTGTGCAGACGATTCCGGCGCCGACCGGTGATATCGAGGCACCGCTGCAGGCGCTGATCATCGACTCCTGGTTCGACAACTACCTGGGTGTCGTCTCCCTGGTGCGTGTGCGCCATGGCCGGATCAAGAAGGGTGACAAGGTACTGGTCAAGTCCACCGGCAAGATCCATCTGGTCGACAGCGTCGGTGTGTTCAATCCCAAGCACACCGCTACGGTTGATCTCAAGGCTGGTGAAGTGGGCTTTATCATCGCCAGCATCAAGGATATTCACGGCGCGCCGGTGGGCGACACCCTGACCCTGGCAGCCACCCCTGATGTGGAAGTGCTGCCGGGCTTCAAACGCATCCAGCCGCAGGTGTACGCAGGCCTGTTCCCGGTCAGCTCCGAAGATTTCGAAGATTTTCGTGATGCATTGCAGAAGCTGACCCTGAACGACTCGTCGCTGCAGTATTCGCCGGAAAGCTCCGATGCCCTGGGCTTTGGCTTCCGTTGCGGCTTCCTCGGCATGCTGCACATGGAAATCATCCAGGAGCGCCTGGAGCGCGAATACGACCTGGATCTGATCACCACAGCGCCAAGCGTAATCTTCGAAGTGGTGCTCAAGACCGGCGAGACGATCTACGTCGACAACCCGTCGAAACTGCCGGATGTTTCCTCGGTTGAGGATTTCCGCGAGCCGATCGTGCAGGCCACCATTCTGGTGCCTCAGGAGCACCTGGGTAACGTGATTACCCTGTGCATCGAGAAGCGCGGCGTGCAGCGCGACATGCAGTTCCTCGGCTCTCAGGTTCAGGTTCGTTATGACCTGCCGATGAATGAAGTGGTGCTGGATTTCTTCGACCGCCTGAAATCCACCAGCCGTGGTTATGCCTCGCTGGATTACCATTTTGACCGCTATCAGTCGGCCAACTTGGTCAAGCTTGATGTCTTGATCAACGGTGACAAGGTCGATGCCCTGGCGTTGATCGTGCACAAGGACAACGCGCATTACAAAGGGCGTCAGTTGACCGAGAAGATGAAAGAGTTGATCCCGCGGCAGATGTTCGATGTGGCTATTCAAGCTGCAATTGGTGGGCAAATTGTGGCGCGGACCACGGTCAAGGCGCTGCGCAAGAACGTATTGGCCAAGTGCTACGGCGGTGACGTAAGCCGTAAGCGCAAGCTGCTGGAAAAGCAGAAGGCCGGTAAAAAACGGATGAAGCAAGTGGGTAACGTGGAAATTCCACAAGAAGCCTTCCTTGCTGTACTGAGGTTGGATAGCTAAGGCTTATGTCGATCAATTTCCCGCTGTTGCTGGTTATCGCCGTCGCCGTGTGTGGCGCACTGGCTTTATTTGACCTGATCTTCCTGGCACCGCGCCGGCGGGCAGCTATTGACACCTACCACCAGCAGGTCAGCGCGCCTGATGCGACTGTGGTCGAGAGGCTCAATAAAGAACCCTTGCTGGTGGAATACGGCAAATCGTTCTTTCCGGTGCTGGCCATCGTGTTGGTGCTGCGTTCATTTCTGATCGAGCCGTTCCAGATTCCGTCGGGTTCGATGAAGCCGACTCTGGAAGTGGGCGACTTTATTTTGGTCAACAAGTTTGCCTATGGCATTCGCTTGCCAGTGCTGGACAGCAAAGTGATTGAAGTGGGTGACCCGCAGCGCGGCGATGTCATGGTGTTTCGTTATCCCAGCGATCCAAATATCAATTACATCAAACGGGTGATCGGAGTGCCGGGCGATCATGTCGCGGTCGAGGGTAAGCAGGTCTATATCAATGGTGAGGCCGTGCCGAAGAAGTTCCTTTACGAACGCTTTGATGATGACTTCGATGATATCCCGGCCTTCGGTGCTTATCCGATTGCGCGTTTCTACACGGAGAAACTGGGCGAGATCGAACACCAGATTCGCGAGCGTGATGTCGTGCGTGGCATGTATCGGCGCGAGTGGGTGGTGCCGCAACGGCATTACTTTATGATGGGCGACAACCGCGACAACTCTAAGGACAGTCGCTACTGGGAAGACCCAGAAGGCACGCCGCCCGAGTTCTTTGGCATGGTTCCAGACCAAAATATTGTCGGTAAGGCTTTTGCCGTATGGATGAGCTGGCCCAGTCCGAAATTCAGTCATTTGCCCAACTTCTCCCGCGTGGGTCTGATTCACTGACCTGCTGATGAATTTGCGACGCTGTTAAATGCAGCGTTACAGGCTATATATAGTATTGCCTCTAGCCGTAATGGCTTTCACATAACTCGAATTTGGGAACAAATATGAAATCTATGCATTCGCAAAAGGGCATGTCGCTGCTGAGTTGGCTGATTGTGCTGGGCCTGGTGGCGTTCTTTGCTGGCGCGGCATTTAAAGTGCTGCCGCATTATTTCGACAACATGGCGCTGGAAAAGCTGATCACCTCTGTTGAAACTGACAAAGCCGCCAATATTCGTTCGATCAACGAGTTTTATGGCCACGTCAGCAAGGGCTTGCAGGTCAACAGCATTCGTGATCTGAACCTGCAGGACGCGTTGAAAGTGACGTTGGAAAACAACGAGTTTCGTGCGCACTTGAAGTATGAAAAGCGCGAGCCCTTGATTGAAAATATCGATTTGGTTGTGCGTTTCGATAAAGAATTTCGTGTGCGCATGCCGTGAGTACTTCGTTAGCCCGTCTTGAGCGACAGCTCGGTTATACCTTCAAAGACCAGGAGTTGATGATCCTGGCCCTGACCCATCGCAGCTTCGCCGGTCGTAACAACGAGCGGTTGGAGTTTCTCGGTGATGCGATTCTCAACTTCGTTGCTGGTGAGGCGCTGTTTGAGCGCTTCCCCCTGGCGCGTGAGGGTCAGTTGTCGCGTCTACGTGCCCGCTTGGTCAAAGGCGAAACGCTGGCAATCCTGGCGCGCGGTTTTGACTTGGGCGAGTACCTGCGCCTCGGCTCTGGTGAGCTGAAAAGCGGTGGTTTTCGCCGTGAGTCGATCCTCGCCGATGCCCTCGAAGCGTTGATTGGCGCGATATATCTGGACACGGGCATGCAGGCGGCGCGCGAGCGCGTCTTGGCCTGGTTGACCACGGAGCTGGAAAGCCTGACGTTGGTCGACACCAACAAAGATCCGAAAACCCGCCTGCAGGAGTTCTTGCAGTCACGCGGGTGTGAACTGCCACGCTATGAAGTGGTGGATATTCAGGGTGAACCGCACTGCCGCACCTTTGTTGTGGAGTGTCAGATCGCCTTATTGAACGACAAAACCCTGGGCCAAGGTGCGAGCCGGCGTATTGCCGAGCAAGTGGCTGCGGCTGCCGCGCTGATTGCGCTGGGTGTGGAGAATGGCAATGACTGATTTACCCGTTACACGCTGTGGCTATGTCGCCATCGTCGGCCGGCCCAACGTGGGCAAGTCGACACTGCTTAACCATATTCTCGGGCAGAAGCTGGCGATCACCTCGCGCAAGCCGCAGACCACCCGCCACAACATGCTCGGCATCAAGACCGAGGGTGAGGTGCAGGCCATCTACGTCGACACCCCCGGCCTGCACAAGAACAACGAGAAAGCGCTGAACCGCTACATGAACAAAAACGCCTCGTCGGCCCTCAAAGACGTCGATGTGGTGATCTTTGTGGTGGACCGCACGCGCTGGACCGATGAAGACCAAATGGTTCTGGAGCGTATCCAGTATGTTGAAGGCCTGGTGATTCTGGCCATCAACAAGACCGATCGCATCGAAGACAAAGCCGAACTGATGCCGCACCTGGAGTGGCTGGCCACCCAGTTGCCGAATGCCGAGATCGTACCGGTATCCGCTCAGCACGGGCATAACCTCGACACTCTGGAAAAACTGGTCGGTGAGCGTTTGCCCGAAGGTGTGCACTTTTTCCCGGAAGATCAGGTTACCGACCGCTCCAGTCGCTTCTTCGCCGCCGAACTGGTGCGCGAGAAAATCATGCGTCAGCTGGGTGCCGAACTGCCGTACCAGATCACCGTGGAAATCGAGGAGTTCAAGCGCGACGGGCGCATCCTGCATATCCATGCGCTGATTCTCGTGGAGCGCGACGGGCAGAAGAAAATCATCATTGGCGACAAGGGTGAGCGCATCAAACGCATTGGCCAAGAGGCGCGCAAGGATATGGAAGTGATGTTCGACTCCAAAATCATGCTCAACCTCTGGGTCAAGGTCAAAAGTGGCTGGTCGGATGATGAGCGCGCGCTGCGTTCCCTGGGTTACGACAACATCTGAGTTACCTTCGGGCGCGTTCTTGCGCCCGTTTTGCGAGTAAGCCAATGCTTGCCCCCAGTCAGCCTGCCTATGTTCTGCACAGCCGTGCCTATCGCGAAAGCAGTGCGCTGGTCGACTTCCTCACCCCGCAGGGTCGCCTTCGTGCCGTGATGCGCGGGGCGCGGGGGAAAGCTGGCAGCCTGGCGCGGCCCTTTATTCCGTTGGAAGCTGAGTTTCGTGGCCGTGGCGAACTGAAGAATGTCAGCCGCCTTGAGGCGGCTGGCATTCCCAATTTGTTGATGGGCGAAGCGCTGTTCAGTGGCCTGTACCTCAACGAGTTACTGATTCGCGTATTGCCCGCGGAAGATCCGCATCCGGCGATTTTCCAGCACTACGCCCTGACTGTGTTAGCGCTGGCCGAAGGCCGTGCGATTGAGCCTTTACTGCGTTCTTTTGAATGGCGTTTGCTCGATGAGCTGGGCTATGGTTTCGCCCTGGATCTGGACAGCCAAGGCCAAGCCATTGCCGAACAGGGGTTGTACCGCCTGCATGCTGAAACCGGGCTGGTGCCAGTTGGCCAGTTGCAGCCAGGGATTTTTCAGGGGCGCGAATTGCTGGCCATGGCCGCTGCCGATTGGGCCGTACCCGGCGCTTTAGCTGCCGCCAAACGCCTTATGCGCCAAGCGCTCGCCCCTCATTTAGGCGGTCGGCCACTGGTCAGCCGCGAATTGTTTATGACGCTCAAGGAGCCAAGCCGTGACTGATGCCAATCGTATTCTGCTAGGTGTGAACATCGACCACGTCGCCACCCTGCGCCAGGCTCGTGGTACTCGCTACCCCGACCCGGTAAAAGCTGCACTGGACGCGGAAGAGGCCGGTGCCGACGGTATTACCGTGCACCTGCGTGAAGACCGTCGGCATATTCAGGAGCGCGATGTACGCCTGCTCAAAGAGGTCATGCAAACCCGCATGAACTTCGAGATGGGCGTGACTGAGGAGATGCTCGCTTTCGCTGAAAGTATTTGCCCTGAGCACGTTTGCCTGGTGCCGGAAACCCGCCAGGAGCTGACCACTGAAGGCGGTCTGGATGTGGCCGGGCAGGAAGAGCGGATTCGTGCGGCGGTCGAGCGTCTGAGCAAGATCGGCTGCGAAGTGTCGCTGTTTATCGACCCGGACCCGCTGCAGATCGAAGCCTCAAAACGCGTTGGCGCACCGGCCATCGAACTGCACACCGGGCGCTATGCCGATGCGCATACGCCAGAGGAAGCTGCGCGTGAGTTGGCGCGGATTCGTGATGGTGTGGCCTGCGGTCTGCAGCACGGGTTGATCGTCAATGCCGGGCACGGCTTGCACTATCACAACGTCGAGCCAGTGGCCGCGATTGCCGGGATCAACGAGCTGAACATCGGTCACGCACTGGTGGCGCATGCGCTGTTTGTTGGCTTCAAGCAGGCTGTGGTTGAGATGAAACAGCTGATTGTTACGGCGTCAGGGCGCGGGTAGGTTGGGGTTGAGCGCAGCGAAGCCCAACAAGCTACGGTTCAGACGGCGCTGATGGCCTGTTGGGCTTCCTCGCTTTGCTCCTCAACCCAACCTACGGTTTACGCGCGATCAAAACAGCGCGGCTCGGTGCCGGTAGCCCTTCGACGGTGCGGCTGTGGTCGGCCGGGTCGAGGAATTCGGGCAGTGACTGAAAGCGCATCCACTCGGTCGAACGCTGTTCGTCGACGCTGGTGGTGCTGACATCTACGCAGCGGATGTCGACGAAGCCGGCGCGGCGTAACCACAACTCCAGCGCGGGCACCGAGGGCAAAAACCACACGTTGCGCATTTGCGCGTAGCGGTCTTCGGGCACCAGCACCTGCTGCGCATCGCCTTCCACCACTAAGGTCTCCAGCACCAGTTCGCCGTCTTTTACCAAGCAGTCCTTGAGGTCGATCAAGTGATCAATAGGCGAGCGGCGGTGGTACAGCACGCCCATGGAGAACACCGTGTCGAAGCCTTGCAGCTTGCCGGGCAATTCCTCGAAGGCCAGTGGCAGATGCCAAACGGGCAGGTCGGGCAGATAGTTCTTCATCGCCAGAAACTGGCAGAGGAATAGCCAGTTAGGGTCAATGCCGACCACGCTGCTTGCACCTGCGCCGAGCATGCGCCACATGTAATAGCCGTTGCCGCAACCGACATCCAGCACGCGCTTGTTTTTGAGGTCGAGGTAAGGCGCGACCCGCTGCCATTTCCAGTCCGAGCGCCATTCGGTGTCGACGTGCACGCCGAACAGATGAAACGGTCCCTTGCGCCACGGGATCAAGCCCTGCAGGGCGGTGTTAAGGGCGGCACGGGTGCTGTCGTCGCATGGCCCGTTGAAGCTGAAGCTGTGCAGCAGTTCCAGCTGTTCGACACTCAGTTCCGGTAAGGCCTGCACAGCACCGTACCAGCGCGGCAGGTCGCCATGACCGATGGCCAACTTTGCGTCAATTTGTCCGGGCAAGTCGGCTGACCATTCTTGCAGTGGGGTGCCGGCCAGAGTGGCTTGCAGGGCATCGAGGTCGAGGCGGTTGATCATGGCAGGGCAATCATCGAGGCGAAGTTAAGGCATTGGAACCACGGCACCACCTGGCTGAAACCGGCGGTCAGCAGGCGTTCGCGGTGTTGTTCGAGGCTGTCGGGGAGCATGACTTTCTCGATGGCGCTGCGCTTTTGCGCAATTTCCAGTTCGCTGTAACCGTTGGCGCGCTTAAACGCGATGTGCAGATCGCCCAGTAGCGTGTGCTGCTGAGCATCTTCGAACTGCAGTTTTTCCGAGAGAATCAGTGCGCCGCCGGGCAGCAGGGCCTGGCGAATGCGGCTGAGCAGTTCGAGGCGTTGTTCGGGCTGAATAAATTGCAGGGTGAAGTTCAAGGCCACCAGCGAGGTGGGCTGGAAGTCGAGGTTGAGGATGTCCGCTTCGATCACCTCAACCGGCAATAACTCCTGAAACATCGAGTCCTGAGCATGCAGGTATTCGCGGCAGCGCTCGACCATGGCGTTGGAGTTGTCCACGGCGATCACGCGGCAATCGGCAATCTGTACATGCCGGCGCAGTGCTTGCGTCACGGCGCCCAGCGAACTGCCCAAGTCATACAGCACGCTATGCGGTTGGGCAAACTGCCCCGCGAGCACGCCAATGTTCTCGACAATGGTCGGATAACCGGGCACTGAGCGCTTGATCATGTCGGGGAAGACCCGCACCACATCTTCGTTGAACACGAAGTCCGGCACTTGCGTCAGGGGTTGGGCGAAAAGACGGTCGGGCTGTTTGCTCACGATGGCTGCGCACTGGTCTGGAAAGCCGGGCATTTTAGCCAAGTGCGGCCTCAAGCCAAACCATGATTACTTCAATTGGTCGGAAAAGAACTCGCCGGCACCCTGCAGCGGTCCCAGTGGATTGCGCTTGACTTCGTAGCGGCGAATGTTCGGCTCACCGCTGCTACCCTTGTGCACCAGGATGTCATCGACAAAAACGAATACCGCGCGGAACAGCCAGCCTTCCATTTCACGTTTTTTGCGGAAATTGAATACATCGGCCCAGAAGCTACCCACGCGTTGGCTGTCGGTTTTGCTGAACTCGAAAGAGTAACCAATACAGCGATCCTTGGCCTGCAGGCAATGTGCTAGGCCATCGGGTAGGTAGTCGATGGGCACGTTGGGCTGTACGAACATCAGGCGGACATCGATAAACGACAGCATCTTGCCGTTGCCCTGGGTCAGGGGGGCGAAGCCCAATTTGAATAACTCATGGCGTGTGGTCTTGTGTGCCACAGCCTGGGAGTAGCGCATTTCCGCGTCGAGGTAGTCATTGAAGGGGGAGCGTGCTTCTGCCTGCTCACTGGGGAGCAGGCTGCTGCAACCATAGAGTCCTGCCAGCAGCAGGAAAAGGCCCAATACCCGCCCGGGGAGAATCATGCTGTTTCCTTTAAATTATTTTTCCTACACTTCCTATAGTCGATTTAGTCGTGGTGTGCCGATCTAAGAATAACGTTACACGCCGTGTGAGCGATTGAAGGTCGATGCGGCGATAGCCCATTGTCCCAGCCAGTAGCTGAGCATGATCGCCAGTGGCGCGGCGTCGAAGGGCGCGACAAAGCGGTTGATGCCGATCAGGCTGTCCGACAGCACAAACAACGCTGCGCCCGCGGCGGCTAGGCGTGTGGAACTGGTGTTCAGGCCCTCCTGGCCAAGGCGGGCGAGGGCGCGCCAGAGCATGGCGCTGATCGCCAGGGCGTAACAGGTCACGGGGATCAGCAGCGGCCCCAGGCTGGCGCTGGCGAGGATGGTGAGCATCGCCCCGCCCGTGCCCAGAGCCAGCAGCAGGGCCAGCCAAGCCGGTTGTTTGCAATCGCTCAGGTAAGCGCGCAGGTAGGCCAGGTGCGCCAACAGAAAGGCGCCGAGGCCGAAGACGAACAAATCGCCCGGCCAGTCGAGCAGGATATCGCCTGCCAGTGAGCAGAGCAGGCCGAGGCCGATCCAGCGTCGATACAGGCCGCTGGGTGCAGTTCTCAACCACAACAACAGGGCAATCACCGGGATGCCTTTGCTAAGCAGGCTCAGCTCGCTCAGGCCACTGAGCCGTGCATAGAGCAATGCAGCAGCGCCCAGCAAAGCCAGCAGCAGATAGCGCATGGCCCTAGTCCTTAATCCTCGAAGTGTCAGCACTATGGCGTGTCGCGGATTATCCGGGCACGCTGTGGGTGCCAGTCAGCGCTGCATTTCGCGCCAGTTATCGCGCCTTGATCGTGCAGTTGAAGCGCTGGGCGGGCACTACGCCGACTTCCCAGGGGCGCTCATAGGTCAGGGCCAATTGGCCTTCGCCTGCCTGGGTGACCTCGAAGCGCCAGGTGGAAACACCGGCGCTGCCGACCAGGCCAGCGTCTTCCGGGTTGCTGTAGACCTCGGGGCCGAGACTTTTTAGCACCTGCGGCGCTGAGTCGCGCAGCAGCCAGCGGAAACCGGTGGTCGGGTTGCTCGGCAGGCGCAGGTTAAATTGCTGGCCGACGTGCAACGACAGCGGGCATTTGCTCTGTTGGTTCTGCTCTAGGGTGACGTTGCTGGGCTTTTGCGCGCAGGCGCTAAGCAGTGCAAGGCTGAGTGCCACTGTCAGGCGGGGTGCAAGCATGGTGAGCTCCTGGCAAAAGTCGAGGCTGCCAGCATAGCCGCTAGGGCTGCATTGCGGGAGCCCATGCTGCGAACCTAGCCTGCAGTGGCGCGCGCAAGTGCTGGGCGTAATCGTCAATCAGTGGTGTGAGCAGGGCAAAGCATTCCTGCGCTGTCAGGCGTACTTCGCGGCTGTCGATCAGTTCATGCTCCAGGCGTTGCAATGCCTGTTGCCAAGACATGCCGACGGGCGATTGCTCCAGTTGCAGGCAGAGCTGCTGAATCTGCTGTTTCAGGCTAGGCGGGCATTGGCTGTAATTGGCCGCGCGCACACTCAGGCCGCGCAGGCGGGCAAGGTTTTCCAGGCCATGGCAAGCCTGGGCGATGCCCTCTACTTGCGAGTTGCCCGCTAAGTGCAGGCGGGTTTCGAGTGTCGCGATAACCTCCAGCAAACCATCGATTACCTGGCAATGCGCGGCAAAGTCCGCTGGGTTGCGCCGCAGGCGTGGCCAGTCCTGCTGCAGCGGTGCAAGGGCAAGGCTTGGGCCGGGCCAGTTCAGCCAGAGCTGGTCGAGTTGACGTGCCAGGACATTGCGCTGGCTGGTGCTGAGCAGGTCCTGCTGGGCGCCCAGGCCGCGGTGTTTTTGCAGGTTCTGCAGCAGGTCAATGGCGCGTTGCAGCAACACGGCCTGCAACTCGTTGAGATGCTGCTGGTGGCGTTTGCCGGCGAGCTGGCTGAGGAAGTGACCGGAGAGTAACAGCGCCAATGCCAGGGCGAGAGCAATGCTGAGGACCATAAGCGGGTTTCCTGAAGTCGAACGGTATGGTGGTTGAGCAAATCTCTTGCCAGGCACCGCAAAGGCCCGTATTCCGGCGGTTTACATGCTTGTGAGGCCAGTTGTGTGCCCTGTATGCAGGCGTTTTAAATGGTGCGGCAAGGTTTTGGTGCGAGTGCTGCCCATTTGTCGTGCGGGCTGCAGTTTTACCGGGCAACGAGTTAGGTTCTGTTGACGTAAGCCACCGGCTAGAATCTGGCTTTTGCCATGACCGACAGAAGCCAGTTAAGCGATACCGAGTGGGCTCATATACAAAGCCTGCTGAGTGCCACAAAGGGGATACGGCTACTGAACGCACCCAGTTGTCGA
>CAMCJM010000034.1 GCA_945874835.1 Pseudomonas synxantha | reverse complement strand
TCGCTGCAACCCTGTTGTGGCTCCGCTGATACGTCAACAGAACCTAAAGGATTATTGTGTTGGCTGCTGCGCGCTTCATGCACTGGATGGCCAATGGCGTCGAGTGAAGGGCGCAAGGCGTGTTGCGACAAACTAATGTTGGGATCGGCTGGCATATGTTGTCTGGGGACTCTTCAGGGCATAGGCTGCTGCGCACGGCGCTCCAAGCTATCAGTGGTGTCGACCCATAATAACAAGAGTCCTAATCATGCCTGAACGCACCCGTGCCAGCAGCGCCCATATCAGTCCAAGTGCCCACTACACTGGCTACGTTTGGTATCGCCATCAACTGTCCGATGCAGCCTTTAAGACCGGGTTTGGCCGTTTTGTGCACGGCCTGCTTAGCCCGATTACTTGGGGGGCGCGGGTTGGGTTTGGCCTGGACATTGAGCAGTTTCTGTTGCGGCGGCATTTGCAGATCGATGCGCAACTGACGGCAGCGATTGAGCAGCGTGGTGTGTGCCAAGTGGTGGAGATTGCCTGCGGTTTGTCACCGCGCGGTCGACGTTTTACCGCTCGTTACCCGCAGTTACGTTATGTCGAGGCGGATTTGCCGGTGATGGCGGCGCGCAAGCGGCTCTTGCTTCATGCACAAGGCTGGTTGGGCAGTCAGCATCAGGTGCGGTCGGTGGATATTCTGGCCGAGGAGGGCAGCAGAAGCCTAAGCGCACTGTTTGCTGAGCTGGACCGCAGTAAACCGCTGGTGGTGATTACTGAAGGGCTGGTGAATTACTTCGAGTTGCCTTTGATTGAGTCGTTCTGGACGCGCCTGGCTGAACAATTGCGCGTGTTTCCTCACGCCACCTACCTCGCCGAGTTGTACCCGGATCTGCATGAGCATCCGCGTTACCGCCAGTTGCGCTGGGGTGTGGATTTGATTGGCCGTCTTACACGTGGCAGTTACCCATTGCATTACCGCAATGATCAGGCGATTGCTCAGGGCTTTCAGCGTTGTGGGTTTACTGACGTAACGGTCTTTGATCCAAGCCGGACTAGTCAGGCGCTGGGCCTGGCACCGTCGCGTAATGCGGGGTTGGTGCGGGTCATTGAGGCGCGGGTCTGAGCGTGCTCGTCGCAACGCGTTCAGCTGCGTGAAAAGGAGGGGAAGGCTTGCGTGGCTTCCCCCCCCCCCGATTGCCTGTTACGCGCAGGCCGCTTTAGGTAAAGGCTGCAGGCTAAATTGCAGGGCCAGTGTTTGGCTGGCGAGTGGTTCGCTGTGCGCAAAGACGAAGGCCACGCCTTTGGCGTCCTGACGCAGCGGCAGCAAAGGCTGCGCTTGTAAATCCTTGCAATGCAGTTGCCAGCCACGTGTGCCGCACAGCTCAGGCAGGTCGCCTTGTAGCAAACCGCCAAAGAAACCCAGTTCATCCACCGTTACCCGCCACTCGCCGCCTTCGGCATGCCGCAAGAGCGCGTTGCGCTGGCTGGGCGGTAGGCGCGGCTCGTGGCGTTTGTTCAGGTGTAACAATTGCGTTTGCGGCAGCAGGCGGGTGCCTGCACTGCGGCTGGGCAGGGCGTCGCCGCGCAAAAATGGGTTGTACAAGCTGGCGCACGCCCCGCGCTGCTCAAACTGAGCGAGGTGGTCGGCGTTGTGGATCAGCGCGCACGTGGCCTGCGCACAGGCGTTGGCGAAGTGCGCGTGCTCCCACGGTTGGGTGAAATGATCATATTCGCCAGCCAGTACCAAGGTCGGGCAGCTGGGATGCTGCTTAAAGCCCTGAAAATCCAGCAGGCGCTGACTGTTTTGCCGGTAGCGTTCGATGTCTGCTGCGGACAAGCGCTGGATCTGCCGTAGCAAGGCCTTACGAAATACCGGGGCAACGCCGGTCTGCTCTAGGCGCAGCGGGTTCAAAAGTCCCGTCAGTGCGCCATGGGCAAAAGCATCTGTGCGACTTTCCGCCAGCAGCGCCAATCCCTCTTGCAATAACAGTCGCGCCCCAGCACGACCGAAGGCCGTGATCCCTGCCAGCAACAGGCGGGCGCAGCGCCGAGGGTGGCGGGCGGCAAACAGCCCCGCCAATGCCGAGCCATACGACAGGCCGATTGGCATCAGCGGCGGCAGTTCGAGCTCTTCGGCAAACGCGGCGATCAGGTCGGCCAGTTGTTCCTGGCTCAGGTGGGGGCTAGTTGCAGGTTGCTGCCCTGGCTGGGCAGGTCCAGCAGGATGACTGGGTGGTCGGCAAGGAGCTCGCTGACCTCGGCGGCAAATGAGCGAAAACTCTGGAAGGCCCCGCCCAGTAGCAACACCGGCGGGCGCGGGTCGTGACTGCGCAGGGCGAAGGCCTGGTAGTGCAAGCGCAGATCGCCCAGTTGCAGCACTTGTGGGGCTTCATTGAGTTGTGCGGCGCAATAGTCAGTACGGTAATGCATGCTGGTCCCACCCCGGCGGTTGGCCGCCTGTTTTTCTTACAGCTTCACGGTAAACATTTACGCGGATTTTGTTTACCTAACCTTCGGGCGGCAGATGCAGGTTGTCTCGCCAAGGCCTGTCGCCATGGGGTTTGCCGCGTTACCGGAGGTTTTGCTGAGCGACCTGTTTACCGTCCGCCGCACAGCGCTGGGCGTGAGGCGGCGCGCCCGTTATAATCAGCGACTTTTTTCAACCGCCAGACCTGCCGATATCATGACTGAGTCCGTGCTCGACTATATGACCCGCCTGGGACAGGCCGCCCGCAGTGCTTCGCGTGTACTCGCGCGGGCCAGTACGGCGCAGAAAAACCGTGCCCTGCAGGCCGCTGCTGCTGCGCTGGATGCCGCGCGCAGTGAATTAACTGCAGCCAATGAGTTGGATTTGGCCGCGGCCCGCGCCAATGGTCTGGAGCCGGCCATGGTTGATCGTTTGGCACTGACGCCGTCGGTAATCGACTCAATGATTGAAGGTTTACGCCAGGTAGCGACCCTGCCGGACCCGATTGGCGAGATCCAGGGCATGCGTTACATGCCGTCCGGGATTCAGGTTGGCAAGATGCGCGTGCCGCTCGGCGTGATCGGCATCATTTATGAGTCGCGGCCGAACGTGACCATCGATGCCGCCAGCCTGTGCCTGAAGTCCGGTAACGCCGCCATTCTGCGCGGCGGTTCTGAGGCGATTCATTCCAATCAGGCGATTGCCCGCTGCATTCAGCTCGGTCTGGCCGAGGCGGGTTTGCCAGCCAGCGCCGTGCAAGTGGTAGAAACCACCGACCGCGCCGCTGTGGGTGCGTTGATCAGCATGCCGGAGTTTGTTGATGTGATCGTGCCGCGTGGCGGCAAAGGCTTGATCGAGCGCATCAGTCGCGACGCCAAAGTGCCGGTGATCAAACACCTGGACGGCGTCTGCCACGTTTATATCGATATCGCCGCTGACCTCGATAAGGCCATCCGCGTCGCTGATAACGCCAAGACCCATCGCTACTCGCCGTGCAACGCCATGGAAACCCTGCTGGTGCACGCCGCCGTGGCCGACAAGGTGTTGCCGCCGCTGGCCGCGATCTACCGCGACAAAGGCGTTGAGCTGCGTGGCGACGCCGCGACCCGCGCGCTGCTTGGCAGCGACGTGCTGGAAGCGAGCGAAGACGATTGGTACGCCGAGTACAACGCGCCGATCCTGGCGATTCGCATTGTTGAATCGCTAGATGCGGCCATCGAGCACATCAACCAATACGGCTCGCAGCACACCGATGCCATCATTACCGAGAACTTCAGTGATGCGCGGCGCTTCCTTACCGAAGTGGATTCCGCCTCGGTGATGGTCAATGCTTCAACGCGGTTCGCCGATGGTTTTGAGTACGGTCTGGGCGCGGAGATCGGTATTTCCACCGACAAGCTGCACGCCCGCGGTCCGGTCGGTCTGGAAGGGCTGACCAGCGAGAAGTATGTGGTGTTTGGCGACGGACATATCCGCACCTGATGGCCCGACGTAGCGACGTGCGACCTAGCGAGGCCCGACGTAGCGACGCGCGACGCATAGGCATCCTCGGCGGCACCTTTGACCCGGTGCACATTGGCCATTTGCGCAGTGCGGTGGAAGTCGCCGAGGCGTTGCAGCTTGATGAACTGCGCCTGATTCCAAGTGCGCGCCCGCCGCATCGCAATGCGCCGCAGGTCAGTGCGCAGGATCGTCTGGCCATGGTCACGTTGGCGGTGGCGGATGCCGATGTGCTGGTGGTGGATGATCGCGAGTTGCAGCGCGACAAACCGTCTTACAGCATCGACACGCTGGAGTCGCTGCGCAGCGAACTGGGCGCGGATGATCAGTTTTTTTTGCTGCTGGGTTGGGACGCCTTTTGTGGCTTACCCAGTTGGCAGCGTTGGGAAGAACTGCTATTGCACTGCCATATTCTGGTGTTGCAGCGCCCTGACGCCGACAGTGAGGCGCCAGAGGCGCTGCGTGATCTGTTGGCGGCGCGCAGTGTGAGTACACCGTCGGCCCTTGAAGGGCCGGGCGGACAAATTGCTTTTATCTGGCAGACACCCCTGGCGGTGTCGGCTACCCAGATCCGCGCGCTACTGGCGAGCGGAAAGTCGGCACGCTTTCTGGTGCCTGACACGGTACTGGCCTATATCCATGCCCACGGACTGTACCGTGGCGCGAATTGAACACGAGGCAAACGAGTTATTTATGACAAACGCAAAAATGCAGAGCGAAGACCTGGTCAAGCTGGCCATCACCGCTCTGGAAGAAATCAAAGCGCATGACATCACCACCATTGATGTGCGCGGCAAAACCAGCATCACCGATTTCATGCTGATCGCCAGCGGCACCTCCAGCCGTCACGTCAAGTCGCTGGTCGACAACGTGCTGGAGAAGGTCAAAGAGCAGGGCGTGCGCCCGATCGGTACTGAAGGCATGGACACCGGCGAGTGGGCACTGCTCGACCTGGGCGACATCGTCGTGCACGTGATGCTGCCGACTGCCCGTCAGTTCTATGACCTTGAGCGTCTGTGGCAAGGTGCCGAGCAGGGCCGTGCGCAGTTCAGCGCCGAGCCTGGCCCCGAGCAGAATTAAGGGCGCATAGCGGTGCGCATCAAGCTGATCGCTGTGGGTTCGCGCATGCCGCGCTGGGTCGAAGACGGCTGGCAGGAGTATGCCAAGCGCATGCCCAGCGAGTTGTCGCTGGAACTGGTGGAAATACCGCTGACCACGCGCGGCAAAAATGCCGATGTGGCGCGCATGATTCGCCAGGAAGGTGAGGCCATGCTGAGCAAAGTGCAGCCCGGGGAACGTATCGTCACCCTTGAAGTCGAAGGGCGGCCCTGGAGCACCGAGCAATTGGCGGTTGAGTTGGACAAGTGGCGTCTCGATGCGCGCACGGTCAACTTGATGGTGGGTGGCCCTGAAGGGCTGGCGCCTGAGGTTCAGGCACGCAGTGAGCAGCGCTGGTCGCTCTCACCGCTCACCTTGCCGCACCCGTTGGTGCGTATTTTGATTGGCGAGCAGATGTATCGGGCCTGGACGGTGTTGTCCGGCCATCCTTATCACAAGTAATAAGCCAACAGTCAGCCGCCACCGATGCCGCAAGCCATCCGTCTAAAAGACCACGAAAAAGACAGTCGCCTGATCCGCAAGCGCGCGGTGGTCGGTGCTGTGTTTGTGTTGCTGCTGACGTCGGTGCTGCTCGTGCGCCTGTACTACCTGCAGGTGGTGCAGTTTGAGCATCACACCACGCTGGCGGAAAGCAACCGCATCCATGTGCAGCCGATTCCGCCGAGTCGCGGGCTGATTTATGACCGAAATGGCGTGATCATCGCGGACAACCGGCCCAGCTTCAGCTTAACGCTGACCCGCGAACGGGCCGGTGATTGGCCGCAAATACTCGATGTGATTGTTGAGGTGTTGGAACTGGGTCCGGATGAGCGCGCGTTGTTTGAAAAGCGCGTGCGTCAGGGCCGGCGGCCATTTGAGCCGGTACCGGTACTGTTCGAATTAAGCGAGGAGCAAATTGCGCGCATCGCCATCAATCAGTTCCGCTTGCCCGGAGTCGAAGTGGTGGCGCAACTGGTCAGGCATTATCCGCTCGGCGAACACTTCGCCCATTCGGTCGGTTACGTTGGCCGAATCAACGAGAAAGAACTCAAGACGCTAGATCCAGTCGCTTACAGCGGCACGCATCATATTGGTAAAACCGGCATTGAGCGTTTCTACGAAAACCAGTTACACGGCGAGGTCGGCTACGAAGAGGTCGAGACCAACGCCCGTGGACGCGTACTGCGCGTGCTCAAACGGACGGACCCAATCCCAGGTAAAGACATCTTCTTGAGTCTAGATGTGCGGCTGCAGGAAGCGGCTGAAAAGGCACTGGCTGGTCGTCGTGGTGCCGTGGTGGCGATTCAACCGCAAACCGGTGAGGTGCTGGCGATGGTCAGTCAGCCCAGCTTTGACCCCAATCCATTTGTCACCGGTATCGGTTTTAAGGCTTATGCCGATCTGCGCGACTCGATTGATCGACCGCTCTATAACCGGGTTCTGCGTGGTCTCTATCCGCCGGGCTCGACCATTAAGCCGATGGTCGCGGTGGCTGGGTTGGATGCTGGCGTAGTCACGCCGCAGACCCGGGTGTTCGACCCCGGCTTTTATCAGTTGCCCGGCCACAGCCACAAATATCGCAACTGGAACCGCACGGGCGACGGCTCGGTGGATATGGATTATGCGATCATGCGCTCCAACGACACCTACTTTTACTCGCTGGCGCACAAGATGGGCATCGACCGCATGCATGACTACATGACCCGTTTCGGTCTGGGTCAGCGCGTGTCGCTGGACATGTTCGAAGAAACCGCCGGGCTTATGCCTTCGCGGGACTGGAAGCGGGCGCGTTACCGGCAGCCTTGGTATCCCGGTGAAACGCTAATTCTCGGCATTGGTCAGGGCTATATGCAAACCACACCTTTGCAACTGGCTCAGGCGACCGTGCTGATGGCCACACGCGGCAAGTGGATTCGCCCGCATCTGGCCAAGAGCATTGGTGACGAGCCGGTGCTTAACACCAATCCGCCGCCCGACATCATCCTGCGCGATGCAAAATTCTGGGAGTACGGCATCAAAGGTATGGAGTCTGTGATGCACGGTGCGCGTGGCACGGCTCGCAAGGTTGGCGATGCCTCGCTCTACCGTATCGCCGGTAAGAGCGGCACCGCGCAGGTGGTGGCGATTAAACAAGGTGAAAAGTATGACCGTGACAAGGTGGCCGAGCGCCATCGTGATCACGCCTTGTTTGTAGCCTTTGCGCCGGTGGAAAACCCGCAAATTGCCGTGTCGGTTATGGTGGAAAACGGCGAGTCTGGCTCGGGTGTGGCTGCACCTGTCGTAAAACTCGTGCTGGATGCCTGGTTGCTGGATGAGAAAACCGGTCAATTAAAGGCCGAATATGCACCGCCCGCAGCGGTTGGATCCGCGCCATGAACGGGAACTTTGACCGCAATCTGTCCAACGAAGACCTGCTGCGTCGCCGGGCAACCCTGCTCCAGCGCCTGCACATCGACGGTATTTTGCTGCTTCTGCTGATGGTCCTGGCCGTTGCCAGCTTGCTGATCCTGTATTCGGCCAGCGGTAAGAACATGGACATGCTGATTAAGCAGGCCAGTTCGTTCGGCATTGGTTTGGTCGGTATGGTGATCATTGCCCAGTTTGAGCCGCGCTTTATGGCGCGCTGGGTGCCGCTGGCCTATGTCGGCGGGGTTGCGTTGCTGGTGATGGTGGATGTCATGGGCTACAACGCCATGGGCGCCACGCGCTGGATCAATATTCCTGGCGTAATTCGTTTTCAGCCGTCGGAGTTGATGAAAATCATCATGCCGGCGACGATTGCCTGGTACCTGTCAAATCGCAGCCTGCCGCCACGTTTCAAACATATTTGCATCAGTTTGGCGCTTATTTTGCTGCCGTTCGTGCTGATTTTGCTGCAGCCTGATTTAGGCACTTCGCTGTTGATTATTGCTTCAGGCGGTTTTGTACTTTTTATTGCAGGTCTGCAATGGCGCTGGGTGATCGGTGCGCTGGCGGCCCTGGTACCAATAGCTATTGGCATGTGGCTGTTTGTCATGCGCGAGTACCAAAAGCAGCGTGTACTGACCTTCCTCAATCCGGAAAGTGATCCGTTGGGCAGCGGCTGGAACATTATTCAGTCCAAAGCTGCCATCGGTTCCGGCGGGGTATTAGGTAAGGGCTGGTTGCAAGGCACTCAGTCGCATTTGGACTTTCTACCTGAGAGCCATACCGACTTCATCATTGCTGTATTGGCCGAGGAATTCGGCCTGGTTGGCGTGTGTTTGTTACTGCTGGTGTACATGCTGTTGATCGCGCGCGGGCTGGTGATTACCGTGCAAGCGCAAACGCTGTTCGGTAAGCTGCTTGCCGGCGCACTGACCATGACGTTTTTCGTCTATGTGTTCGTCAACATTGGCATGGTTACGGGTTTGTTGCCTGTTGTGGGTGTGCCATTACCCTTTATCAGCTACGGCGGTACTTCGCTGATCACCTTGTTGGCCGGATTCGGAATTTTGATGTCGATCCACACCCATCGGAAGTGGATGACGCAGGCTTGAGTAGGATTAGGACTTCAATGCAAAACGCGCGTGGTTGGATGGTTCGTACGGCTCCTTGGTTAGTTCTGGCGGGTGTGTGCGGCATGCTGCAACCGGCAGTGGCCGGTGATTACAAACAGTCGCCGCAGGTGGATGAGTTCATCAGCGAAATGACCCGCGACTATGGCTTTGCCGGTGAGCAACTGGTGGACCTGTTCGCCCAGGTTGAGCGCAAGCAGGCCATTCTGGATGCCATCTCGCGTCCGGCAGAGAAGGTTAAGCCCTGGAAAGATTACCGGCCGATCTTCATCACTGATAAACGTATCACCCAGGGCGCAGCGTTCTGGAAACAGCATGAGGCGACCCTTGCCCGCGCTGAAGCCGAGTACGGTGTACCGGCTGAAATCATCGTGGCGATTATCGGCGTGGAAACCTTCTACGGCGGCAATACCGGCAGTTGGCGGGTGATGGACGCCTTGTCGACGCTGGCGTTTGACTATCCGCCACGCGCGCCCTTTTTCCGCAAGGAGTTACGTGAGTTTCTCTTGTTAACCCGTGAAGAGCAGGTTGATCCCATCACCTTGAAAGGATCTTACGCCGGTGCGATGGGCTTGCCGCAATTTATGCCCAGCAGCTTCCGGGCTTATGCCGTGGACTTCGACGGTGATGGGCGCATCAATATCTGGACTAACCCGGCGGATGCTATCGGCAGTGTGGCCAGCTACTTCAAACAGCACCGCTGGCAGCCCGGTCAACCGGTGGTCAGTGCGGCCACTGTCAGTGGAGCCCATGTCGATAAAGGCCTAACCGTCGGCCTAGAGCCGGTGAAAAACGCCGCCGAGTTGCGCAGCCTGGGTTGGACAAGTGCTGATCCGCTGGCCAGCGATGTGCCGGTCACGGCATTTCGTCTGGAAGGTGCCGCTGGGGACGAGTACTGGCTGGGGCTGCCGAATTTCTATGTCATCACCCGCTACAATCGCAGTGTGATGTACGCCATGGCGGTTAACCAGCTAGCCGAGTTGCTGGTTGAGGCACGAGGTAAGAATTGATGTTGCGTTTGCCGTTTAAATTGGCTGCCTGTGGCAGTTTCGCGCTGCTGCTGGCCAGTTGCTCGTCGACCCGTGCGCCTGAGCCGCTCATGCCTACTGCCCCGATTAAGCCGGGCGATGGGATTTCCGGCCCGGCGGATTTCAACCGGCCGCACAAAGATGGCGCGCCGTGGTGGGATGTTGATGTATCGAAAATTCCGGATGCGGTGCCCATGCCGCACTATGGTCGGGTCAAGGCTAGCGCCTATACCGTTTTCGGTAAGCAGTACTATCCGATACCTGACGCCCGTCGTTATACCGCCATTGGTCCTGCGTCCTGGTATGGCACCAAGTTTCATGGCCAGGCCACGGCCAATGGTGAAACCTATGATTTGTATGGCATGACCGCGGCCCACAAGACTCTGCCGCTACCCAGCTACGTACGGGTAACCAACCTGGATAACGGTATAACGGCGACCTTGCGTGTGAATGACCGCGGGCCGTTCTACTCGGATCGGATTATCGACCTATCCTTTGCCGCGGCTAAGAAACTCGGGTTTGCTGAGAGCGGCACCGCGCGGGTCAAGGTTGAAGGCATCGATCCGCACGAGTGGTGGGCCGAGCAAGGCCGCCCTGTGCCGATGGTCTTGGCTGCGCCGCAGCAGGTTGTTCAGGCTAAACCTGTTGCGCAGCCGATTGCGCAACCGATAGAGCAGTATTCACCTCCGCCACAACAGCACGCCGCCGCGGTGCTCCCCGTGCAGATTGACGCAAAAAAAAACGCTTCAGTCGGAGCATCTGGCCTGTATCTCCAGGTGGGCGCCTTCGCCAATCCGGACGCTGCGGAGTTACTCAAAGCCAAGTTGAGCGAGTCAGTGGCTGCGCCAGTGTTCGTCAGTTCAGTGGTGCGCAACCAGCAGATCCTGCATCGGGTGCGCCTGGGGCCGGTAAACAGCCAGCGCGAGGCTGAACAGCTGCAAGACAGCGTTCGGCTGGCGAACCTGGGCGAACCAAAATTGGTGAAAGCGGATTGATTGGGCACTTGTGACGCGTTTGCAGGACTAACTATCTGCCTGCCCAGCCAGTGCTGGACGGGCTGACCCGCAACTTATGGCCTCAGCGCCAGATCGACCATCAGCTACTTAGAGAGACGGATGAATATCATCAGCTTTACGCAACGCGCTTTTCTGTCACTTTTTCTGCTCAGTGCATCCACTGCCTGGGCCAACCAGCCAGCAATGCCCGCAGCCCCCCAGCTAGCAGCAAAGTCTTATGTGCTGATGGACGCTGCTACTGGCAAGATACTGGTGGAAAATAATGGTGATGAGCGCCTGCCGCCGGCGAGCTTGACCAAGCTGATGACGGCCTACATTGCCACGCTGGAAATTCGTAAAGGCAAAATCGGCGAGCAGGACCTGGTGCCAATCAGTGAGCACGCTTGGCGCACTGGCGGAGCAGCGTCCGGTGGCTCCACCATGTTCCTGCCGTTGAATAGTCAGGCCACGGTAGACGACTTGCTGCACGGTGTGATTATTCAGTCCGGTAACGATGCCAGTATTGCTTTGGCTGAGTACATCGCCGGCAGTGAAGACGCCTTCGCTGACATGATGAACGAAACCGCTGCGCGCCTGGGCATGGTCAACAGCCACTTTATGAATGCCACTGGGCTGCCGCACCCAGAGCATTACTCCAGCGCCCATGACATGGCCATCATGGCGCGAGCGATCATTGATGAAGATCAAGAGCACTACGCCATCTATGCCCAGAAGGAGTTTGTCTGGAACAACATCAAACAGGGCAACCGCAATCTGTTGTTGTGGCGCGATAAAACTGTTGATGGCCTGAAGACCGGTCATACCAATGAAGCCGGTTACTGCTTGGTCGCATCGGCCGTGCGCGATGGTGCGCGCATGATCACCTCGGTGTTCGGCGCGGTCAGCGAGTCAGCCCGTGCGGCGGAAACGCAGAAACTGCTGACCTATGGCTTCCGCTTTTTTGAATCGCGCACCTTCTATAAGAAGGGCCAGGAGTTGGCTCAGGCGCAAGTCTGGAAAGGGCAAACCCGCCAGGTTAAAGCCGGTTTAGCGGCGGACCTGAGCCTGACCTTGCCCAAGGGCCAGTTGGAAAAGCTGCAGGCTGGGATGATCCTCAATCCTCAGCTAACCGCGCCGATTGCCCAAGGCGATGTTATCGGCAAAGTTGAAGTTAAGCTGGGTGACGAGGTGGTGCACAGCGCCGACCTGATTGCTCTGGAAGCGGTTGAGGCGGGCAGTTTCTTCCGACGCCTGTGGGATAGCATCAGCCTGTTCTTCTTCGCGCTGTTCAATTGATAGCATGACCTGAGCCCCCTGTTCGCTTCAGGGGCGTTGTCGTTTACACGCTACAGAGGCGGTTACTGCCATGACTCAACCTGACGTTAAATCTCACATCATTGAATTCCCCTGCCCGGACTATCCGATCAAGATCGTTGGCAATAGCAGTGCGAGCTACCGCGACACGGTCATCGAAATTCTCAGCAAATATGCCGAGGTCGATCTCAGCAGTCTGGCTGAGCGGCAAAGCAGCAATGGCAAGTACACCACCGTACAGTTACACATTCTGGCGACCGGTGAGGAGCAGTTGCGCGATATCAACAGCGCCCTGCGTGCGACTGGCATCGTGCACATGGTGCTCTGATGAGCCTGCCGCTTGGCTTTCGTGAGCTTGGTCAGGTCGACTATGAACCGACTTGGCATGCCATGCAGCGCTTTACCGATAGCCGAGACCCGCATACTGCCGATGAAGTCTGGTTGCTGGAACACGCGCCGGTGTTTACTCAGGGGCAGGCCGGCAAGGCCGAGCATGTCTTGTTTCCCGGTGATATTCCGGTTGTGCAGGTTGATCGCGGTGGTCAGGTGACCTACCACGGGCCTGGACAGTTGGTCGCTTACCTGATGCTAGACGTGCGTCGCAGTGGTATCGGGGTGCGGGAGTTGGTCAGTCGCATTGAGCGCAGTCTGATTGATCTGTTGGCCAGCTATGGCGTCGAGGCTGCGGCCAAGCCCGATGCGCCGGGTGTGTATGTCAACGGCGCGAAAATCGCCTCCCTTGGTCTGCGTATCCGCAACGGCCGTTCTTTTCATGGGCTGGCGTTGAACGTGGACATGAACTTGCAGCCGTTCCAGCGCATCAACCCCTGTGGCTACGCCGGTATGAGCATGACGCAGCTTGCCGATCAGGTTGATGAGCCGTTGGTGATGGCGCATGTTACCGCACGGCTGCGCGCGCAACTGCTGCAGCATCTGCAATATGCGCAGTCGCAGAGTTTGCCGGGCGTTCTGCCAGGCTAAGCGCTTAGGAATGGTTTGGAGTCATGACCCTGCTTGAACTAGAAGCAGGGTCATCTGTGGCTATGGGCTCAGCTCAGGTTGAGCGCGGGGATCAGGCTGCTGTCGAGTTGTTGGCCGGGTACGGGTATAGGCGCGGCCAGGCCCAGATTGTTCTTCTCGAAAACCCGGTCAGCTCGGTAGCTGGAGCGCACCAGTGGGCCTGCTGCGACCTCCATAAAACCTTTCGCCAAGCCAATGTCGCGGAACTGATTAAAGGCTTCGGGCGTGACCCAGCGCTGCACTTTCAGGTGGTTGCGGGTGGGCTGCAGGTATTGACCGAGGGTGAGGATGTCCACGCCGATGGCGCGCAGGTCATCCATGGTTTCGAGGATTTCTTCGTCAGTTTCGCCCAGGCCCAGCATCAGGCTGGTTTTGGTTAACAGCTGTGGGCGATGACGTTTGGCGTGCTCAAGAGCGCGCAGGGTTTTTTCGTAGCCGGCACGCGGGTCGCGCACTTCGTAGGTCAGGCGTTTGACTGTTTCGACGTTTTGCGCAAACACCTCAAGGCCGGAATCCACCACGCGTTCGATGGCCAGCAGGTCGCCGTCAAAGTCCGGGGTCAGGGCCTCCACCACCACGTGCGGTGTGCGCTCTTTGATCGCCCGTACGCAAGCTGCGTAGTGCGCTGCGCCGCCGTCGTCGAGATCATCGCGATCCACCGAGGTCAGCACGATATAGCGCAGCGCCATCAGCTCAACCGATTTTGCGGTGTTCTGCGGCTCTTCCAAATCCAGCCAGCCGTTGGGGTTGCCGGTATCCACGGCGCAGAAGCGGCAGGCGCGGGTGCACACCGAACCCATGAGCATGATGGTTGCCGTGCCGTTGGACCAGCATTCGCCCATATTTGGGCAATGTGACTCCTGGCATACGGTGCTCAGACGATGCTCAGCGACATTGCGTTTAACCGCTTCAAAACGGCTACCGCCCGGCGCTTTGACTCTCAGCCATTTGGGCTTGGGTTCAAATACTTGAGCGTCGCTTGAGCTGCGGCGTTTTTGCCCGTCCTTGATGGCAGTGATGCCTTGTGCAGTACGGAATTTTTCGCCGCTGGCGATGGTTTTCGGCGGGAGTGTGTCGGACATCGGCTATCTGGGCTCCGCTAGAGGCTCCGGGGAGGGGGCGGCTTGTGGCCGCCGCGCAGTTTATCACAGGCGCTGACTGATCAGTCTGTGTTGCGCGGCAGCCGTGGACTGCCGCTGCCAATCAGCACCGCTGATGCTCAGGGCTGGCGGAGTTTGTTGAGTAACTCATGGCTGGGGTAGCCATCTGCAGGTAAACCCTGGCGCTGTTGGAATGCACGAACTGCTTTGCGCGTGTTGGCGCCGATGATGCCGTCTGCCGGACCGGGCTCAAAGCCGTTGCGGCTGAGCAACTCTTGCAGTTCGATGCGCTCGCTGCGGCCCAACTGGCGGTCGGTGCGCGGCCATGCTGCCTGCACGCCTGAGTTGCCATCCAGCGCATCAGATAGCAGACCAATGGCCAGGGCGTAGGCTGTCGAGTTGTTGTACTTGAGAATGCTGCGGAAGTTGTTCAGCAGCAAGAATGCCGGGCCACGGTGCCCGGCGGGCAGGAACAGGCTGGCCGGGCTGTGTTCATTGACGTCGATTACTCGTGCTGGATTGATCCCGAGGATGCGCCATTGCGCCACGCTGCGACGGATTTCAGGATCGGCCAGGGCGTAGTCGAAGCCCTGCGGCAGGTTGACTTCAAACCCCCAGGGCTGGCCGTTTTCCCAGCCCGACGCTTGCAGGTAGTGGGCGGCCGAGGCGAGGGCGTCGGGGGTTGAGCGCCAAAGGTCGCGGCGGCCGTCACCGTCAAAGTCCACGGCGTGTTCATTGAAGGTGGTGGGCATGAACTGTGTTTGGCCCATTGCCCCGGCCCACGAGCCGATCAGCCCCTGCGCAGGTGCGTCACCGTTTTGCAAAATTTGCAGCGCGGCCAACAACTGTGTGCGCCAGAACACCTGGCGGCGACCGTCGTAGGCCAGCGTGGCCAATGAGCGAATCACGTTATGGCTGCCAATGTTGCCGCCGTAATTGCTTTCCATGCCCCAGATGGCAATCAGCACTTCATGGTCGACGGCATAGGCCTTGCGCACGGCTTTCAGCGTGGGTCGATGTTGCGCCTTGAGCAGTCTGCCCTGTGCGATACGGGATACCGACACTGCACCGTCGATATATTCCCAGACTGGGCGGGTGAATTCGGGTTGGCTGTTGTCCGCGCGAACTACATTCGGGTCGAGGGTCAGGCCGGCGAATGTACGGTCGAACAGATCGGCATTAATTCCGGCGGCAATCGCATCGCTGCGCAGGAGCATGCGCCACTCTTCAAAGGTAAGCAGTGGTGCCGGTGCCGGCATTGCAGTAGATGCCGTTATGGCTGCGGCGCTGGCGCTGGTAAGGGGCGCGGCGGTAAGTGGCTGTGCAGGCACTTCAGCACAGGCAGTCAGAAGCAGCAGTGTGCAGGCGGTGGCGCAGTTGGAAAGGCCACGTAAAAGCAGGTAGGGCATGGTGGTCTCGGCATGTTTCGCAGGCCGTAACCTTAGCATGAAAGGCGTGTTGTGGTGGCTGTGGCGGGCGTTTCAGGCCGCCTGAAAGTAAGAAGCCTCCCAGTTTTGCTGGGAGGCTTCGCGGCGGTAGCTGCCTTTGCCTTTGGCTGGTGTCTCTAGGCGAGCGCGAAACAGCGGTTGGGCGATTAGGGATTTGGCTTTGTTGGGTCGTTTGCTGCGGTTCTTTGCCATGGTTTTTCCTCCGGCGTGACACTGCACGGTGCAGCGCGCGCAAAGAATGCGCCGCTCATGAGGGAAAGTCCAGATGCTGCCGATCAGCGAGTGAGGGCCAGGCGCTGGCCGCAGATTGCCAGGGTCAGCAGGCTTAAGCCGCGCCAAGGGTCGCCGCCCGCTTGGCCTTTGATCTGCGCGTCGATCTGTTGGGCGTCCTGCAGCAGCGTGGCCCAGCGTGCAGCGGACAGGCGTTGCAGGGCTTTGCTGACCAGTGGTCGGCGCTTGTCCCAGACGGGCGGGCGGGCTGAGCTGAAGGCTTTGTCCAGGGGCATGCCTTGAGCGAACTGCTGGGCGATGGTGGCCAGCAGGCGAATTTCCCGCGCCAACGCCCACAGAATGACAGGCGGCTCGACGCCTTCGCCGCGCAACCCTTCGAGCATGCGCAAGGCATGGGCGGCCTCGCCATTGAGGGCCGCATCAATCAGGCCGAATACGTCGAAGCGTGCGCTGTCGGCAACCGAAGCATGCACGGTATCCACATCAATCTGGGTGCCTTCGGCCAGTAGCTTGAGCTTTTCGATTTCCTGGGCGGCGGCCAGCAGGTTGCCTTCGACGCGCACGGCGATCATGTCGACCGCTTCAGCACTGGCGGTCAGGCCTGATTGAGCCAGGCGCTGGCGAATCCATTGCGGCAGTTGATGGGCATCGACCGGCCAGATCTGCACGAACTGGGTTTGCGCACCCTCGATCAGGGCCTTGCCCCATTTGGTCTTCTGCGCACTGCCGTCAAGTTTCGGCAAGCTGATCAGCAGCACAGTGTCTTCGGCGGGGCGGGCGAGGTATTCCAGCAGTGCGGCTGCGCCCTTGTCGCCGGGCTTGCCGTTGGGCAGGCGCAACTCCAACAGGCGTTTGTCGGCGAACAGCGAGAGGCTGGCACCGGCTTGCAGCAGGTTGCCCCAGTCAAAGTTGTTGTCGGCGTTGAACACCTGGCGCTCGCTAAAGCCCTGTAGGCGGGTTGCAGCGCGGATTGCGTCGGCGGCTTCCTGGCAGAGCAGTGACTCGTCGCCGCTGATCACATAGACAGGGCTTAAGTTGCCCTGCAGGTGTTTGCCGAGTTGTGCGGGGTTGAGTTTCATCGCGAGGGATACGGGCCGCCTGCGCGGCCCAATACACTTACTGGGCGGGAATCGGCAACTGGATCGGCGACTGCTGCGGTTGCGCCGCCTGCTGTTGACGCGCGGCTTCCAGTGCCTGGGCTTCGGCTTGTGCTTTGGCCTCTGCGGTTTGTTGCAGTTGGTCAAGCTGAGGCGGGGTGATTTGCTGCAGGCGCAGGGCCAGTTGCTGGATCAGTTCACGGTCCATTTCCTGGCGAACCTGTGCGGCCTCTTGGTCGCCGCCAATGAGGTTGTTGCCGTCTTGGCTATAGACGCTTTGCGCTTCTATTTTGTCGCTCAGCAGCAGCAGGTTCTTGCTGCCACGGATTTCATACTCGAGGGTTTTATTCAGCTCGTATTCAGCGGTGCGGGCGGCGCTGGTGAAGCTCGCGGCGCGACGGTTTTCTGTTTCGTTGCTGAGAATCAGGCGATAAGGCGCGCCGGGGTACACGCGTACACCGTTGTTCTGCAGTACGTCACGCACCTGTTTGACGGTTTCGCCATAGGCATTGCGCGCGCTGACATCCAGTTCGCTGAGGGCGAATTGAACGTCGCTGGTGCCGCGCAGTTGGAAGCCGCACGCGCTGAGCAGGGTGGCCAGGCCGATTACCAACAGATTCCGTTTGAGCATGTTTTTCCCCTTGGCTAACACTGCGGCACACCCTGTGGGTATGCCGGGTTTTTATCAGTTGGCGACAATATTGACCAGTTTGCCCGGCACCACGATGACCTTGCGAATGCTCAGGCCTTCGGTGAAGCGCAGCACGTTTTCGTTGGCACGGGCGTTGGCTTCAACGTCTTCGCGAGTGGCCGAGGCGGATACTTCAATCTGGCCACGCAGCTTGCCGTTGACTTGCACCACCAGCGTCAGGGTGTCCTGTACCAGTGCGGCTTCATCCACCTGCGGCCAGGTGGCATCAATGATCGCCTCCTCATAGCCCAGTTCAAGCCACAGTTGATGGCTGATGTGTGGGGTGATCGGGGCCAGCAGCAGGGCGACGGCTTCCAGGCCTTCCTGCAGTAGGGCGCGGTCTTGTGCGGTGCTTTGCGCGGCTTTTTCCAGCACGTTCATCAGGGTCATCACGTGGGCGATGGCGGTGTTGAATTTGTGGTGCTGGCCAATATCGAAGCTCGATTGTTTGATGGCCAGGTGAATCGCGCGACGCACGGCCTTTTGCTCGTCATTCAGGCTGGCGACATCAATTGCACCCACGGTGCCTTGGTTGATGTGGCCCTGTGCCAGACGCCAGACGCGACGCAGGAAGCGGTTGGCACCCTCAACGCCGGAGTCCGACCACTCGCAGCTCATGTCGGGCGGCGAGGCGAACATCATAAACAGACGGCAGGTGTCGGCACCGAACTGATCGATCATCGATTGTGGATCGACGCCGTTGTTCTTCGATTTGGACATCTTCTCAGTGCCGCCGATTTCCACCGGCATACCATCGCTTTTAAGCTTGGCGCTGATGACCTTGGCTTTGCTGTCACGCTCCAGTTCAACGTCGGCTGGGTTGAACCAGTCCTTGCCGCCGTTCTCGAGAGTGCGGTAGTAGGTTTCGGCCACTACCATGCCCTGGGTCAGCAGGTTTTTGAACGGTTCGTTGGACGACACCAGGCCTTCGTCACGCATCAGCTTGTGGAAGAAGCGCGCGTACAGCAGGTGCAAAATGGCGTGTTCGATACCGCCAATGTATTGATCCACCGGCAGCCAGTGGTTCGCCGCTGCTGGGTCGACCATGCCGTCGGTGAAATGCGGTGAGGCGTAGCGCGCGTAGTACCAGGACGACTCAACGAAGGTGTCCATGGTGTCGGTTTCACGCTTGGCAGGGCTGCCGCATTTCGGGCAGGTGCACTGGTAAAACTCCGGCATGCGCGCCAGCGGGCTGCCAGCGCCATCGGGCACGACGTCTTCGGGCAGCACGACTGGCAGTTGGTCTTCCGGCACCGGCACGTCGCCGCAGGTGTCGCAATGGATAATCGGGATCGGGCAGCCCCAGTAACGCTGACGGCTGATGCCCCAGTCGCGCAGGCGGAACTGGGTTTTGCGCGCGCCGTGAGCGGTCGCTTCCAGGTCGGCGACGATGGCGTCGAAGGCCTTACTTGGGGGGAGATCGTTATATTCGACCCCCGAGTTGATGGTAGTCATCGATTCATCTTTCGAGGCATACCACTCTTGCCAAACAGTCGGATCAACGTGGTCGGCTAGTTCATTGATGGTGCTGCGCTCGCCTCTGGGCTTGTCCACCAGAAGGCCCAGTCGTTTGTAAACAGGCTTAATCGACAGGTCGTATTTGTTGGCGAATTCAAAGTCACGCTCGTCATGCGCCGGCACGGCCATCACCGCGCCTTCGCCATAGCCCCACAACACGTAGTTGGCGACGAAAACCGGCAGTTTGTCGCCGGTCAGTGGATGGAGGACGAATTGGCCAGTGGCCACGCCCTTTTTCTCCATGGTGGCCATGTCAGCCTCGGCCACGGAGCCGCCTTTGCATTCGGCAATGAACGCCGCGATAGCAGGATTGCTTTCAGCCGCACGCTGGGCCAGCGGGTGTTCCGCGGCCACGGCGACGTAGGTCGCGCCCATCAGGGTGTCGGGGCGGGTGGTGTAGACCTTGAGCTGGCCGTCGATGCCGACGCTGGCCAGGTCATAGTCGAACATCACATCGGCGCCGAAGCTTTTGCCGATCCAGTTGCGCTGCATGGTTTTGACCTGTTCCGGCCAGCCATCCAGCTCATCCAGGCTGCTCAACAGTTCTTCCGCGTAGGCGGTGATCTTGAAGTAGTACATGGGGATTTCGCGCTTTTCGATCACCGCGCCCGAGCGCCAGCCGCGACCGTCGATGACCTGCTCGTTGGCCAGTACGGTCTGGTCAACAGGGTCCCAGTTTACGCTGCCATTTTTGCGGTAGATCACGCCTTTTTCGAACAGGCGGGTGAACAGCCACTGTTCCCAGCGGTAGTAGTCGGGTTTGCAGGTGGTGACTTCGCGAGTCCAGTCCACTGCCAGGCCCAGCGACTTGAGCTGGGTCTTCATGTATTCGATGTTTTCGTAGGTCCACTTCGCGGGAGCGACCTTGTTCTTCATCGCGGCGTTTTCCGCGGGCATGCCGAAAGCGTCCCAGCCCATTGGCTGCAGCACGTTCTTGCCTTGCATGCGCTGGTAACGGGCGATCACGTCACCGATGGTGTAATTGCGCACATGGCCCATGTGCAGTTTGCCGCTCGGGTAGGGGAACATCGACAGGCAATAGAAGCTTTCCTTGCCGGGTTGCTCACTCACTACAAAGGATTTTTGCGCGTCCCAATGGGACTGCGCAGCGGCTTCGATTTCACGGGGCGAATACTGTTCTTGCATGGCTACCGGCGCTGGAGGTGAGGGCTGCGGAAAACGCAGTAGCATACATGAGCCCTGCTTATTCAGGGAAACCCAGATTAAGTCGCGGTCAGCCCTCGGCTGCCCGCCGTTGGTCGCGACAGGCCGTTGGCTTGGCCTTGGCGGCTACGCTTGGGTGAGGGGCTCAATCGCCTCTGTATGAGGTGATCATGGCTGAATCAAGGCGTGGTGTTCCACCGGGAGGGCTTTATGAGCGACTCTTGCAGCGCCTGGCCATTGCCTTGGACGAAGCGGATGGTTTGAGTGTGCTGTCGGCGCAACCGCTTGAAGATGTGGAGTTGCGCGGCCTGACTGCTGCCGAGATGGAGCTGATTCGAGCCTACCTCAATCGCGATCTGAATTGGCTGCGCGGCTGGCATGCTGCGGCGCAGGAAATGACGCAAATTGAGCAGTTGCCCAGCTCGCGCAAAGCGGTGCGCACAAATCAGAAGGTGCCTCCACCGCTACCGGGTAAGGTCAAACCATTGCTCACGCGTCGCCTGCAACTGTGTTGCGCGATGTGCGGTGCACCAGCGGGTTGGCAGCCCGGGCGAGGGGTTAAAGCCTGCCAGGCTTGTGGGTCGCAATTGTTTCGGGCGAGCAATCCTCGTTAGGCTGCGTGCACCTTTGGAGGTGCACAATGCCCATTCGCTACCTGCTTAAACAGTTCTTCCTCCCGCCGGGTCTGTTCCTGCTGCTGTTATTGGCCGCTTGGTGGCTGCGTCGGCGTTTTCCGCGGATGGCCGCTCTGTGTTTCGTGAGCGGGTTCGCCGGTATGGCGCTGTTCAGTCTGCCGGTTGTGGTGGAGTGGGCTGCGCGAGGGCTGGAGCGCGAACCGGCACTGCAGCAAGGGGCGTGGCCGACGCTTGCCGAGCAGGCGCAGGTAATTGTGGTTTTGGGTGGCGGTCGTGAGTTGGCCGACCCCGGCTGGGGCGCGGATCAACCGAGCCCGATGGCGTTGGAGCGAGTACGTTTTGCCGCGCGACTGGCCAAGACCTCGGGTTTGCCGCTGCTGATAACGGGCGGTTTGCACTATGGCCAACCACTCAGTGAGGCGGCACTGATGGCCGAGGTTTTTATGCGAGATTACGGATTGCCCGTGCGCTGGCAGGAAGGCCGGAGCCGCACGACCTGGGAAAACGCGCTGTACACCGCGCAGTTACTCAAGGCCCAAGGAATCAACCGCGTTGTGCTGGTGACTCAAGCCTGGCACATGCCCCGTGCGCGCTGGAGTTTTGAGCAGGCGGGGCTGCACGTGATCAGTGCGCCGATGGGCTTTCTCGGAACGCCCAATGGCCGGCCTGCCGGTGGCTGGTTGCCGGAGAGCATGGCCGTTTGGCAAAACGGCCTGTTGCTCAATGAGGCCGTCGGCTTGTTGGGCTATCGGTTGTTCTACCGGGGCCATGCTGAGAAGCCGTAAGCCCCGAAGAATCATTCAGTCATTGATCTGCTCCGCATGGTGGCAAGCCACTTGCCGTGCATCGAGCAGGCGCAGTGCCGGCTGCTCAACCTGGCAGCGTTCGTTGGCATGCGGACAGCGTTGGTGGAAGGCGCAGCCGCTGGGTGGCGACAGCGGGTTGGGCAGCTCGCCACTGATCTTGATCTTTGGCTTGCTCGGATCAGGATGAATGGTCGGCGTCGCTGATAGCAGCGCCTGGGTGTAAGGGTGTAGCGGGCGGTTGTAGATCAGTTCGCTGGGCCCCATTTCCACCGGGCGGCCGAGGTACATCACCAGCACGTCGTCGGCGACATGGCGGACCACCGAGAGGTTGTGCGAGATAAACACATAGCCGGTGTTGAACTGCTCCTGCAGGTCCATAAACAGGTTGAGCACCTGGGCCTGGATCGACACGTCCAGCGCCGAGGTCGGCTCGTCCGCCACCAGCACCTTGGGTTGCAGCATCATCGCGCGGGCCAGGGCGATGCGCTGGCGCTGGCCGCCGGAGAACATATGTGGGTAGCGCTGGTAATGCTCGGGGCGCAGGCCGACCTGCTGCATCATCGCCTGCACCCGTTCGCGCCGTTCCAGGCGCGACAGGCCGGTGTTGATCAGCAGTGGCTCGCCCAATTGGTCGCCGACCTTCTGCCGTGGATTGAGCGAGGCGTAGGGATTCTGAAAGACCATCTGCACATCACGGCGCAGCTGTTTGCGCTGCGCCTTGTTGGCGCCAGTCACTTCCTGCCCTGCGATCTGCAGCGAGCCCGAGCTGGGCTCCTCGATCAGCGTTAGGG
>CAMCJM010000033.1 GCA_945874835.1 Pseudomonas synxantha | reverse complement strand
CTGGCCGAGCTGCATGCCTCGGCCCCGCATTACGTCCTGCCGCATCGACGGGAGGAGCGCGTTTACCCTCGGGCTATCAGGCTTAAATCTTCGAAGTATCCGATCAGAAATAAAAATGCCAGTCAGCTTAACTGACTGGCATTAGGCACCAGGCCCCGGTTTTCTTTCTGCTTCTACACCCGTTAAAGCTTACAGGCGTTCGAAGACAGTGGTGATGCCTTGGCCGAGACCTACGCACATGGTGGACACACCGAAGGTGCCGCCATTTTGCTTCATCACGTTCAGCAGGGTACCGGAGATACGCGCACCGGAACAACCAAACGGGTGACCCAAGGCGATTGCGCCGCCATGCAGGTTGACCTTCTCTTCCATTTTATCGAGCAACTTGAGGTCTTTGAGCACAGGCAGCGCCTGAGCAGCAAAGGCTTCGTTGAGCTCGATGAAATCGATGTCATCCATGGTCAAACCGGCACGCTTAAGCGCTTTCTGGGTAGACGGTACTGGACCATAACCCATGATTGCTGGATCAACACCGGCAACAGCCATGGCACGAACCACAGCCATTGGCTGAATGCCAAGGTCTTGAGCACGCTGAGCGCTCATCACAACCATGCAGGAAGCACCGTCAGTGATCTGCGAGGAGGTGCCTGCAGTCACAGTACCGCCTTTTGGATTGAACGCAGGCTTCAGGGCTGCCAGGCTTTCCAGGGTCGTCTCAGGACGAATAGTTTCGTCAAAGTCGAAGACCTTCAGGAAACCATTCTCGTCGTAGCCTTGCATCGGGATGATTTCATCCTTGAACTTGCCTTCGACGGTGGCTTTGTGAGCCAGACGGTGAGAACGCTCACCGAAGGCATCCTGCTGCTCACGGCTGATGCCATGCATCTTGCCGAGCATTTCTGCGGTCAGACCCATCATGCCCGAGGCTTTGGCGGCATACAGCGACAGGTGCGGGTTTGGATCAACGCCATGCATCATGCCGACGTGGCCCATGTGCTCCACACCGCCGACGACGAATACATCGCCGTTACCGGTTTGGATCGCCTGCACAGCAGTGTGCAGAGCGCTCATGGACGAACCGCATAGACGGCTTACAGTTTGACCTGCCGCTGTGTGCGGGATCTGGGTCATCAGCGACGCCATGCGCGCGATGTTCCAGCCCTGCTCCAGGGTTTGGTTAACGCAGCCCCAGATCACATCTTCCACTTCAGCTGGATCCAGCTTGGTGTTGCGTGCCAGCACGCCGCTGATCAGCAGGGCCGACATGGTTTCAGCACGGGTGTTGCGATGCATGCCGCCCTTGGAACGACCCATCGGGGTACGACCGAAGTCGACGATGACTGCATCTCTAGGATTCAGGCTCATAAATTCACTCTCGCTCTAGTCGTTGCGCGATTAACCGAAAAACTTATGGCCGCAAGCAGCCATTTCGCGAAGCTTGGCAGTCGGTGTGTACAACGCGCCCAACTCGGCATACTTGTCAGCCAGGGCAACGAATTCGGCTACACCGACGGTATCGATATAACGCAGCGCACCACCGCGGAAGGGCGGGAAGCCGATGCCGTAAATCAGGCCCATATCTGCCTCGGCAGCAGTCTCAACGATGCCATCTTCCAGGCAACGCACGGTTTCCATGCACAGCGGAATCATCATGAAGTTAATGATGTCTTCATCAGTCACTTCACGCTGCTCGGTAACGATGGACTTGAGCAACTCGTAAGCCTGAGGATCGATGACCTTCTTTGGCTTGCCGCGCTTGTCCGTTTCGTAGGCATAGAAACCTTTGCCGTTCTTCTGGCCAAGGCGATCAGCTTCATACATCACGTCAACTGCAGTACGACCTTCAACCGCCATGCGATCCGGGAAGCCTTCAGCCATTACGTCACGACCATGGTGACCGGTGTCGATGCCGACCACGTCGGACAAGTACGCCGGGCCCATCGGCCAGCCGAACTTTTCCATAACCTTATCGATACGCACGAAATCAACGCCGAAACCAAGCAGCTTGGAGAAGCCACCGAAGTACGGGAACAGCACACGGTTGACCAAGAAGCCTGGGCAGTCGTTAACCACAACCGGGGTTTTACCCATTTTCTTGGCGTAGGCAACGGTGGTAGCAACAGCTACATCGCTGGACTTCTCGCCACGAATTACTTCAACCAGCGGCATCATGTGCACAGGGTTGAAGAAGTGCATGCCGACGAAGTTTTCCGGACGCTTGAGGGCCTTGGCCAACAAGTTGATGGAGATAGTCGAGGTGTTAGAAGCGAGGATTGCGTCTTCTTTAACTACGCCTTCCACTTCAGCCAGCACGATCTGCTTGACCTTAGGGTTCTCGACAACCGCTTCGACCACGATATCAACAGCGCCGAAGTCGCCATAGGACATGGTCGGACGGATAGCGGTGAGGGCTTCAGCCATCTTCGCCGGGGTCATACGACCTTTGGCAACACGGCCACCGAGCAGCTTGGACGCTTCGGCCAGGCCCATCTGGATACCCTCTTCACGGATATCCTTCATTAGGATCGGCGTACCTTTGGAGGCCGACTGATACGCAATACCGCCACCCATGATGCCAGCACCGAGAACGGCAGCCAGTTTCACGTCTTTGGCGATTTCGTCGTATTGCTTAGCTTTTTTCTTCAGATCCTGATCATTCAGGAACAGACCGATCAAGCTGGCAGCAACCGGCGTTTTAGCCAGTTTAACGAAACCCGCAGCTTCCACTTCCAGCGCTTTATCGCGCGTCATGTTGGCGGCTTTCTGGATGGTCTTAATGGCTTCAACCGGGGCCGGGTAGTTAGGACCGGCTTGGCCTGCTACGAAACCTTTGGCAGTTTCAAAGCACATCATCTGCTCAATGGCGTTCAGCTTGAGCTTTTCCAGCTTGGGCTGACGCTTGGCTTTGTAGTCCAGCTCACCAGAGATCGCACGTTTGATCAGATCAAGCGCAGCGGCTTGCAATTTGTCAGCGGCAACCACGGCATCCACTGCGCCTACTTTCAGGGCATCAGCAGCTTTGTTTTCTTTACCGCTGGCAATCCACTCAACAGCATTATCAGTACCGATAACACGTGGCAGACGCACAGTACCGCCGAAGCCTGGGTAGATACCCAGTTTGACTTCTGGCAGGCCGACCTTGGCCGTTTCGGCCGCGACACGGTAGTCGGCAGCCAAGCACATTTCAAAACCACCGCCCAAGGCGATGCCATTGATTGCAACAACGGTCGGAACACTGAGGTCTTCAAAATCACTGAAGATCTTGTTGGCTTCGAGGTTGCCCGCCACCAGCTCTTCGTCCGGCAGCTTGAAGCTTTCGACGAACTCGGTGATGTCGGCGCCGACGATAAATACGTCTTTGCCACTGGTGACAATCACGCCCTTGATCGAACCATCAGCCTTGATTGCATCAACTGACTGACGCAGTTCATTGAGGGTTAGACGGTTGAATTTGTTGACGGACTCACCCTTGAGGTCGAAATTCAATTCGACGATGCCGCTCTCAAGAGCTTTAACCGTGATGGCTTTACCTTCGTAAATCATCAACTGATCTCCACGGTATGGAAGCTGAACAGTACACATCGGAGCCAACCAGCAAGCTACTCCACGGCATGGCCGTTTCAGAGTAGCCCTAATCAGCCTGGCACACCCACCGACGCGATAATCGGACTGTAAAGGCGTTGTCATTAGAGGCAAACGCTCAATTCATACGCCCGTTTGATTTGGGTGTGCACACCTTCAAGGAAAAGCCCTTACTTGTCAATTGGCCTTTGAGCGGTCTTACGGACGTACAAAAAATAACGATGCCGGCGGTGACAAGTGACAAATGGTCGCGTATTGAAAAAGCATGCATCCGCATCGAAAACTGGCGATTTAGCGGCTTTATGCGGATTAATTACCCTCATTCGCGATCTAGCAAAATGAGGATACTACAGGTACATTCGTCTCAACTTGGCCCGCCCCGACAAAGCCGAGAGCAAAACAAAAACAATTAGAGCCCAGCCCAGGGCACACGGAGTCCCCAATGTCGAGCCGTATGCTTGCCATCGTTTTGAGCACCCTGCTCGCAAGCACCTTGAGTCTTTTCAGCGTCACATCGCACGCAGCAGACCCTGCACCCAGCCTGCTTAAGCTGCACCAATTACGCCTTGCCGCGCAAAAAACCCTGAGCGACTTCTATATGTTTAACGGCATGGAAGGCGATCAACGCTACTCACGCATGATCAGCGACTCAGTCACTGAGACCAATACTCTTTTGGCTGCATTGACAGCGATGCCAGGTGAAGGCTCCAAAGCGCTCAGATCAGAGCTTGAAGCGTTATGGCTGGGATACCAGAGCGACTTGAACAACCTCACCACAGCCATCAAGGATCAGGGCTACACCGACCTGCAGCCCGTGGCTGATCTGGCCTCACGCAATCAGCAGTTGATGACCCTGTGCCTTGAGCTGTACAACAAAATCCAGCAGAAAAGCCGCTACAGCGTGCCTGCCCTCACACAATTAAGTCGCGAACAAAGCTTACTGATGCAAAGTATTGCAGTTGATTACGCCTCACGCAGTGCATCGGTAGGCGCAACCTTTATGGGCGGTGCCGGCGACTCGCGGCCGATGGAAGAACTGGTTGCCGACTTCGCGACCAAGATGGATCAACTGGAAAAGACGCCACAGAATACGCCACAGCTCAAAACATCGTGGGAGGGGGTCAATACCAAATGGCGTTACATCGAAAAATCGCTGATCAACTACAACGAAAACAGCGTGCCTTTTTTGGTTAACAAATACTCCAGCACCATTATTCAAGGTATTGAGCAGATCGCTGGGCAGTACGCCGCCGCCAGCCTTTAAACGGCGACCCTGACCAGGCGGGCGTCTAACACCCCTGCGCGGCACGAGTAACGAGCATTCTTTAAGACAACTTGACGACTGCGCCCAGCACCGTGGCTGAGCGCTCTTTTACTGCCAGTCATCGCACGCTGATCAAGCCCTAGACTGCATAAATTCAGCGATCGTGTTCAGCGCTTCTTTGCCGCCCCGCTCCCTCCAGTACACCGAGAGCATCTGCTCATCGGCGTCGACCTTAAATACATCCGGCGGCAACGCTTGTAGCTGCGTCAACAAAGAAGGGCTTTCACACGGCTCACGCCATTTATTCACCCATTGGCCCGGCTCCATCTGCCAGTAACACCAACTGTCTTTCCCCTTGCGCCTCACAAGGTAATACTGCGGGCATGAGCTCGGCGGCCCAGACTCCAACCAGTAGGGCCATTCCTGCGGAGTCAACTGCATGGCCAAACCCAGACGCCGGGCTGACAGACGCGTATCCATTCGCCCTCGCTGCTGGCGAGAAGGTGCAAGCATCGACAGGGGGCTCAGCACAATTGCCATGAGCAAAATCAGCAGCCAGGGGCTCATATCGTTATCTCGCAGGTAAACCTGTCATCAATGCTCAGGACGGCCATACTAAGGCCAGTGATTTACTTCTAAAGGAGGATCATCCCATGCCCTATCAACACGTACTGGTTGCCATCGACCTAACGGATGAATGCGACCCCGTTATGCTCCGCGCGCAGAAGCTGGCGACCAGCAGCGCGGCAAAATTATCTGTGGTGCATATCGTCGAGCCCATGGCCATGGCCTTCGGTGGCGATGTGCCGATGGACCTTTCCATGTTGCAGCAACAGCAATTCGACCAAGCCCGTGAACGCTTGGACGCGTTCGTAAAAAAACACCCTGAAATCAGCCCGGACAAGTGCCACCTGGCGTACGGCCAACCTCGCCAGGAAATCCATCGCCTGGCAGAAGAGCAGCAGTGCGACCTGATCATCGTTGGCAGCCACGGGCGACACGGCTTGGCCTTGCTACTGGGCTCCACCGCCAACGACGTCCTGCATGGCGCGCCTTGTGATGTGCTGGCGGTTCGCTTGAAAAAAGCGCACTAGGCGAAATGCTTAAATCTGCTGCCAAAATCGCTCAATCCACATGAGGGACGCGGCAGCAGCAAGCGATGAGATAGCCGGATTAATCGCCCGACTCAGAAGCACCCATGACCATCGGGCGAATCTTCTGCAACTGTGTTTCCAGCGAATACGTGATGCTGGACGCCATAGAAAAGAATGTGAGAAACGCCTTAAGGTTGGAGTCGCCCTCACAGGTAGCGTGAATGCGCTGCCAGAACGCCTGATTGACCAACTGTAATTGCTGAAACATCTTCACCAGCCCTTTGAGCTCCCAGTCTGGCGAGCGCCCCTCACGCAGGTTGAAATACTGCTGCGTCAAATAGAGCGAAACGGTGCGCAGGATAAATTCCTGGCTGTTGGCAAACGGCAGATGATGCTGCGCCATGGGCTTGAGCTTACCCAGCACCGGGCAAGCACTGGTGGCCATGATCACCCCCAGCAAAGCACGCAGACCTTCTTCAAGACCGACCACCTTGTTGTACTCACGCTCAGGCGTGCGCACCCAGACCGACACTTTCTTGAAGGCCGGCAGGCCTTGAAAGTCCTCAATGACACGGTGCAAATCAACCGCTGCCGGACAATGGCTGAACTGATCTTTGCTAAGCGGGCAATTGCTGCACTGCTGATGCTCCAGACGCGTCCAGCTTGGTGCGCTCTGCGCGACCTCTGCGGCATAGACGCGATCCAGTTCAATCCTGTAACTGAACTGATGGTTATCGTCGAGAGTGATGCGGTACTCGATGGCCATAGGAGCCTCCGGCAGAGAACACAACGTCCTGTTTAAGATTAACGCTTAGCCTTCCAGCTCAGCCCAGCGCTCAACCAAGTGATCCAACTCTTCTTGAGCAGACTGCAATGCAGCCAGCACAGCCGCTGTTTTATCTGCCGGTTGCTGATAAAAGCTGGCATCAGCGATCTGCGCCTGCAGTTCAGCGATGTTCAGTTCAGCGGCATCAATCTGAGCAGGAATAGCGTCCAGTTCACGCTGGAGCTTATAGCTGAGCTTCTTCTTGGGTGCTTCAGCAGCGGCCACTGGCTCGACTGCAACAACCGGGGCGACAGGCGCGACTACAACAGCAGAGGCTAGCTCAGGCTTACCTGCCTTGCTCTCCCCTACACCGAGCAGGCGCGGCGAGCCGCCTTGACGCAACCAGTCTTGATAACCGCCCACGTACTCGCGCACAAAACCCTCACCCTCAAAGACCAGGGTGCTGGTTACCACGTTATCGAGGAAGGCACGGTCGTGGCTGACCATCAGCACAGTGCCGGGGAAGGTCAGCAACACTTCTTCCAGCAGCTCAAGGGTTTCTACGTCGAGGTCGTTGGTGGGTTCGTCCAGCACCAGCAGGTTGGCCGGCTTACTGAACAACTTGGCCAACAGCAGGCGGGCACGCTCACCACCGGATAACGCCTTAACGGGCGTGCGGGCACGCTGCGGGCTGAACAGGAAATCGCCCAGGTAGCTCAGCACATGGCGGTTTTGTCCGTCGATCTCGATAAAATCGCGGCCCTCAGCCACGTTGTCGATCACGGTCTTTTCCAGATCAAGCTGGTGGCGCAGTTGATCAAAGTAGGCCACGTCAATACGCGTGCCCTCTGCCACCTTGCCACTGGTGGGCTGCAAACCGCCCAGCATCAACTTGAGCAAGGTGGTTTTGCCGGTGCCGTTAGCGCCCAACAGACCGATACGGTCGCCACGCTGCAGCACCATGGAGAAGTCCTTGATCAGGAACGGGCCGCCTGGATGCGCAAAGCTGACGTTTTCCAGCACCATCACCTGCTTGCCGGATTTCTCCGCAGTTTCCAGCATGATATTGGCTTTACCGGTGCGCTCGCGGCGCTCACTGCGCTCTACGCGCAGAGCTTTCAAGGCACGTACACGGCCTTCGTTACGGGTGCGGCGAGCTTTGATGCCCTGACGAATCCACACTTCTTCCTGGGCCAGTTTCTTGTCAAACAGCGCGTTGGCGGTTTCTTCGGCCGCCAAGGTCGCTTCCTTGTGCACCAAAAAGCTGGCGTAGTCGCCGTTCCAGTCGATCAGGCCGCCACGGTCTAGTTCAAGGATGCGCGTAGCCAGGTTCTGCAGGAAGGAACGGTCGTGGGTGATAAACAGCACCGCGCCCTGAAAATCGGTCAAGGCTTCTTCCAGCCAGGCAATCGCACCGATATCCAGGTGGTTGGTTGGCTCATCAAGCAGCAGCAGATCCGGCTCGGAAACCAGCGCCTGTGCCAGCAATACACGTCGACGCCAGCCACCCGAAAGCTCGGCCAGGGTTTTGTCCGCCGGCAATTGCAGGCGACTCAAGGTGCTGTCGACCAGTTGCTGCAAGCGCCAGCCGTCACGTGCTTCAAGGTCTTGCTGCACGTGCATCAGCTTGTTCAGGTCGTCTTCGGTGACACAGTTCTGCGCCAGGTGATGATATTGCGCGAGCAACTCGCCAACGCCGTCCAGGCCCTGAGCGACCACATCAAACACGGTACGGTCATCGGCAACCGGCAACTCTTGCGGCAACTCGCCGATCTTCAGCCCCGGCGCGCGCCATACGGAGCCGTCATCGGCTTTTTGATCGCCTTTGACCAGCTTCATCATGCTCGATTTGCCAGTGCCGTTACGGCCAATGATGCACACCCGCTCGCCGCGGGCGATTTGCCACGACACCTTGTCCAACAGCGGCATTGCGCCGAAGGCCAGGGAAATTTCAGTGAACTTGAGCAGGGTCATGACGCGCCTCAACAAAAAACAACGGGAATAGCGGGTTTAACTGCCGCAAGTGACACGCTTGCCACGTCGACACGGCGCTGGCCGGCTAAAAACCCAGAAAACCACTCACAGCTGACGCAGCAGCTGCAAAACAGGGCGCGCATTCTAACCGAGAAGCCGGCCAGCATCGCAGGCAATTTAGTCCTTCGATCACGCAATCTCGATCACTGGCAAACAGGTACAGCAGCAAACAGCTCTAGCTTGCGATTACGCGCTGAAACGCTTTGAGCCTTCTCCGCCCCAAGGCAAACGACTAAGCTTGGCCGATACGCACTATTTGCCTGGAAGTGTCATGCGCGGTTCCTTATTCAGCCTGTTGTCCTGGCTGTTGATTTCCACCCTGAGCATTCCCGCCGCCAACGCCGTCACCCTGGCGCAACAACGTCAGTATTACGATCAAGCCAAAGCGGCTTTGGCCAAAGGCGATAAAGGCCCTTACGAACGCCACGCCAAGGCGCTGCGCGACTATCCGCTGGAGCCTTATCTGGCGTATGACGAACTCACCGCACGGCTAAAGTGGGCGAGCAACGACGAGATAGAAAAATTCCTCGCCGAACACGGTGACCTGCCGCAAATCAACTGGATGAAACTGCGCTGGTTGCGCTGGCTCGCAGAACGTGGCGAGTGGCAAACCTTCGTCAATTACTACAATCCGGCCCTGAATTTCACTGAGCTTGATTGTCTGTACGGCCAGTACCAGTTGAAACACGGCATGCGCAGCGAAGGCCACGCCACTGCCGAAAAACTCTGGCTGGTGGGTAAATCGCAACCCAACGCCTGCGACCCACTCTTCACGCTCTGGGCGGCTGATGGTCAGCTCACGGAGCAAAAACGCTGGCAGCGCGCCAAACTCGCTGCCGAAGCGCGCAACTATGGCCTGGTCACGCACCTGATCAAAACCTTGCCCACCCTCGGCCAGCAGGGCAAAAACCTGCTGGAGGTGGCGCAGAACCCTGCACTGGTCAAACAAACCGGACGTTTCACACGAAATGATCCGGCCACCGCTGATGCAGTGGGCCTTGGCTTGCGTCGATTGGCGCGCCAGGAGCCGGAAAACGCACTGAAACTGCTTGAAAGCTATGCCCAGCGCATGAAGTTTTCCAGCCAGGAACAGGTCGCCATCGCCCGTGAAATTGGCCTGACGCTGGCCAAGCGCTTCGATGCACGGGCCTTGCCGATCATGGCCAAGTACGACCCGGAACTGCGCGACAACTCGGTAAGTGAGTGGCGCGCGCGGTTGTTGATGCGACTGGGTCGCTGGGAAGAGCTGAATCAGCTCACCAACCGGATGCCCGAGGACTTGCTCAAGACCAGTCGCTGGCGCTACTGGCAGGCGCGCAGCCTGCAACTCGCGCAGCCCAACAACCAAAAGCCCAAAGCGCTGTATCAGGCGCTGGCCAAAGAGCGCGACTTTTATGGCTTTATGGCAGCCGACCAGGTGCAAATGCCCTACTCGCTGAACAATAAGCCACTTGCGCTGAGCCCGCAGACCATCCAGAAAGTGCGTAACTCGGCAGCCATTCGCCGTGCGCTGGAGTTTCATGCACGCGGCAAGATCGCTGATGGCCGCCGCGAGTGGTACAACGTCAGCCGCCTGTTCAGCCGTGATGAAATGGTCGCCCAGGCGCGCCTGGCCTACGAAATGGGCTGGTACTTCCCGGCGATCCACACCATCAGCCGGGCTCAGTATTGGGATGATCTGGACGTACGCTTCCCCATGGCTCACCGCGAACACTTGATCCGCGAAGCCAAGAATCGCGACATTCACTCCAGCTGGGTGTTTGCCGTCACGCGTCAGGAAAGCGCCTTTATGGCCGATGCCAAGTCCCATGCAGGGGCCATGGGCCTGATGCAGTTGATGCCGGCTACCGCCATGGAAACCGCCAAGCGCTTCGGCATCCCGCTGTCTTCACCGCAGATGGCCTTTCGCCCCGAGATCAACATTCAATTGGGCGCAGCCTATTTGAGCCAGATCTACGGCCAGTTCAAAGGCAACCGTGTGCTCGCCTCCGCCGCCTACAACGCCGGCCCCGGCCGCGTACGCCAGTGGCTGCGCGGCGCGGATCATCTGTCGTATGACGTATGGATTGAAAACATCCCGTTCGACGAGACCCGCTCGTATGTGCAGAACGTACTGACGTACGCGGTTATCTACGGTGAAAAGCTCAACGCCTCACAACCGCTGGTGGCTTGGCACGAGCGGTATTTCGATCAATAACCACGCGCTGAGAAATGGCCACGCCACGGCCGGTTTTAACGACTGCCGTGGCTGAGTTAAGCCAAGACCTCAACTGGCATATCCAACGCCAGCCGTCCGCCACCGCAAGCGATCAGGTTTTGGCCGAAATACACCTCGCCATCTCGCTCACGGTAACGGCGCAAGCTGGTGAGCGGCTCGCGGTTTTCGCTGCGTTCGCCAGTGAGTGGGTCAAGGGTGGTCATGATGCAACGTGAACACCCCTTCACCACGCGAAATTCCACCTCGCCAATGCGGATGCGCGACCAGCCATCCTCCGCGTAGGCCGCACTGCCATTGACCACTAGATTGGGACGAAAGCGCAGCATCGACAACGGCCGGCCCACGCGCACCGACAAATCCTCCAGCGATGCCTGACCAATCAACAGCAACGGAAAACCATCAGTAAAAGCCACCCGCTCGCCGGGTTGCGCATAGGCGGTGTCGATCTGCCGGGCCCGTTCAGCACTGATATAAACCAGACGACACGGCCGCTTCAGCCACCAACTCAGCCACTGCGCCGCCGCATCACCCGCATCCGGCACCTGCGGGTTATCGCGCCAGATGGTCACGGGCCGCAGCGGAGCCCATTCATCCGGAACAGCCACCTGCAACTCGTCCATGCCCGGTGCGCTCAACACAATATAAGCGTGACCTTGCCAACGAACATTCAGCTGAGTCATGGACGGTAATAGACGTTGCGTCAGAAAGCGTCCTGTTTCAGCATCAACGGCCATCCAGCGCCGGTCCCCCTGGACACCCAGGTCATCGAGTATGGCTTCGCTCAACGCCTCACCCGCCGCCGACTTCATTGGATAACGGTACAACCCGGAGAGATGCAACATGAATCCAGCTTCCGTTTGGCAAAACGCTCTTATACGAGTTACCCGCCGCGCTCACAAGCCTGCATTGGCGTTGCCGCTGGCGCTGTTGCTGAGTGCTTGCAGTGGCAGCCCACCCGACAACTTGGGTATCAACGCTGGCAACCTGGCAGCCTGCCCGGACTCGCCTAACTGTGTCAGCAGCCAAGCCAGCGATGCGCGCCATGCTATCGACCCCCTGCCCCTCGCCGACACAGCCGAGCAAACCCAGAGCAAACTGAAAACCCTGCTTGAAAGCGAGCCGAGGGCACGCGTGGTGGAGGAAGCGCCCGGTTACTTGCGCGCCGAGTACACCAGCCAATTGATGCGCTTCGTCGATGATGTGGAATTTATGCTCGGCGCACAGGCCGTGGAAGTGCGGTCAGCGTCGCGCCTTGGTTACAAGGACTTCGACGTTAACCGCGAACGCATCGAGCGCTTGCGCCAGCGCCTGAGCGAATAACGAGGCACCGGCCTGACAATGCTGCCAGGCCTTACTCTTCACCGTGCAAGAGCGCCAAACGCTGGCGCACGACATCGACCAATTTGTCCGGCTGAAATTTGGAGAGGAAGTTGTCACAACCGACCTTCTTTACCATGGCCTCGTTGAAGCTTCCGGACAGTGAGGTATGCAGCACCACATAAAGGTCCTTTAGGCGAGGATCGCTGCGAATTTCAGTGGTGAGGCGGTAACCGTCCATCTCGGGCATTTCGGCGTCAGTGATCACCATCAGCAACTTTTCATGCACGTCCACGCCGGCGTCTGCCCAGCTCTTGAGCAGATTTAAGCCGCGCAAACCATCGTTGGCTGAGTGGCAACGGATGTCAAGTTGCGCCATGGTGCCCTTGAGTTGGTTCATGGCCACGTTGGAATCGTCGACCAGCAAGACCTCACGACCACGGGCGTACTCAAGCATTGGGTCAACCAGTTTTTCCGGAGAGACCTTGGTGCTCATCGGACTGATTTCGGACAGCACTTTTTCTACGTCGATCACCTCAACAATCTGGTCATCAACCTTGGTGATCGCCGTCAGGTAATGTTGCCGCCCGGCACCACCCGGAGGCGGCAGGATGGATTCCCAGTTGAGGTTGAGAATACGCTCCACTCCCCCGACCAGAAACGCCTGCACGGAGCGGTTGTATTCTGTGACGATGATGGTGCTGCGCTCATCTGGGACGATGGGACGCATGCCGATGGCCTGGGACAGATCAATCACCGGCAGGGTTTGCCCGCGCAGGTTGACCACACCACAGACAAACCGATGACGCTGGGGCATCAGCGTCAACTTGGGCATTTGCAGAACTTCTTGCACCTTGAACACGTTGATCGCAAACAACTGCCGGCCATTAAGGCGAAACATGAGAATTTCCAGGCGATTCTCGCCCACCAGCTGGGTGCGTTGATTCACTGAGTCGAGAATGCCGGCCATCATGCGCTCCTGTTCACGTTACTAATCTAGCCTAGCTCAAATAGCCATGATCGGGTGTATCGGCCAGATGCCGCACATCTGAAGGGATATAGCGAGCTGACATCATGCGGTATAGGCGCAACTGGCTGCCAGCGAGAAAACAACGGCCGGCTCAATACGGCGCCCTTCACGGCTTAATAAAACTACAAAATCGATCATTTAGAGCAATATTTAGGGTTTTTACATCGCTTTGATTTATAGGACTATCAATGGCACTCAACATGTGGCGTTAAGACCGCTGCAGTTCCCCAACGAGGATCGAGCCATGATTGAAGTACGCCCTTACGCCGACTTGGGCGCCGCCGATTTCGGCTGGTTGAATGCGAGCCATCATTTCTCCTTTGCTCAGTATTACGAGCCCACGCGTATGGGCTGGGGCACGCTGAGGGTGTGGAACGACGACGAGATTGCCGCGCATACAGGCTTCCCCACCCACCCGCATCGCGACATGGAAATCATCACCTATGTGCGCCAGGGGGCCATTACTCACAAAGATAGCTTGGGCAATCAGGGCCGTACCGAAGCGGGTGACGTGCAGGTGATGAGTGCCGGTACCGGGATTGCCCACAGCGAATACAACCTGGAAGACAGCACGACGAAGATTTTCCAGATCTGGATTGAACCCAACCAATCCGGGCTACCGCCGTCCTGGGGCAGCAAGCCGTTCCCCAAAGGCGAACGCGCTGGCACCTTTATCACCTTGGCCAGCGGTTTTGCCGAAGACCAGGACGCCCTGTCGATCCGCACCCCCGCGCGCATGGCTGCTGCCACCCTGCACGCTGGCCAAAGCACCGAGTATCCACTGGGCACTGCGCGCAAGGCCTATCTGGTGGCCGCCAGCGGCAGCATTGAGGTCAACGGCGTAAGCGCCCAGGCCCGCGATGGGGTAGCCGTCAGCGATATCGAGGTAATCCGGGTGACGGCTATCGAAGACAGCGAAGTCATATTGGTGGATGTGGCCTAAAGCGCCACTGAGAACCCGTCCAAAGGCCCGCAAGCTAGAGCCCGTAGGATGGGTCGGGCCGCGCAGGTTAGCCGAAGGCGATACCCATCCTACGCCGGGTAGCCGGTGATCTTGCGGATCGCCTGATACAGCGGCTTAAGCTGCTTGTACATGCGTTGATAAACCTGCGTGTACAGCTGCTCATAGGTGCGCTGAGCTTCAGGGTTAGGCGTAAAAACCTGCCCCACCCTCGTCATGGCGGCAATCGCCGTGGGGTAATCCGGATACAAGCCCAGCCCGACCGCACAGTTGATCGCCGCGCCCAGCCCGCTGGTTTCATACAGATGCGGGCGCTCGGCTGGCAGGCCGAAGATATCCGCCGTTAGCTGCATGGCCGCATCGCTCTGCGAACCGCCGCCAGACACCCGCAAACGGGTAATGCGCGTGCCAGAACGTTGCTCGATTTTTTCTTTGCCCTGACGCAAGGCATAGGCCAGCCCTTCGAGAATCGCCCGGTAGATGTGCGCGCGGGTATGCACGTCGCCAAAGCCAATGATCGAGCCTTTGGCCTCCAGCCCCGGCTCACGAATCCCCGGCGACCAGTACGGCTGCAGCATCAGGCCCATGGAGCCAGCCGGCACGCTGTTGACCAGTTCATCGAACAGCGCTTCGGGCTCGACGCCCAGCTCTTTAGCTCGTTGCATTTCGCGCAGACCAAATTCCTTTTTGAACCAGCTGACCATCCAGAAGCCGCGATAAATCATCACCTCGGTGTTGAAGTGATCAGGAATCGCCGAGGGGTATGGCGGAATCAGCGGGATGGTTTCCAGGTAGGTGCTGCGCGTGGTGTTGATGGTCGCCGTGGTGCCATAAGACAAACAGGCCGTACTCGCCGCCACCCCGCCAGCACCGAGCACCTCACTGGCCTTGTCGGCACCGGCGGCAATCAGCGGCAAGCCTTCGGGAATCCCGGTATGGCGGCTGGCCGCCGCCGTGATATGACCGAGCAACTCACCCGGTTTGCGTAACTCAGACAATTGCTCGCGGCGCACCGGCAGTGCCTGCCATTTCCAGTCACCCGGTTTGGCCCACTGCAAACGTTTGTAGTCAAACGGCAGGTAGGCCACGCAACTGGTCAGGGAATCGACAAACTGACCGCACAGGCGGTGAGTGAGAAAACCCGAGAGCAGCAATACCTTGTGTGTATTGGCCCAGATGTCCGGCTGGTTCTGCGCAATCCAATTGACCTCGGCTTGAGCGCGAAAATAATCCACGGTGGCCTGCGCTCTGACGATCTTGAATAACCAACCCCAAGGCCCTTTGATTGGCTCGCGCACTTCAGCCTGGCGCTGATCGAGCCAGAGCATCGCTGGGCGCAGGGGCTGGCCGTGCGCATTAACATTGATCAGGGTGCCGCGCTGGGTGGTCAGCGATACACCCCGGATATGGCTGCGATCGATATCTACCTGCTGCCACAACTGCGCGCACGCCTCGCCCAGGCTAGCCCAGTAGTATTCCGGGTCTTGCTCGGCCCAGCCGGGCTGTTTGGAGTAGTAGGCCTCAAGCTCCACCTTGCCCTTGGCGAGCAGGTTGCCCTGAAGATCGAACAGCAGCGCCCGAATGCTCTGGGTGCCGTTGTCGATGGCCAGCAGGTAGTTTTTATCGCTCAAGACACAACCCTTTCTATAAATGCGTGCCGTATTCCGGATGCACTCCGGGAAACCGCTCCCGTATTGCCTCCGGGCTACTGTTATTCAGCTGTGTAGGATGGGTGGAGCAAGGCGATACCCATCAATTCTCTGCCGGCAAGCTGTAACAGCCCTGCCATAGCGCCAGGTAATCTGCTTCTTCCTGTTGCCAGCGTGTTTCGCTCCAGCCCAGCCGCGCCTGACACAACGCGCGGATACGCGGCAATTCAGCCGCCGCTCCACGCGCCAACAACAGGCCCAGGCGAGTACGGCGCAGCAACAGGTCATCCAGATGCAGCACCAGTTCCTGTTCGGCGGCCCAGGCCAGCTCGGCCCAGAGCGTATCGGTGCCGACCACCTGTTCGGCCCCCAGTTCGTCAACCAGCGCCAGCAACTGCGGTAACGCGCGGCCATAACGACCGATCAGGCGTTTCTGCTGAGCCGGGCTGAGCATGGGCATCGGTTGAGGAGCGACCGAGGCAAAGGTCTGCGCGCCATGATCATGCACGGCACGGCCAACAAATGGCGCGCAGGCCTGCAAGACTTCCAACGCCAACAAACGGAAAGTGGTCAGCTTGCCGCCCGCGAGGGTCACGCAACCAGGCTCCACCCAGAGCGCATGCTCGCGTTTTTCATCCGAGGGTTTGCGTCCCGGCGCGCCATCGCTGACCACCGGGCGTACACCAGCCCAAGTCGACAGCACATCGGCCGCACCGATTCCGGCAGCAGGGAACTGTTGAGCGCAGGCGGCCAGCAGGTAGTCCACTTCATCCGGGCTGATGCGCGCTTCTTCAGCCAGCGGAGCCGGGTGATCCAGATCAGTGGTGCCGATCACCGTCGCGCCTTCCCACGGGAAGACAAACACCGGGCGTTTATCGGCGGCGTGCATAAAGCTGAAGGCATGGGCCACCGGCAAGCGCCAGGCTGGTATCAGCAGGTGGCTGCCGCGCAGCGGGCGGATATGTTCCAGCCCAGTTTTTTGCCGCAGCTGATCAGCCCAAGCTCCAGTGGCCTGCGCCACGGCGCGGGTCTTGAAGCCATAGCGCAGGTCAGTCTCGCTGTCTTCGGCGAGCAGGCCGGTGACGCGCCCGTCTTCGCGCAGCAACTCGACCACGCGCATGCCGTTGAGCGCTTCAGCACCATCGGCACGCGCCTCGCCCAGTACGCGCTGCACCAGCCGCGCATCGTCGGTCACCGCATCGAAGAATCGCGTGCCGCCGAGCAGGCCATCTTCCTTGATGCCGGGTGCCAGGTAGCGCAGTTGCTGCAACGGGTAGTACAGGTGATTGCGTTTGCCGGCCAAGGCGTCATACACCGCCAGCAGGCTGCCGAATACGCGAGGGCCGGGAAAGCCGCCCTGGTAGTGGGCCATGATAAAACTCAGGGGATAGACCAAACCCGGCGCTTCCTGCAGCAAGCGCTGGCGCTCGCGCACCGAATCGCGGGTCAGGCCGAACTGGCCCTTGGCGATGTAACGCAACCCGCCATGCACCATTTTCGAAGAGCGACTGGACGTGCCCCAGGCGAAGTCGCGCTGCTCCAGCAGCAGGCATGTCCAGCCGCGCCGCGCCGCTTCACGCAGTATCCCGGCACCGCTGATGCCGCCACCGACGACGATCAGGTCCCAGTCGCAGGAGGCCAGTTCAGGCAGTGCTCGCTCGCGCCAAGCGGCGTTCCAGTTGTTCATCATCAATCCTGAATCAACACGCCAGGGGCCAGACGTCGCTCGGGGTCGAAGTGCCCGGCCAATGCCTTGAGCGTGGCCATACCTAACTCGCCTTTCTCAATGGGCAGATAGGGCGCGTGATCGCGGCCGACACCATGCTGATGGCTGATGGTGCCGCGGTTCTCGGCGATGGTCAGACAAGCGGCATGTTTGAGCTTTTGCCAGCGCGCCATCGCCTCGGCATAGTTGCTGCCGGGGCGGAACACGTAGGTGGTGTAGATGCTCGAGCCCTCGTTGTAAACGTGGGACAGGTGGGTAAACACATGCACCTGTTCGCCCTCTTCGCTCAAGCCGTTGCGCAAGCTGGCCTCAAGCTTGTTCAGCAGGTTGTCGACATTGCTCCAATCAGTGGCGGTTTCCAGGGTGTCCACCGCGTAACCTGCAGCCCACAAACCATGGCGCAGGTAGGGGAAACGGAAGCGGTTTTCTGCCCATTTCTTGCCCAGCAGGGTGCCGGTAAAGATGCCGCAAAACCCCTTGAGTAGCTTCTTCGCCTGCTTCAGTGACGCGGCATTTTGTGTGCGGCTGCCGGTGACGCCGAAGGTCAGCATGCACTTGCCCTCGCTGGCGCCGCGCAGGGCCAGGTATTTCTCCAGCCAGGCAATCTGCTGCGGATGGCCGGCCAGGGCCAGCTGGGTTTTGGTTTCGATAGCGTTGGACAGACGCAGCATCGACAGCGGCACGCGCGCCTGAGCCAGGCTGCGAATGGCGCTCAGCGCTTGCTGCCAGTTGGGCAGAAACACCGCGTAGAAATTCTCCTCCTCGGCCAGGCGGGTGATGCGCACCTTGACCTCAGAAATAATGCCGAAGCGCCCTTCCGAACCCATGAGAATTTCGCGCAGATCAGGCCCCGCGGCAGACGCCGGAAAGGTCGGAATGTCCAGAGTGCCGGCGAAGGTCTCAACCTTGCCGCCGGCAAACAACTGCTCGATGCGCCCATAGCGCAGCGACTGCTGACCACTGGAACGGCTGGCCACCCAACCACCGAGGGTCGACAGCTCCCACGACTGCGGAAAATGGCCGAGGGTATAGCCCTGCGCGCGCAACTGGCTTTCCACTTGCGGGCCTGCGGCACCGGGGCCGAAGGTAGCGATCAGGCTGTCGTGGTCGATCTCGATCAGCTTGCCCATGCGCTCAAGCGATAACGTCAGCACCGGCTTGCTGCTGGCCTGCGGGTTGATATGCCCGGCCACCGAGGTGCCACCACCGTAAGGGATAACGATCAGGTCCTGCTGACTGGCCCAGGCCAGTAATTCGCGGATCTGCGCGGCGCTTTCCGGGTAGGCCACGCCATCGGGGAACACACCGAAATTGCCGGAGCGCATCGCCAACCAGTCCGGCAGGCTTTGGCCACGGGCATGGCGCACGCGGTCTTCGGCATTCAGGCAGATCAGTGGATGAGCCTGCAGACGCGAGATCGGAACCGTCGCCAGCACCTGCTCCAGGCTGGCATCGGCAAGCTGCTGACCGGGGCCGACCAGTTCGGCCAGAAAAGCCTCGCCATGGGCCGGCAGTTCCACCACTGTTGCTTCATCACCCCAGCCGTTCCAACGTCGCATCTGTGTCTCCCGGATATTTCAGTCACCTGCAATGGCTGCCTATACTAGCGGGCCACACGTGGGCGTCACTGTCGTATCGAGCCAGCCGATATCGCCAATCAAGCCATTCAGAATATGCACTCAGAATAAGAACAGGCCCATGGAAAACCTCGGCTACACCTCTGTGCCCTCCCTGCTCAAATACCTGCGCCATGCCGAGCAACTGGGCCTGGATACCGATCAGGCCTTGGCGGCAGCCGGCATTAACGCCGCTGAACTGACCGACAACAGCAAACGCATCCCCAGTGAAACCCACGAGCGCCTGCTCGGCCATCTGCTGCAGGCATCCGATGACCCGCTGTTTGGCCTGCACTGTGCGCGCTTTGTACAGCCGGGCTCCTGGAGCGTGCTGGGCTATATCACCATGAACTGCGCCACCCTCGGCGAAGCCATGAGCCGCATCATGCCCTATGAAAAACTGGTGGGTGATATGGGTGTCAGCCGGGTCGAGGGGGCCAGTGATCACGTCAAAATGATCTGGACCTGTCGCCATCAGGCCGAGCCGATTCGCCGGCACATGGTGGAAAACGTCTTGGCCTCCTGGCTGCTCTATGCGCGCTGGATCGCCGACATGGACCGCTCACCCACAGAAGCCTGGTTCGAACATGCCCTACCGCAGGGTGTGGATGTGGCTGAGTACGAAGCAATTTTCGGCTGCCCAATTCGCTTTCAGCAAAGCTGTAATGCGCTGATCGTGCCGCTGGAGTACCTCAGCGTGCCGCTGCACCAGGCCGACGCCAACCTGCTGCGCACCCTGGAAGAACACGCCCTCACGCTGATGGCTGGGCTGGACGACAACGAACCGCTGCCGCAACGGGTGAAAAACGCCCTGCGCCTGCTGCTCAAAGATGGCCTGCCTCGCAAAGAACGCGTGGCAGAGAAATTCAACGTAACGGTGCGCACCCTGCAGCGTCACCTACAACTGGCTGGCACCAGCTACCAGCAGATTCTCGATGAGTTGCGTCAAGAACTGGCCGAGCACTACCTGCTGCGCAGCGACCTGGCGATACAGGATATCGCCAGCTACCTGGGCTTTACCGAGTCGGGCTCCTTTCACCGCAGCTTCAAAACCTGGACCGGGCAAACGCCGGGCGAATTTCGCGAAAACAGACGCAACAGCTAGCCCCCGCTGGAGGATGGGTAAAGCGCCATCCTCCCTACCTCGTATCTGCGATGCATGACTTGCTCAGCTCGCGCTTAAAGTTTCGCCGTTTTTTGCAGCATTGACTCATGCTCAGCAACCTTGGGCCGGGGCAAGTGCCTGTGCGCTGCGGGGCAGCGCGTCAACAAAACGCGCGCGATCTTATCGATCAATTGCCCGCGCAAAATGACAACAACAGCGCTCAGAATCGCCACAGAGGTTTTGTGCAGAAAGATCAATTAAGGCTTGTCAGCACCCGCCTTCGCTGCTTAAATCGAACCATAAGGTCTTAACGTGACTTAACAGTCACTAAAGCCATCTAAGCGCTTCATCGGTTGTTTGCGCACTGCGCGAAATGGGTTCCTGCCTGGTCAAAGACGTCGCTCCACACCTGTTCAAGGGTCGTGGACGAATGCTCTATTTCAGCCCTAACTTATTGAAAATAAATAACTTATAAAATCCTCCAGCCTGACATCGTGCTGTCACGTCCAGGCGCTTTCCTGACTGTCCTACTTAGCCCGGTTTAACGGCGTCGCCGTTTAGCCATGCCCATTTTTGCGCCAGGAGGAAACGACATGAAGCCAGCCATCGCGGTCGTCGATATACACAGGACGTTTAAGGTTCACACGGAGTTCTACGCCAACCCCAGCGCGCGCAAGACCATCATCCTGATCAACGGCTCGCTGGCCACCACCGCTGCCTTTGCGCAACCCCTCAAATACCTGCAACCGCAGTTCAATGTGGTGCTCTACGATCAGCCCTATGCCGGCCAGTCAAAGGCCTACAACAGCCACAACAAGCCGATCAGCAAAGAAGATGAAGCGAGCATTCTGCTCGAGCTGATTGAGCACTTTCAGGCCAACTATCTGCTGTCGTTCTCCTGGGGTGGCGTTGCCGCCATGCTCGCCCTGGCACAGCGCCCAGCACGCATCGAGAAGGCCGTAATCACTTCCTTCTCACCCCTGCTCAACGAGCCAATGCTCGACTACCTAAGCAAAGGCATGACCCACCTGAAAGCTATCGACGGTGAAAACGTCGGCCAACTGGTCAACAGCACCATCGGCAAATACCTGCCCTCACTGTTCAAACGCTACAACCATCGGCATATCAGCAACCTGGATAACCACGAGTACCTGCAGATGTACGCCCACATCAACCAAGTGGTGCACATGGACAACCACTGCCAGATGGAATGCCTGTCGGCCATCGACATCCCGCTGCTGTTTATCAACGGCGAGCATGACGAATACACCTCACCGACCGACGTGCGCCTGTTCGCCAAGCACCTCAACGACTGCCAGTTCGCCAAAATCAACAACGCTGGGCACTTTCTCGATATGGAGCACAAAAAGGCCTGGCTACAAAGCCAAGCGGCCTTGCTAAACTTCCTGCAAGCCACGCCACGCGCCCACTCCAGCTACCGCCCCAGCGAAGACCTGCACCACGCCATCGCCGTATGAAACACCACCACGGCACAAGCCTGCAGCGCGCAAACCCAGATAGCCGCGCTGCAGGCTTCATTTCAGCCAAGACTTCCGGTATAAAGGCACCCGCTGCGGGCGTCGTATAGTGGTAATACCCTAGCTTCCCAAGCTAGAGCTGTGGGTTCGATTCCCATCGCCCGCTCCAAATCGCAGCTTAAAAGCCCTGATTTCTAACAAGATTTCGGGGCTTTTTGCTTTCTGGTTGATGGCGAAGTTTGAAGAAAGGTACTGATCAATACCCCCCCAACAATGAGCGTAACGGATCGGACATGGAACATTTTCAGAGCCTAGACTGTCCTAGCATGACTACACATTGATCAGGGTGACCCAGATGCAGGCGATTCAAACAGTACGCGTGACGATCGCAGGAAGTCTCCTTCTGTTGGCAACTGTGTCGCTGGCATTGGCAGATCCCGGAAACGGTAAAGGCCAAGGGCATGGCAAAAAGGAGCGCCATGATGACAGTGTCGTGTCAACTAGCCTCAGAGGTGGTAGCCCGAAGATAGACATCGGCTCGATCCGCATGATTCTGGGTAACAACAGCAATTATTGGTCCCCTGGGCCTGCTTTACCTCCTGGCATCCAGAAGAATCTGGCCCGGGGTAAACCAATGCCGCCCGGTATTGCCAAGCGCCTGGACGGTCGCCTGGCGCAACAATTGCCCCACTATGAAGGCTATGAATGGATGCAAACGGGGCGGGATTTGATTCTCGTGACGGCTGCCACTGGGATCATCCATGAGGTCTTGAGCAGCGTTTTTGACTGACTCGTAAACCAATGCCCCCCCGGAATGACTCTCCAACCCCGTCACGACATCAAATCGCAGCCCTGAAGCTAAAAGCTTCAGGGCTTTTTGCTAGGTTCTGTTGACGTATCAGCGGAGCCACAACAGGGTTGCAGCGAAGGCCAGCATAGACTTGAAATGACTGGCCTTTTTCTCAAAACGCGTAGCAATCCGCCGGTAATGCTTCAGTTTGCCGAACAGGCACTCCACGACGTGGC
>CAMCJM010000032.1 GCA_945874835.1 Pseudomonas synxantha | reverse complement strand
AGACATTCTTTGATATTACGCATGGTTACTCGCTGCGCCGCCATTCCTCTACTCCCCAAAAACGGGCGAGGGTGACGGTCGCGTCAGGTCATGCGCAACGGGGTGGAAGTATTTCGCTAAGCCGTGACCGCCTGTTTCGGAGCAGGCTGGAAATCGGTCACGTTGATAGCGAAATGAGCGGTCACGCGTTAGCGAAATGGCCGGTCACGATCTACCGAAACAGCCGGTCACGGTGGGCCGAAATACGCACGCGCCTAACCCACCCAACGAAATACCGCGCTAAACGCACCGTATTGCGGTTCGGGATGATTCAACACTAGCTGGGACATAGCCAAGAAAAAGCCGGCGCTGAGGCCGGCTTGAGGGTACGGTTGAAAACTTATGCACGAAACGGTGTAGCTCGGCACTTCAAGAAAAGTGTCTATAAATCATTAACTTGAAAGGCTTTATGGCACTCTGCCGGTATTTCATGCACAGGTTATCCACAATTTGCCTAAGCAGGCTCTTGAGCTTCCAGCGAACCGATATCGCGTTGTGCCTGGCTGACCCAGGCAAAGGCGCGCTCGTTGAGTTCGGCGATGGCGCGTGGGCCTGTGCCTTCGGCGTACATCGGTGGGCCGATAATCACCTGGACGGTACCGGGTGTTTTTTTCCAGCCCTGCTTGGGCCAAAACTCGCCAGCGTTGTGGGCAATCGGCAGCACCGGCAGGTTGGCGTTAACGGCTAAGGATGCACCGCCACGGCTGAACTTGCCGATCTGGCCGGGGGGAATGCGCGTGCCTTCCGGGAATACCAGTACCCAAGCGCCCTGCCCTAAACGTTTATGGCCAAGCTTAGCCAGTTGCTTGAGCGCTGCTTTGGGATTGCTGCGGTCGATGGCAATGGGCTTGAGCATGGCCATGGCCCAGCCGAAGAACGGCACATACAGCAGTTCGCGTTTGACCACTTGGCTCAGCGGCGCAAAGTAGCCGCAAAGGAAAAAGGTTTCCCAGGTGCTCTGGTGTTTGGCGAGAATCACGCAGGGCTGCTCGGGGATGTTTTCCAGGCCCTTGATCTCATAGTTGATGCCCACCACCACCTTGCCCAGCCAAGTGGCGCAGCGGCACCAGTTCTGCACCACAAAGCGGTAGCGCGCACGAAAAGGCAGAAAGGGCGCGATAAAGACGCTGAGGGTGCACCAGAAGAAGGAGGTGCAAGCCAGCAGCAGGTAAAAAAGGAAGGTTCTGAGGTTCTGCACTGTCGACATGGGCGCTTTTACCGTCGCAGGCAGGGCCTGCTTTATAAGTGGAGAAGCTGATCGGCAACCGCCGCCAGATCATCGAATATCAGGGTGCCCGCTGGCAATCCTTTCGCCAGGGTGCGTTCACCCTTGCCGGTTTTTACTAAAACAGGCTGACAATCGACGGCGCGAGCCGCTGTCAGGTCACCGCTGCTGTCTCCGACAAACCAGACGCCCTTCAGTGCTGCGCCATAGTACGCAGCAATCTGCTCGAGCATGCCGGGTTTTGGTTTACGGCAGGCACAGCCTTCATTGGGGCCGTGTGGGCAATAGACGATTAAGCCAAGCTCACCGCCCAGCATGCCGACCAACCCACGAAGCTTTGCATGCATGGCGTCCAGCGTGGCCACGTCGTAGTACCCGCGGGCAATGCCGGATTGATTAGTGGCGACTGCAACGGTCCAGCCGGCTTGCGACAGGCGTGCGATGGCCTCCACTGCACCGGGCAGCGGAATCCATTCTTCTGGGCTTTTGATGTAGTCGTCGGAGTCGTAATTGATGACGCCGTCGCGGTCGAGAATCAGCAGTTTCATAGCGACAAGCTCAAAATCCGTAGGATGGGTTAGCCGCAAAGCGGCGTAACCCATGCGCTTGTGATGGATAGCGCTGCGCTGCGCTACCGATCCTACGTGGCGTGTTTAGCCGAGTACCGAGATATCGGCAACGCCCAAGAACAAACCGCGCAGCTTGGCCAGCAAGGCATAGCGGTTGGCCCGCACGGCGGGGTCTTCGGCGTTGACCAGTACGGCCTCGAAGAAGGCGTCTACCGGCTCGCGCAGGTTGGCCAACTGGCTGAGCGCCAGGTTGTACTGACGGGCTGCAGCGAGCGGTTGCACCGCGTGCTCGGCTTGCTGGATGGCGGCGTTGAGGGCGAACTCGCTGGGGGTGTCGAAGTGATGGGCTTCGACGCTCGTTGCGACTTGGCCTTCGGCTTTGCTCAGCAGGTTGGACACGCGCTTGTTGGCTGCTGCAAGAGCGGCTGCTTGCGGCAATGCGCGGAATGCATGCACGGCTTGTACGCGCTGATCGAAGTCCAGCGGCGAGGTCGGGCTGACGGCACGTACGGCTTGGTACACGGCGACTTCAACGCCTTCGTCTTCATAACGCGCGCGCAGACGGTCATAGATAAAGTCAAAAACCAGCTCTTTGAGAGGGATGTCTTCTTTCTTGATAACGCCATTCTTTTCGGTAGTGGCGTTATTGAGGTCAGAAACCTTGCCTGCGAACTGGGCGATGGCAAAGGCGATGGCGTCCGCCAGATCCAGATCCAGCTGTTTCTCGATCAGAATGCGAAGCACACCAAGGGCAGCACGACGCAACGCGTAGGGGTCTTTGCTGCCGGTGGGCAGCATGCCAATGCCGAAGATGCCGACCAGGGTGTCGAGCTTGTCGGCCAGGGCAACGGCGGCACCGGTCTTGGTGGTAGGCAGTTCGGCACCGGCACCGCGCGGCATGTACTGCTCGTTCAGCGCCAGGGCCACGTCATCGGCTTCGCCGTCGTGCTTGGCGTAGTAGTAACCGGCGATGCCCTGCATTTCCGGGAACTCGCCGACCATCTCACTGGCCAGGTCGCACTTGCAGAGAATGCCAGCGCGGGCGGCGCGAGTGGCGTCGCCACCGATGCGCTCGGCAATAAAACCAGCCAGGGCCGACACACGCTGCGCTTTGTCGTAGACCGAACCGAGCTGAGCCTGGAACACCACATTGGCCAGACGCTGGTTGAAGGTCTCCAGCTTTTGCTTCTTGTCCTGTTTGAAGAAGAACTCAGCATCAGTCAGGCGCGGACGCACGACTTTCTCGTTACCGGAAATGATCTGCGCCGGGTCTTTGCTCTCGACGTTGGCCACGGTGATAAAACGCGGCAGCAGCTTGCCGTTGCCGTCCAGCAGGCAGAAGTACTTCTGGTTGTCCTGCATGGTGGTGATCAGTGCTTCCTGCGGCACTTCGAGGAAGCGTGCCTCGAACGAGCAGACCAGCGGCACCGGCCATTCAACCAGCGCGCTGACTTCATCCAGCAACGCCGGCGGCACGATGGCTGTGCCCTGCTCGGCGGCAGCCAGTTCATTCACACGGGCGATGATCTGCGCGCGGCGCTCGGCGAAGTCGGCAATCACATAGGCGCTGCGCAGGTCTTCGGCGTAATTGGCCGGTGCGCTGATGCGCACCTCGTGGTTGGCGTGGAAGCGGTGACCACGGGAAACCCGGCCAGCCTGTTGAGCGAGGATCTCGCAGTCGATCACCTCGTCACCAAACAGCATCACCAGCCACTGGCTTGGACGGACGAATTCGGTTTTGCGCGCGCCCCAGCGCATGCGTTTGGGGATCGGCAGTTCGTTCAGCGAGGTTTCGACGATGGCGGGCAGCAGGCCAGTAGCGGCTTGGCCGGGAATGCTCTGGCTGAATTTCAGCTTGGGGCCACTTTGGTCGATCTGGCTCAGCTCAACGCCACACTTCTTGGCAAAGCCCAGCGCGGCTTGCGTCGGGTTGCCGTCTTTGTCGAACGCGGCCTGTACGGGCGGGCCGTCGAGGTTCTGGGTGCGATCGGCTTGCAGCTCTTCAAGCTGCTCGATCAACACGGCCAGACGGCGAGGCGCAGCGTAGTAGCGAGTGACGCTGTAGGACAGACCGGCCGCTTTGAGGCCTTTCTCGATACCGGCCAGAAAGGCTTCGCCGAGAGTTTTCAGGGCTTTGGGTGGCAGCTCTTCGGTGCCCAGTTCTACCAGGAAATCACGGGTGCTCATTCTGCAGCCTCCAGCTTGGCCAATACTTCATCACGCAGGTCGGGGGCGGCGAGCGGGAAGCCGAGTTTGCGCCGCGCTTGCAGGTAGCTCTGTGCCACCGAACGGGCCAGCGCACGCACACGCAGGATGTACTGCTGACGCGCGGTGACCGAGATTGCCCGGCGCGCATCCAGCAGGTTGAAGGTGTGCGAGGCTTTAAGCACCATCTCGTAAGTCGGCAATGGCAGTTCCAACTCAATCAGGCGATTGGCTTCTGACTCGTAAAAGTCGAACAACTCGAACAGCTTGTCGACGTTGGCGTGCTCGAAGTTGTAGGTCGACTGCTCCACTTCGTTCTGGTGGAACACATCGCCATAAGTGACCTTGCCAAACTGACCGTCAGTCCACACCAAGTCGTAGACCGAGTCCACACCCTGCAGGTACATGGCCAGGCGCTCCAGACCGTAGGTGATCTCGCCGGTCACCGGGTAGCACTCAATGCCGCCCACTTGCTGGAAGTAGGTGAACTGGGTGACTTCCATACCATTGAGCCAGATTTCCCAGCCCAGACCCCAAGCACCGAGGGTCGGCGATTCCCAGTTGTCTTCAACGAAGCGAATGTCGTGCACCAGCGGGTCGATGCCGATGGCTTTCAGCGAGCCCAGGTACAGCTCCTGGAAGTTTTCCGGGTTCGGCTTGAGTACCACCTGGAACTGGTAGTAGTGCTGCAGGCGGTTGGGGTTCTCGCCGTAGCGGCCGTCAGCCGGGCGACGGGACGGCTGCACGTAGGCGGCGTTCCAGGTCTCCGGGCCGATGGCGCGCAGAAAGGTGGCGGTGTGGAAGGTGCCCGCGCCCACTTCCATGTCGTAAGGTTGCAACACCACACAACCCTGCTCGGCCCAGTACTGTTGTAGGGCGAGGATCAAATCTTGGAAGGTGCGCACGGCAGGCGTAGTCTGGCTCACAAATTTCACCCGTACTTTGGCGGCTTGAGAAAGTCCGCGAGTATACCGAAGCTCAGGGAAACCCGCATGCCACGCTGCTTTTGGTGCACCGACGATCCTTTGTATATCGCTTACCACGATCAGGAGTGGGGCGTACCGCAACGTGACCCGCAGGCGTTGTTTGAGTTGTTGCTGCTGGAGGGCTTTCAGGCGGGTTTGTCGTGGATCACCGTGCTGAAAAAGCGCGAGCGCTACCGCGAGGTGTTGTTTGGCTTTGATGTAGAGCGCTTAGCGACGCTGAGCGATAGCTACATTGACGACACCCTCATGCACGACCCCGGCATTATTCGTAACCGACTTAAGCTACGCGCGGCCCGGCAGAATGCTCAAGCCTGGCTCAAGCTGGAGGACCCGGTAGCGCTGCTATGGTCGTTTGTCGGTGGCCAGCCGAAGGTGAATCACTTCAGCGAGCGCAGCCAGGTGCCGGCTGTTACGCCCGAGGCTGAGGCGATGAGCAAAGCCTTGAAGAAAGCGGGTTTTACCTTTGTCGGCCCGACCATCTGTTATGCCTACATGCAGGCCACCGGTATGGTCATGGACCACACCACAGACTGTGATCGTTATGCCGAGTTGCTGATGACCAAGCACCATCAGTGATGTCAGTTTGCGCCCAACGCTAACCAGCCGCCCGGACGACGCGGAACTGTTGCGGTGTGAGCGGCATACAACGTTGGATTTCGCGGCGCGCAGCAGCAACCGGTGTCTCTGGTTACAATAAGCGCCTTTTTGACCTGTGGAGTGGCCTGTGGAAAAGCTCAAAGGTGCCTTGGTGGTCGGTTTCCTGCGCCTGTTTGCCCTGCTGCCCTGGCGCGCCGTACAGGCGGTGGGCGCGGCGATTGGCTGGCTGATGTGGAAGCTGTCTAATGGCTCGCGCAACGTGGCCAGCATCAATTTGCGCAAATGTTTCCCGGAGCTGGATGAAGCGGCTCACCAGCAATTGCTTCGGCAAACCCTGATGGACATTGGCAAAACCCTGACTGAAAGCGCTTGCGCCTGGATCTGGCCAGCGCAGAAATCCATCGGCTTGGTGAGTGAGGTCGAAGGCCTGGACGTGCTCAAAGAGGCGCTGGCCAGCGGCAAAGGCGTGGTCGGCATCACCAGCCACCTGGGCAACTGGGAGGTGCTCAATCATTTCTATTGTGCGCAGTGCAAACCGATCATCTTCTACCGTCCACCGAAGCTCAAAGCGGTGGATGAGTTGCTACGCCAACAGCGTGTGCAGTTGGGTAACCGCGTCGCGCCGTCGACCAAAGAAGGCATTCTCAGCGTCATCAAAGAAGTGCGCAAAGGCGGTGCGGTGGGTATTCCGGCTGATCCTGAGCCGAGTTTGTCATCAGGCGTATTTGTACCTTTCTTGGCCACCGAAGCACTGACCAGCAAGTTTGTCGCGGGCATGTTGAGTGGCGGCAAGGCCTGCGGTGTGTTTTTGCATGCGTTGCGTTTGCCGGATGGTTCGGGCTTCAAGGTGATTCTGGAAGCTGCGCCAGAGGAGATGTACAGCAGCGATACGCCAACTGCGGTGGCGGCGATGAGTCAGGTCATCGAGCGTTATGTGCGCGCTTATCCGAGCCAGTACATGTGGAGCATGAAACGCTTTAAGAAGCGTCCGCCCGGCGAAGCCAAGTGGTATTGATGTGCCGACTGCATCGCCGCAGTTGCCGGCAGGCTTGACGCTGAACTAGGCTGATAACACTCACTGAAGTGGATCGCGCATGAGCAATAATCGGAAAAACACCCGCACGCCCCTCAAGGTTCGCCTGCGCATTGATCACCCGATGCACGGTGAGCTGATGCTCACCACCCGCGACATCTCAGAGTGCGGCGTCTATGTGTTGATGGAGCATGCGCCCGAGAAGCTGCTCATGGGGGAATTGGTCCAGGGTCAGGTGCAGGGCCTGCCGATGGAAGCGCCAATTTTGATGCTGGAAGTGGTGCGCGTTGAGCCCTCGGGCGTCGGCCTGCGCTTTGTGCCCTGCGAGTCGGATGGCGACTAGCGCGCGGGCTTGTCCAGCCGTTTGAGAAACACGCTGATTTCTTTACTGGCCTGCTTATCACCCTTGCCTTCAGCCACTGCCAAGCCTTGTGTCCAGGCTGTGCGCGCGTCGTCGTGCAAGCCTTGTTTGTGCAGGGCCTGGCCGAGCAGCTTCCAGGCGGCGGAATACTGCGGATCAAACTGCACACAGCGCTGAAAGTGCTCAGCGGCGCGCGCCACATCACCTGCATCCAGATAGCCCTTGCCCAAGCCGAAGCGCAGCAGCGCATTGTCCATGCCTTTAGCCAGCATCTTTTCCAGCGCTTCGGTGCTCATGGGGGGCTCCTTCGGAGAGTGGCAAGCCCTCGGCCAGCGGTTAGGTGCTGAAGGCAGCAGTCGGTTGGCGTTGAGCGCAGCGAAGCCCAACAGGCACGTTGGGTTACGCTACTTGGGCACAGCAATGAACGCTAAAAGAATGTCAGGCCAACCTGGAACAGCCGCTCAGCGTCGCGGATGTATTTCTTGTCGACCAAGAACAGGATCACATGGTCGCCGGTTTCGATCACGGTATTGTCGTGAGCGATCAGCACTTCGTCATTGCGGATGATCGCGCCGATGGTGGTGCCCGGTGGCAGGTCGATGTCTTCGATGGCGCGGCCGACCACCTTGCTCGATTTGGCATCACCGTGGGCAATCGCCTCAATGGCCTCGGCGGCACCCCGACGCAGGCTGTGCACGCTTTCGATATCGCCGCGACGCACGTGGGTCAGCAGGGTGCCGATGGTGGCTAGCTGCGGGCTGATGGCAATGTCGATCTCGCCGCCCTGCACCAAATCGACGTAGGCCGGGTTGTTGATGATGGTCATCACCTTGCGTGCACCCAGGCGCTTGGCCAGCAAGGAGGACATGATGTTGGCTTCGTCGTCGTTGGTCAGGGCCAGGAAGATGTCGGCGTCGCTGATGTTTTCTTCCACCAGTAGGTCGCGATCAGAGGCGCTGCCCTGCAGCACGATGGTGCTGTCGAGGGTTTCCGAGAGGTAGCGGCAACGCGCCGGGTTCATCTCAATAATCTTCACTTGGTAACGGCTTTCGATGGCTTCGGCCAGGCGCTCACCGATGTGCCCGCCGCCGGCGATCACCACCTTTTTGTAGCTGTCTTCCATGCGGCGCATTTCGCTCATTACCGCGCGGATGTGTGCCTTGGCGGCAATAAAGAACACTTCGTCATCGGCTTCGATCACGGTGTCGCCCTGCGGCATGATCGCCCGGTTGCGGCGGAAGATCGCCGCCACGCGGGTATCGACATTGGGCATGTGCTCACGCAGTTGCCGCAGTTGCTGACCGACCAGTGGGCCGCCGTAATAGGCCTTTACCGCCACCAATTGAGCCTTGCCCTCGGCAAAGTCGATGACCTGCAGGGCACCGGGGTATTCGATCAGGCGCTTGATGTAGTTGGTCACCACTTGCTCGGGGCTGATCAACACATCGACCGGGATCGACTCGTTGTTAAACAAGCCACTGCGCGTCAGATAAGCCGCTTCGCGTACGCGGGCAATCTTGGTCGGCGTATGAAACAGGCTGTAGGCGACCTGGCAGGCGATCATGTTGACTTCGTCGCTGTTGGTCACCGCCACCAGCATGTCGGCATCATCGGCACCGGCCTGGCGTAAGACCGTGGGGAATGAGCCGCGTCCTTGTACGGTACGGATATCCAGGCGGTCACTGAGGGCGCGTAAACGCTCGCCGTCGGTGTCGACCACGGTGATGTCGTTGGCTTCGCTGGCCAAGTGTTCCGCCAAGGTGCCGCCAACCTGGCCAGCACCGAGAATGATGATCTTCATGCAGTACGTCCTCAGCCGCGCGGAGCAGCGGCGATTTTCATCAGCTTGGCATAGTAGAAGCCGTCGTGGCCGTCTACTTGCGGGAAGAGTTGGCGACCATGGGCTGGCTTGATGCCGAACGCGCCCGCTATATCCAGCTCGCGGGCCCCCGGTGTGCGGGCCAGGAAGGCGGCAATGTTGTCGCTGTTTTCTGCGGGCATCACCGAGCAGGTGGCATAGAGCAGGATGCCGCCGACTTCCAGGGTCTGCCACAGGCTGTCCAGCAGTTCGCCCTGCAGCTTGGCCAGCGCGGGGATGTCATCGGGTTGGCGAGTCAGTTTGATATCTGGGTGACGGCGAATCACCCCGGTGGCCGAGCAGGGAGCGTCGAGCAAGATGCGCTGGAACGGTTTGCCGTCCCACCAAGCGGCCAGGTCGCGACCATCGGCGGCGATCAGCTCGGCTGAAAGGCCCAAGCGCTTGAGATTCTCGCGCACCCGCACCAGGCGTTTTTCTTCCAGATCCACCGCGACTACGCCGGCCAAAGCGGGTTCGGCTTCCAGCAGGTGGCAGGTTTTGCCACCCGGTGCAGCGCAGGCGTCGAGCACCCGTTGGCCGGGGGCGAGGTCGAGCAGTTCGGCTGCCAGTTGCGCGGCTTCGTCCTGCACGCTGACACGGCCTTCGGCGAAGCCCGGCAGGGTGGTGACATCGCAGGCCTGCAGCAGGCGGATGCCGTCGTGGCTAAAAATGCAGGGCTCGGCTTCAAAACCAACGCGGCGCAGTTCAGCCAAATAGTCATCACGGCTGCCGAGGCGGCGGTTAACCCGCAGAATCAATGGCGGGTGGGCGTTGTTGGCAGCGCAGATGGCCTCCCACTGCTGCGGCCATTCGGCCTTCAGGCGTTTTTGCAACCAGCGCGGATGGGCGGTGTGCAGCACCGGGTCACGCTCAAGGCTGGCAATAAGGCTCTCACCATCGCGCTGGGCGTTGCGCAACACGGCATTGAGCAGGCCTTTGAGTGAGGGCTTCTTCAGCTTGTCGACGCAGGCGACTGTTTCGCCGATGGCGGCGTGCGCCGGAATGCGCGTGTAGAACAGCTGATACAGGCCAATCAGCAGCAACGCCTCAACATCGCGGTCGACGGCTTTGAACGGTTTTTGCAGCAGTTTTTCGGCAATCAAGGCCAAACGTGGCTGCCAGCGCGCAGTGCCAAAGGCCAGGTCTTGAGTCAGACCGCGATCGCGCTGCTCAACCTTGTCCAGCAACGGCGGCAGGCTGCTGCCCAGTGAAGCTTTGCCGTTGAGCACCACGGCCAGGGCGCGGGCGGCGGCGAGACGCGGGTTCATTGGTAGGTCCTCATCACAGCAGCACCAGGCCGGGGGCGAACTGCTCGCGGCGGCTGTTGTACAGATCACTGAAATTCAGTGCCTTGCCGCCGGGCAACTGCAGGCGGGTCAGGCGAAGTGCGCCGTCACCACAGGCCACGGTCAGGCCGGATTTATCCGCAGCCAGAATGAGCCCCGGCGCACCCTGGCCGTCACCCAATACGGCGGCATGCACTTTAATGGCGTCGCCATTGAGCGTGCTGTGGCACATCGGCCATGGATGAAAGGCCCGCACCAGGCGCTCCAGCTCAATGGCCGGACGGCTCCAATCCAGGCGGGCTTCATCTTTGTTCAGCTTGTGTGCGTAGGTGGCCAGGCTGTCGTCCTGAACTTCGCCCTTGAGCGTGCCGTCAGCCAGGCCGCTAATCGCCTCGATTACCGCCTGCGGGCCGAATGTCGCCAGCCGATCATGCAGGCTGCCGCCGGTGTCGTCGGCGCTAATGGCGGTGCGGACTTTCAGCAGCATCGGGCCGGTGTCCAGGCCGGCTTCCATCTGCATCACCGTAACGCCGGACTCAGCATCGCCCGCCGCCACCGCGCGCTGAATCGGCGCAGCACCGCGCCAGCGCGGCAGCAAAGACGCATGACTGTTAATGCAGCCCAGACGCGAAATATCCAGCACCACTTGCGGCAGGATCAGGCCGTACGCCACCACCACCATCAAGTCCGGTTTGAGGGCGGCCAGTTCAGCCTGTGCGGCCGGGTCACGCAGGGTTTGTGGTTGCAATACCGGGATTTCATGCTGCATGGCCAACAGCTTGACCGGGCTGGGTGTGAGCTTTTGTCCGCGCCCAGCTGGACGGTCTGGTTGGCTGTACACGGCGACAATCTGGTGTGAGCTGCCAAGCAGCGCCTTGAGGTGTTCGGCGGCGAATTCCGGGGTGCCGGCAAAGACAATACGCAAAGGCTCAGACATGGGTTCTCGCTGAAGTAAGGGCGTGCGGCCGGGTCATAATTAAAGTGCCGAGAAAAGAAAAGGCTTGCCGCAGCAAGCCTCTGTATTCGGTGTGGCTCAAGCCTGCTGGCGGTGCTGCTTTTCCAGCTTCTTCTTGATCCGGTCGCGCTTGAGCGTCGACAGGTAATCGACAAACAGTTTGCCGTTGAGGTGATCGCACTCATGTTGAATACACACCGCCAGCAACCCTTCGGCGATAAGCTCATAAGGTTGGCCATCTCGGTCCAACGCTTTGATCTTGACTTTTTGCGGGCGGTCGACGTTTTCGTAGAAGCCCGGTACCGAGAGGCAACCTTCCTGATACTGATCCATTTCGTCAGTCAGCGGCTCGAACTCGGGGTTGATAAACACCCGTGGCTCGGACCTGTCTTCGGACAGATCCATCACCACCAGGCGTTTATGCACGTTGACCTGGCTGGCCGCGAGGCCAATACCCGGCGCGTCGTACATGGTTTCAAACATGTCATCGATCAACTGACGCAAGGCGTCATCGACTACGTCCACCGGCTTGGCGATGGTGCGCAGGCGTGGATCGGGAAATTCAAGGATATTCAGGATCGCCATATGCGTTTGTGATGCACTTGTGGAATAAAGTCAAAATCCGCTGCTAAGATGATGAGCAGCATTGAAAAACGGCTTCACGCCGCAGCACGACTGGGTTTTGTCGCGGCGCTAGGGCGCTCCACGTGAAGGCACATAATAAAGGGATTCACAGCATGAGGAAATCACTACTCGCCCTGCTGCTGCTTGCGGCAAGTGGCTTGGCCCAGGCCGACGTGCAACTCAAGGACGGTCACCCAGACCGTTATACCGTGGTCAAGGGCGATACCCTCTGGGATATTTCCGGTAAATTTCTCAGCCAGCCGTGGAAGTGGCCAGAAATCTGGCACGCCAACCCTCAGGTGGAAAACCCCCATCTGATTTACCCTGGCGATCAGCTTAGCCTGGTTTACATCGACGGTCAGCCGCGTCTGATGCTTAACCGTGGTGAGTCACGCGGCACTATCAAGCTGTCGCCGCAGGTGCGCAGCACGCCGATGGCTGAGGCGATTCCGGCGATTCCGCTGGAGGCGATCAACAGCTTTCTGCTGAGCAACCGCATCGTCGATACCCCTGAGCAGTTCCAGGGCGCGCCCTATATTGTTGCTGGCAACGCCGAACGTGTGATCAGTGGCTCTGGCGATCGCGTTTATGCCCGCGGTGTCTTTGATGAGTCAGCGCCGGCTTACGGTATCTTCCGTCAGGGCAAAACCTACACGGACCCGGAGACCAAGGAATTCCTCGGTATCAACGCCGATGACATCGGCTCGGGTGAGATCGTCGCCGAAGAGGGCGATGTCGGCACCATGCTGCTAAGTCGTTCTACTCAGGAAGTACGTCTCGGCGACCGTCTGTTCGCGACCGAAGAGCGTGCGATTAACTCGACTTTTATGCCGAGTGAGCCGGAGCAAGAGGTCAAGGGTGTGATTTTGGATGTGCCGCGCGGCGTCACGCAGATTGGTCAGTTCGATGTGGTCACGATCAACAAGGGTACTCGTGATGGCTTGAAGGAAGGCAACGTGCTGGCCATCTACAAGACCGGCGAAACGGTGCGTGACCGTGTCACGGGTGAATCTGTGAAGATTCCGGACGAGCGCTCGGGTTTGCTGATGGTCTTCCGCACCTACGACAAGCTCAGCTATGGCCTGGTGCTGGGGGCGTCACGCTCACTGGCGATCATGGATAAAGTGCGTAACCCTTAACATCTCAAGCCCCGCCGTTGCGGGGTTTTTTTTGGCATGGCATTTCTGCCCGTTAGTTTGCGGGTCGCTGTGCCGCATGCGTTACCCCTGCCGCTTGTGCGGTGCAACCGGTCAAGGATGATTCGGATGGCACAATCCCCTGCTTTTTCCCCTGCCGTCTCTCCCGCTGAGTTGGAAGCTCGCCTGCGCTTGCACAGCCTGCCGGAGTTAGGCCCCAAACGCTTTGGTAAACTGCTCAGCGCCTTTGACACTGCCTGCGCGGCTCTCAGTGCACCCGCCAGCGCATGGCGTTCTCTGGGTTTGCCAGCCGTGTGCAGTGACGCCCGGCGCAGCGCCGAGGTCCGCGACAGTGCCGCGCGCAGCCTGGCTTGGCTGGACGAAGAAAACCATCACCTGTTGATGTGGGACGAGTCGATTTATCCCGGTTTGCTGGCGGAGTTGCATGATGCGCCGCCGCTGCTGTTTATCGACGGTGATCCGCGTTTGTTGGAGCTGCCGCAATTGGCCATGGTCGGCAGCCGCCGCGCGTCGCGACCAGGATTGGACACCGCGCAGCGTTTCGCCCACAGCCTGGCGGGCGGCGGTTTTGTGATCACCAGCGGGTTGGCGTTGGGCATCGATGGCGCGGCGCATCAGGGCGCACTGAATGCCAAGGGTAAAACCGTGGCCGTGCTGGGCACCGGCTTGCAGTGCATTTATCCGGCGCGGCATAAGGCGCTGGCCGCGGCGATTGCCGAGCAAGGGGGCGCGCTGGTGTCCGAACTGCCGCTGGCATGTCCGCCTCAAGCGGGTAACTTTCCTCGGCGTAACCGCATCATCAGCGGTTTGTCGTTGGGCGTGCTGGTGGTGGAGGCCAGTCCATCCAGCGGTTCGCTGATCACCGCGCGGCTGGCAGCGGAACAGGGCCGCGAGGTGTATGCGATACCCGGTTCCATTCACCATCCCGGTGCGCGCGGCTGCCATCAACTGATCCGTGAAGGGGCCACGCTGGTGGAAACGGTCGAGGACGTGCTGCAAGCCTTGCGTGGCTGGCAGATGCAGCCCCCCACCGCGATGACGCCGCAACCCGAACTGTTCAGCCATCCACTGCTGGCACTGTTACATGCTGCGCCGCACAGCAGTGAAGCCTTGGTTGCAGCCAGCGGTTGGACGTTAGCGCAGGTGCTGGCCGCGCTCACCGAGCTGGAGTTGGACGGGCGCGTGGCCTGTGAAGGCGGTCATTGGGTGGGCCGCGGGCCTTAGCTTAGATACACTGCCAGACAGGCGCTATAGGGAGGGCAGGTCATGGTCAGCAACTGGCAACTGCAACAGGCGGCGCAAGTGGTCCGCTATGGCGGGGTGATTGCCTATCCGACCGAAGCGGTATGGGGCTTAGGCTGTGACCCCTGGAACGATGAGGCGGTGGAACGCTTGTTGGCGCTGAAGGACAGGCCTGCGCACAAGGGCTTGATTCTGGTGGCCGCCGACATCGATCAGTTCGACTTTCTGCTGGATGACTTGCCGGAGATTTGGCTTGCACGCCTGTCCGGCAGTTGGCCAGGGCCGTATACCTGGCTGGTACCGCATCAGAATCGTCTGCCGGAATGGATCAGTGGCGAGCACAGCAGCGTAGCCCTGCGCGTCAGTGCGCATCCCATCGTGAGCGCCTTGTGCCGCCTGACAGGGCCGCTGGTTTCAACCTCCGCCAACCCGGCTGGCCGACCACCTGCGCGCAGCCGTTTGCGCCTTCAGCAGTACTTCCCCGGCCAGTTGGATCAGGTCGTCGGCGGTGCATTGGGCGGGCGCAAGAACCCCAGTTTGATCCGTGACCTGATCAGCGGTGATGTGGCCAGGGCGTCCTGACGCTATTTACCGACATCCACCCCGTGGCAGGCGCTTTAGCGGCGACGCAACCGACTCTGAGTAGGTTGGCGTTGAGCGCAGCGAAGCCCAACAGCGGTGGCGCAGGCGTTTAGCTACGACCTGCACGATTTAACTGGTCTAGTCGCGGCTAAAGCCCCTCCCACCGATTGCGGCAGCACACACAAATCGACCGGCACCCACACTGTGGGAGGCGCTTTAGCGGCGAAGTCATGCACTCGCCGCAGGATGGCGTTGAGCGCGGCAGTGCTTTCTTACGGCAGCAAAATGGTCGAACCAGTGGTTTGCCGCGCGCTCAGTGCGGTTTGTGCGGCGGCTGCATCCTTGAGTGCAAAGCGCTGGCTGATGTCGACCTGCAACTGGCCGCTGGTGATCATGGCGAACAGTTCGTCGGCCATCCACTGCAAGCGCTGTGGCGTATCGGCATAACCGGCCAGCGTTGGGCGGGTGACGAAGAGCGAGCCCTTCTGCGCCAGAATCCCTAAATTGACGCCCGTGACCGCACCCGAGGCATTGCCGAAGCTGACCAGCAAGCCGCGCGGGGCCACGCAGTCCAGCGAGGTTTCCCAGGTGTCCTTGCCAACGCCGTCGTAGACCACCGGGCACTTGGCCCCGTCGGTCAACTCCAGCACGCGCTGGGCGACGTTCTCATGGCTGTAATCGATGGTCGCCCAGGCACCTTGTTCTTTGGCCCGCGCGGCTTTTTCCGCTGAGCTGACGGTGCCGATCAGCTTGACCCCAAGCGCCTTGGCCCACTGACAGGCCAGCGAGCCCACCCCACCGGCGGCGGCGTGAAACAAAACGGTTTCGCCGCCCTGCAGCGGAAAGGTCTGGCGCAGCAGGTAGTGCACCGTCAGGCCTTTGAGCATCACTGCGGCGGCCTGCTCGAAGCTGATCGCATCCGGCAGTTTGACCAACTTGTCGGCGGGCAGTACGTGCAAATCGCTGTAAGCACCCAGCGGGCCAGTGGCATAGGCCACGCGGTCACCAACCTGCAGATGGCTGACACCCGCGCCGACCGCCTCAACAATGCCCGCGCCTTCGGTGCCCAAACCGGATGGCAGCGCAGGTGGCGGGTACAGGCCACTGCGGAAATAGGTGTCGATAAAATTCAGGCCGATCGCCTGATTCTGTACCCGTACCTCATTAGGGCCTGGGGCGACGGGGTTGTAATCGGTGTATTCGAAAACGTCGGGGCCGCCGTGATGGCTGAACTGGATACGCATGGCCATTTTCAGAGTCTTCCGCGATTGAGTGTCTGGATGATGCCCGCATGGGCACAAAGGTGCCGTTATCCAATCGTCTGCATTGATCGCCGTCAACTGCGGCCGTGAGGTGGCAGGTGTTATGCTGGCCGCCCATTTTTCCCCGCGGCCACGTGCCGCCTGGCCTTACCCGCTTTTAAGGTGCCGCCGTGAGTGACCGTACTGAGGCCGTCAAAGCCTATCTGCTGGATCTGCAAGACCGAATCTGCAACGCCCTGCAAGCCGAAGACGGCGGTGCTGAGTTCTTCGAGGAGGCCTGGCAGCGGCCGGGTGGCGGCGGCGGTCGTACGCGGGTGATGGAGAATGGCGCGCTGATCGAAAAGGGCGGGGTCAACTTCTCCCATGTATTCGGCGACAGCCTGCCGCCTTCGGCCAGTGCCCACCGTCCGGAGCTGGCCGGGCGTGGTTTTGAAGCGCTGGGCGTATCTCTGGTGATCCACCCGGAAAACCCCTACGTGCCGACCTCGCACGCCAACGTGCGGTTTTTCAGCGCGGAAAAAGAAGGCCATGAGCCGGTCTGGTGGTTTGGCGGTGGCTTCGACCTCACGCCCTATTACGCCAACGAAGAAGACTGCGTGTTCTGGCACCAAGTGGCGCGTGACGCCTGCGCGCCGTTCGGTGCCGAGGTTTACCCGAAGTTCAAGGCCTGGTGTGACCGCTACTTCCACCTCAAGCACCGTGGCGAGCCACGCGGCATTGGCGGCTTGTTTTTCGATGACCTCAACGAATGGGACTTCGACACCAGCTTCGCCTTTATGCGCGCCATTGGTGATGCCTATATCCAGGCCTACCTGCCTATTGTGCAGCGCCGCAAGCTGACGCCGTACGGCGAGCGCGAGCGCGAATTCCAGGCCTTCCGCCGGGGTCGTTATGTCGAGTTCAACCTGGTGTTCGACCGTGGCACGCTGTTCGGCCTGCAATCGGGCGGGCGCACCGAATCGATCCTGATGTCGCTGCCACCGCACGTGCGCTGGGGCTACGACTGGAAGCCCGAGCCGGGCAGCGAAGAGGCGCGGTTGACCGAATATTTCCTCACTGATCGCGACTGGCTCCCGGCCAAGGCGTAATGGCGTAGCCCGGATGAAATCCGGGGTGAGTTCCAGCGACCGCTCGCGGATTTCATCCGGGCTACATCGGTTTTGGACGCTCGGCTTAGGCATTGACCCTGTAATTAGAAAGGATCTTCCATGGACCGCTACGGCGTATTCGGCAACCCCATTGGCCACAGCAAATCACCGCTGATTCACCGCCTGTTCGCCCAGCAAACCGGCGAACAGTTGATTTACGACGCCCTGCTCGCGCCGCTGGACGACTTCCCCGGATATGCCCGCGCGTTCTTTGCCTGCGGGCTGGGGGCCAATGTCACCGTGCCGTTCAAGGAGCAGGCGTTCGCGCTGGCCGATAGCCTGACCGATCGCGCCCGGCGTGCGGGTGCGGTGAACACCCTGAAGAAGCTGGCCGACGACCGCCTGCTCGGTGACAACACCGACGGTGCGGGTTTGGTGCGTGATCTGACGGTGAATGCCGGCGTGACCCTCAAGGGCCAACGCATCCTCCTGCTCGGTGCGGGTGGTGCGGTGCGCGGCGTGCTGGAGCCACTGTTGGCCGAGCAGCCGGCGGCGCTGGTGATCGCCAACCGCACGGTGGAAAAGGCCGAGCAGCTGGCCCGCGAATTCGCCGACCTCGGCCCAGTGGTCGCCAGCGGTTATGACTGGATCGACGCCCCGGTGGACCTGATCATCAATGGCACCTCGGCCAGCCTTGCCGGAGAGCTGCCGCCGATTGCGCCGAGCCTGATCCAGCCCGGCCATACCCTGTGCTACGACATGATGTACGGCAAGGAGCCGACCGCCTTTAACCGCTGGGCCGCCGAGCACGGCGCAGCGCGCACTTTGGACGGCCTGGGCATGTTGGTTGAGCAGGCCGCTGAAGCGTTTGCCGTTTGGCGCGGTGTTCGGCCGGGCTGCGCACCGGTGCTGGCCGAGTTGCGTCGTTTACTGGCCGAGGGTTAAGCGAGCATGTCTTTACCTGCGGACGAACTGGCGCAAATCAGCGCACTCACCCTGCGTCATTATCAGGACTGCGCCGAAGACTTCCGCGATGGCACTCGCGAGCATGATGTCAGCCAGAACATCGCCGCCCTGCTCAGCCATATTCAGGTGACTGCGCCTTTGCAGATTCTCGATTTTGGCTGCGGCCCCGGACGCGATCTGCGCACCTTCAGCGCCATGGGTCACAGCGCCGTAGGCCTTGACGGTTGCCCGCGTTTCGTCGAAATGGCCCGCACCGACAGCGGTTGCGAAGCCTGGCAGCAGAACTTCCTGGCCCTTGATCTACCGCCCGAACGCTTTGATGGCGTGTTTGCCAACGCCTCGCTGTTTCATATCCCCAGCCAGGAACTGCCGAGGGTGCTGCAGCAACTTTGGGCCACGCTCAAACCCGGCGGCGTGCTGTTTAGCTCCAACCCGCGCGGTGAGAATCAGGAAGGCTGGAACGGCGAACGCTACGGCGCTTATTACGACCTGACCAACTGGCGCCGGCTGCTCAACGCCGCCGGCTTCAGTGAGTTGGAGCATTACTACCGCCCGGCCGGCTTACCCCGCGAGCAGCAGCCGTGGCTGGCCAGCGTGTGGCGTAAGCCCTAAGGTTCCCGAGCCCGAGCCCGAGCCCGAGCCCGAGCATGCAGCCGTAGAGGCTGCCTATTGAGTGCGCCTGGCCCAGAACTGTTCAGCAAGCTGGCTCAGGTTGGCACTCAGTCCGGCGACCTGACGGGCAGCCGCCTGGCTTTGCAGGCCCGCTACCACATTAAGTTCCGAGGCTTCGCGGATGCGCGTGAGGTTACGGTTGATCTCCTCGCTCACGGCGCTTTGTTGCTCAACGGCGGCCGCAATCTGCACGCTGGTGTCGGTGATTTCATTGACGCGCTGGCCAATGTCTTGCAGTGCCTGCGCGGCCTCACTGGCCTGAATCACACTCTGGCGCACCTGCATGCTGCTGTTCTGCATGACCGTCACGGCTTCGCGTGCGCCATTCTGCAGGGTGGTGATCATGCGCTGTATTTCGCGGGTGGACTGCTGCGTGCGTGAGGCCAGGCCACGCACCTCGTCAGCGACCACCGCAAAGCCCCTGCCCTGTTCCCCGGCCCGCGCCGCTTCGATGGCCGCATTGAGGGCCAGCAGGTTGGTCTGCTCGGCGATCCCGCGAATCACCTCCAGTACGCTGGAAATGTCGTTGCTGTGTTGCTCCAGTTGTTGAATCACGCCTGAGGCCTGTTCAACTTCCCCGGCCAGTTGGCTGATGGTGCTGCTGGTATGACTGACCAATTGCTGCCCCTGACAGGTTTCGCTGTCCGCACGGTTGGCTGCCGTGGCGCTGTTCTGGGCATTGCTCGCGACCTCTTGAACACTGGCGGCCATTTGGTTAACGGCGGTGGCCACCTGTTCGGTTTCACTCTGTTGCTGCTGGTTACTGCGCTGGCTGCTTTGCAGTTGTTCGGCCAGCTCAGTGGTATGAAGGCCCAACTGCTGTGCGGCATCACTGATGCGTCCGACCACCGCGCCCGCATCGGCTTCGAGCATGCGCATGGCCAGTTCGATTTGGCCAAATTCGTCACGTCGCCCGCAATACAGGGTCTGGCTCAGAGGGTTGTCGCCAATCTGGCGGGCCCGAGTCGCCAAGCGTTTCAAGGGGAGTAGGTGTCGGCTCAACAGCAGGCTGCTGATGCCAACGCCCAGCAGCGCAGCGAGCAATATGGCGCTTGGGGTCAAGCCCAGGACGATGGTGGCCACACTCAGGGTCGCGCACCAGGTAAGACTGAGCCACAGCAGTAGCTTCAACTGCACCGTCAGTCGTGGTGGTTTTAATGTGTGTAAATCGCGTCCGGCGTTTAGGTTGGCATACAGGCGTTCTGCATCGTTAATTTGTTCGGCACTGGCTTGTGTGCGCACCGACTGATACTCCACCACCTGCCCGTTGCGCTGAACGGGGATGACGTAGGCACTCACCCAATAGTGGTCACCGTTTTTGCAGCGGTTTTTGACCAGGCCCATCCAGCTTTTACCGGCTTTAAGGGTTTTCCACATGTGCCCGAATGCGGCTGTTGGCATGTCGGGGTGGCGCACGATGTTGTGATTCTTGCCCAGTAATTCGGCGGAACTAAAGCCACTGATCTCGACAAAATCCGGGTTGACGTAGCTAACCGCACCTTTGAGATCGGTGGTGCTGAGGATGTTGGCGTTACGATCGACTGTGACGGCGCGTCCACTGACAGGGAGGTTCAGCTTCATTGTTGACTCCGCAGATGCTTATTGAGGGCAGTAGTTGTGTGCGGCTACAGCAGAGGTCTTGTGCAGGCAAACGGGTTGCTGCTGGAACAGCTGATCAAGCACGCTGACCGGCTGTGGGCAGCTGAGCAAATAGCCTTGGGCATAGCGGCAACCTTGTGCGCGCAGAAAGTCCAGATGACTGGCTTGCTCAACGCCCTCTGCAATCACTTCGAAGTTGAGCCCCTGGCCGAGTTTGATGATGGCGCGGCTGATGGTGCTTAACTCGCCCCCGTCCTCAACCCCGATGATGAAGCTCTTGTCGACCTTGAGGATGTGCAGCGGAAAGCGCGTCAGATAGCCCAGTGAGGAATAGCCGGTGCCAAAATCATCCAGTGCCAGGCGCACCCCGAGGCTGGCCAGTTCGCGCAGGCAGGCGAGGGTTTGCGCACTGTCTTCCATGAGCTGACTTTCCGTAATTTCCAGAATCAGGCTGCTGGCCGGCAGACCGGTAAAGGCCAGAATCTGGGTTACCCGTTGCGCGAACTGGGCTTCGCACAGCTGTCGGCTGGAGAGGTTGACAGCGCAATTTAATCCCGGCTGAACAGCCTGCCAGCGCTTACTCTGCAGGCAGGCCTGAAGTAATACCCAATCGCCCACGGCGATGATTTGTCGGGACTCTTCCAGTGCCGGAATAAACTCCTGGGGGGAAATCAGGCGACCGTTATGCCGCCAGCGCAGAAGGGCCTCGACGCCAGTCACCTGTGCATGGCCGTCATCCAGGCAGCATACCGGCTGGTAATAAAGCTCGAATTCATCCTTTGCCAGCGCCAGCGCGCTTTCCAGTTGCAAGCGCTGTTCGGCGCGCACGTTGAGTTCGGCGCTGTAACGGGCGAAGCGGGCTTTACCGGCATCTTTGGCGCGGTACATCGCGAGGTCGGCGGCGCGCAATACGTCGCCGTCGATATGGGCTTCAGTCAGGTCGACGATACCGATACTGGCACTCACCGACAGTTGGCGTTCGGCCACCCAGAGTGGCTTTAAAACATCATCGAGCATGCGTTGAGCCACGTACTCGGCATCATCCACGCAGGCTAAATCATCAAGCAGCACGACAAACTCGTCGCCCCCAAAGCGGATCAGGTGATCGCCGGGTCGCAGGCATTTGCCCAAACGCCGGGTCATCTCAATGAGCACCTGATCACCGACCGCATGACCGAGGCTGTCATTGATCAGCTTGAATCGGTCGAGATCGATAAACAGCAAAGCGGCACCGCGAGCGCCCGGGCGTTGCTGACGCTGCTGGGCTTGTTCGAGCAACTCTTGCAGGCGCAGGCGATTGCCCAGGCCTGTCAGTGGGTCATGACGGGCTGTGTGCTTGAGGTGCTGTTCGGTGTTCTTTTGCCCGCTGATATCACTTTGTGAACCGGCCAGGCGTTGTTCGCCGCGCTCATCGCGCGAGACCACGCCGCGCACCAGTACCCACAGGTAATGCCCTTCTCGGTGGCGGATGCGGTACTGGTGATGCAGGGAGTCGCTTAGCCCACTAAGGTGTTGCTGGATGGCATGGCGCAGGCCCGGCAAGTCTTCCGAATGCACGCGGGCGAACCAGCCGGCCTTGCCTTCGCCGAGTTGATCGCGGTTCAGGCCGAGCATGCTTGACCAGCGCTCCGAGAGGTACAAGTGGTCATGCTCAACGTGCCAGTCCCAGAGCCCATCGTTGGCACCGCGCAGGGCGCGCGCGTAACGGGCCTCGCTGTTTTCCAGCGCACGGCGCTGAGCACTGTTGTACGCATCGATGGTCAGTGTCATGTCAAAGAACACGGCTTTAAGCACGCTGGCATAGAGCGCACTGGCCGGCTGCGTGCCAAAGAGGTTTTGCAGCAGGCTGTCGAGGTATAACCGATAGCCGCCCAGGTACCATTTGAGTTCCAAGCCCACTTGGTCATGCACCAGACCGACGCGAAGGCGATCGCGCACGTAGTCGAGGTCGCGGGGGCCTTGCCACAGGCGCTCGTAATAACTGAGCTGGCTGTGCTTGAGTCGTGCCGTTACGGTGGCGTCCTGCAAGAGCGCGGCCGGGCCGTTGAATTGGCCGAGGTGCTGATACAGCCTGTCGACAAAGTGTTGGTGGGCTTCGCTGAAGTCCACGCGCGCTGCCTGCAGGCACCGGTCATCCGCTTGGCTCCAGTCGAGGAAGTTCAAGCGGGTGGTTATTTCGGCTTGATCCAGGCCGCTATTGCGCAGTAACGCCTGCAGCTCGTAATCCATATGCATTGCGTGTCCCTGTTTATTACAGGCAATAAAAAAGCGTTAATCGCCTCCCCGCTGAAATCCAGCGGGGAGGCGATTAACGCTTTGTCTTGCAGGCCCATTCGTCCTGCCCGGCATAGCCAGTTCTCACCCAACTTATGATCTGGGGCGAAACCTTGAGTATCTTCTACCTCAATTCGGTTTGTCCTACAACGTCTGCGCCAGCTCTTGCAGACGCCAACGCAGATCTGCGAGATCACGGGACTTAAAAGCGTGGCGAGTTTTTTCTAGGTTCTGTTGACGTAAGCCACCGGCTAGAATCTGGCTTTTGCCATGACCGACAGAAGCCAGTTAAGCGATACCGAGTGGGCTCATATACAAAGCCTGCTGAGTGCCACAAAGGGGATACGGCTACTGAACGCACCCAGTTGTC
>CAMCJM010000031.1 GCA_945874835.1 Pseudomonas synxantha | reverse complement strand
CTCGACCGCATCACTCACCACTGCGACATCCTCGAAACCGGCAACGACTCATTCCGCTTCAAGCAACGCAAAAAGGCGGTGAAAAGCACCTGAGCAACTGGAAACTTTTGGACGCTGTTGCCTGGAAAGTTTTGGATGCTGATTGACATTGTTGATTGCGTGATGAAGCGAGGGGGATCAGGCGAGCTGTGAATCCGTCAGCTGGTGCTCTTCACCGGCGTAGTAGGCGCGTACCCGTGGGTCCATCACTGCGCGCCACAGCGGCGGGAACAGCGCCAGAACAATCATCCCGGCATAGCCGTTGGGTAATTGCGGGCTGTCGTCGAAATGGCGCAGCACTTGGTAGCGACGCTTGGCATAAGCGTGGTGGTCGGAATGGCGCTGCAAATGAAACAGAAACAGGTTTGTCAGCAGGAAATTACTGTTCCAAGAGTGCGTCGGATTGGTGCGTTCATACCGACCGTTCTCCAGCTTGCGCCGATGCAGACCGTAATGCTCCACGTAGTTGACGATTTCCAGCAGGGTAAAGGCCACGACTGACTGCGCCAAGAAGAACACGGCACCCAACCAGCCAAAGGCCAGGGTGAAGCCCAAAAGAAACAGCGCGCTGATCGAATACCAACCAATCAATTCATTGCGCCAATGCAGGGCTGGCAGGTTCTTGCGCTTCAGTCGTTCTGCTTCGAGCTTCCAGGCATTCATAAAATTGTGTTTGTAGGCGTGCGGCAAGAAGGCGTAAAGGCTTTGGCCATAGCGCGAAGAGCTGGCATCCTCTGGCGTGGAAACATGCACATGATGGCCGCGTACGTGCTCAATCTTGAAGCCGCCATAGCACACGGCCGCCAACAGCAGGCCGCCGGCATTTTGTTCCAAGGCAGGGTCTTTATGGATCAGTTCATGGGCCACGGTGATACCGATAGCCCCAGTCACCGTGCCTACTGACAACACCCAGCCCAACTGACCCACCCAGCTCCAGGCCTCATGACTGACAAACACCCACCCGGCCCAACCCAGCATGCCGAGTAACGCCGGCACAGTGGCCAGGCTCAGAACACGGTAGTAACGCTGCTGTTCAAGTTGCGGCACCTGCACGGCTTCATCCGGGTTGGCCGGGTCGCGTCCCACAATAAAATCCAAAACCGGAATGACGCCAAACACCACGATCATCACAAACCATGGCCAAACATTGGCGTACGCGCTGTCAATTGACATGAAGTAGCTGAGTGGAATCCCCAAAACCGGGATTAACCAGAGCCAGTAGCCAACGCTCTTTATGGCGAGCATCCAGTTGGAGGGCAGTCGTTCAAACATAGTGGCTCCGTATTTTTTGTTGTTGGAGTATGCGATGGTAGGATTGTAGGACAATCAGTTGGCGGGACCATCCCTTTGATGCCCACCTTTTGGATTGAAAGCCAGCCACCACCAACCTTGGCCCGGTAACACCCTGTGTTACACTCGCGCCCTGCGCTGCAGCGCTCCGACATGTTCGGGGTGCCCCCTTGTTTGCCCCCAAATAGGTCAGATAGAGCCTAAGGATCACCATGACGTTCAAGGCACCGGACAGCCTCGCCGAGCAGATCGCTCATCACCTTGCAGAGCGCATCATCCGTGGTGAGTTGAAAGCCCGCGAGCGCATTCAAGAGCAGAAGGTTACTCAAGCCCTTAACGTCAGCCGTGGTTCGGTGCGCGAGGCGCTGTTGATCCTTGAACGCCGCCATCTGATCGTGATTCCGCCGCGCCGTGGCGCTCAAGTGGCCGAACTGACGCCGCATAACGTCAAAAGCCTTTATGCCTTGGTGATGGAGCTTTACATCCTGCTCGGCAAAGCGGTGGCAGACAGCTGGCAAGTAGAGGCCGACCTGGCCCCCTTTCTACAGATTCAGCAGCGCCTGCAAGACAGCTTGCAGCGCGAGGATATCGACGGCTTTGTAGAAAGCAGCTTTGACATCATGCGTGCGGCTTTTCCGTTCTGTGATAACCCGTATTTGCAAGAAACCGTCGAAAACCTGCTGCCCGCCATCAGCCGCACCTATCACTTGGCGCTGGAACGCCGCAAAAGCGAGATGGCTCAGTTTCTGAATACTTTTGCCGCACTACTGCAGGCCATTATCAGTCGTGATCATCAGGCTATTCGCCACGTGTTGCTGGGCTATGGCGAGCACAACTGTCAGCTGGTGCTGGCCGCACTGGCCGATGCCTAAGGAAAGCGAAGCATGCGGCTTAAGTGCATCAAGCTGGCCGGGTTCAAGTCATTTGTTGACCCCACCACGGTAACCTTCCCCAGCAACATGGCGGCAGTGGTCGGGCCTAACGGTTGCGGCAAGTCGAACATCATCGATGCGGTGCGCTGGGTAATGGGCGAGAGTTCGGCGAAGAACCTGCGTGGCGAGTCGATGACCGACGTCATCTTCAATGGCTCCAATACGCGTAAACCGGTGACGCAAGCCTCGATTGAGCTGATTTTTGACAACTCCGACGGCACTCTGACCGGCGAATACGCGGGCTACAACGAAATTTCCATCCGCCGCCGGGTTACCCGCGACAGCCAGAACACGTACTTCCTAAACGGCACCAAGTGCCGCCGCCGTGACATCACCGATATCTTCCTCGGCACCGGCCTGGGCCCGCGCAGCTACTCGATCATCGAGCAGGGCATGATAAGCAAGCTGATCGAAGCCAAGCCGGAAGATCTGCGCAATTTTATTGAAGAAGCCGCCGGTATCTCCAAGTACAAGGAGCGCCGCCGCGAGACCGAAAACCGCATCCGCCGCACCCATGAAAACCTGGCGCGCCTAACCGACCTGCGCGAAGAACTGGAACGCCAACTCGATCGCCTGCATCGCCAGGCGCAGTCGGCGGAGAAGTATCAGGAATACAAGGCCGAAGAACGGCAACTCAAAGCCCAGCTCACCGCTCTGCGTTGGCAGGCACTGAATGAGCAGGTGGGCAGCCGCGAGGCGGTGATTAGCAATCAGGAGGTCAGCTTCGAGGCCCTGGTCGCCGAACAGCGCAATGCCGATGCCAGCATTGAGCGTTTGCGCGACGGTCATCATGAGCTGAGTGAGCGTTTCAATCTGGTGCAGGGCCGCTTCTACTCGGTGGGTGGCGATATTGCCCGTATTGAGCAAAGCATCCAGCACGGTCAGCAACGCCTGCGTCAGTTGCAAGATGACCTGCGCGAAGCAGAAAAGGCCCGTCTGGAAACCGAATCGCACCTCGGCCACGACCGCACCTTGCTGGCCACTCTGGCTGAAGAGTTGGACATGCTGGTGCCTGAGCAGGAGCTGACAGCGGCGGCAGCAGAAGAGTCTGCGGCCGAGCTGGAAGAGTCCGAAACAGCCATGCATGGCTGGCAGGAACAGTGGGACGCCTTCAACCAGCACAGCGCTGAACCGCGCCGCCAGGCTGAAGTGCAACAGTCTCGTATCGCCCAATTGGAACAAAGCCTGGAGCGCTTGGCTGAGCGGCAGCGTCGCCTGAGCGATGACCTGCAGATGTTGGCCGCTGACCCGGAAGATGCCGCGATTATTGAGCTGGGCGAGCAGATTGCGGCAGGCGAAATCAGCCTTGAAGACCTGCAAATTGAAGATGAGCAGCAGGCCGAGCAGTTGCAGCAGTTGCGCACTGAACTGCAACACAGCACGCAAACCCAGCAACAGGCGCAAGGCGAGTTGCAACGCCTAAATGGCCGCCTGGCTTCTTTGGAGGCCTTGCAGCAAGCCGCACTCGACCCCGGCAAAGGTGTGGGCGAATGGCTGCGCGAGCAGCAGCTCAGCGAGCGTCCGCGTCTGGCTGAAGGCTTGCGTGTCGCGGCAGGCTGGGAACTGGCAGTGGAAACCGTGCTGGGTGCGGATTTGCACGCCGTCATGCTGGACGATTATCAAGGGCTGGAATTTACGGGCCTGACGCAAGGCGACTTGCGCCTGGTAAGCCCAAGTAAAGGCGCAACGCAACGGGGCGGCAGCCTGTTGGATAAAGTCACCGCCGAGGTTGATCTAAGCCCCTGGCTGGGCAAGGTCAAGCCGGTGCAGAGTCTCGATGAGGCGTTGGTATTACGCCTGACGTTGGAAGCAGACGAGAGCTTAATCAGCCAGGACGGCTACTGGGTCGGCCGGCATTTTCTGCGAGTGCGCCGCGCCAGTGATGCGCAAAACGGTGTTTTGGCGCGCGGCCAGGAAATAGAAGAGCTGAGCCATGAGCGCGAAGAGCGCGAGGCAGCGCTGGCTGTGCTGGATGAGCACCTGGCCCAGTTGCGTGATAAGCAGCGCACAGCAGAAGAGCAGCGCGAGCAACAGCGTCGACAGATTCAAGATCTGTCGCGCCGCCTGGGTGAGTTGAAAGCCCAGCTGTCGGCTGGCCAAGCCAAGGCCGAGCAGTTGATTTTGCGCCGTACCCGGCTCGAACAAGAACTGCAGGAATTGGCCGAGCAGCGCGCAATTGAGCACGAAACGCTGGGCGAATCACGTCTCCAGTTGCAAGATGCGCTGGATGCCATGGCCAACGATAACGAGCAGCGTGAACGCTTGTTGGCCAGCCGTGACAGCCTGCGGGTGCGCCTTGACCGAGTGCGTCAGGAGGCCAGGCAAAACAAAGACCATGCCCATCAGTTGGCGGTACGTTTGGGTTCGCTGAACGCTCAGCACGACTCCACGCGCCAAGCTCTGGAGCGACTTGAACTGCAAGCCGAGCGCCTGCATGAAAAACGCGAACAGCTCAGCCTTAACCTGGAGGAGGGTGAAGCACCGCTGGAAGAATTGCGCATGAAGCTTGAAGAGCAGCTCGACAAGCGCATGGCTGTTGAAGATGAACTCAAGCTGGCGCGCCTGGCCCTCGAAGATGCCGATCGTCAACTGCGCGATGCGGAAAAGCGCCGGACCCAAGCAGAGCAGCAGGCGCAATTACTGCGCGGCCAGTTGGAACAGCAGCGCATGGACTGGCAATCACTGACTGTGCGCCGCAAGGCACTTCAGGATCAACTGCTGGAAGACAATTACGACCTGCATGGCGTTCTGGCCACCTTGCCCGTGGAAGCAAGCGAGCAAGCCTGGGAAGAGGAACTGGAGCGACTGGCTGCGCGTATCCAGCGCCTTGGCCCCATTAACCTCGCGGCCATTGATGAATATCAGCAGCAAGCCGAGCGCAAACATTACCTGGACGCGCAAAACGCCGATCTGGTGGAGGCGCTCGATACCCTGGAAAACGTGATTCGCAAAATCGACAAAGAAACCCGCAATCGTTTCAAAGAAACCTTTGATCAGATTAACGGCGGCCTGCAGGCACTGTTCCCGAAAGTCTTTGGTGGCGGCAATGCCTACCTGGAACTGACTGGTGAAGACTTGCTGGACACGGGTGTAACCATCATGGCCCGACCGCCGGGCAAGAAGAACAGCACCATCCACTTGCTCTCCGGCGGGGAGAAGGCGTTGACCGCACTGGCGCTGGTGTTTGCCATCTTCAAGCTCAATCCTGCACCGTTTTGCATGCTCGACGAAGTTGACGCGCCGCTGGATGATGCCAACGTCGGTCGTTATGCGCGTTTGGTAAAAGAAATGTCAGAAACGGTGCAGTTCATCTATATCACCCACAACAAGATTGCCATGGAAATGGCCGATCAGCTGATGGGCGTCACCATGCATGAGCCCGGCTGTTCACGTTTGGTTGCAGTTGATGTTGAAGAAGCGTTGGCACTGGTGGAATCATGAGGCGGTGTAAAGTTATCTTTCATCGTGCTAATTTAATGCACATTGTTATTGGGCGTGACGCTTAAATCAGGTAAAGGCCAGTCAGAACATAGGCTTGGCGTCGCGCTTAAAGAATTAGCAAAATGGCCTTGGAAGGCCTTTTTCATCACTTTTATTATTAGGGGTTAAGGTATTCCATGGAATTCGGTCTGCGCGAATGGCTGATTGTAATCGGCATTATTGTGATTGCCGGTATTCTCTTTGATGGTTGGCGGCGGATGCGCGGAGGCAAAGGCAAGCTCAAGTTCAAACTTGATCGTAGCTTCGCCAACATGACTGACGATGACCGCGATCCGAATTTACTCAGCCCGCCACGTACTATCGACCGCAACCACGAACCGTCGCTGGATGAAGAGGACTTGCCATCGCTCAGCGCGCGCGAACTCAATCGCCGCCGAACGGGTGAACCGCAACAGGGTGATTTAAATCTGGCGGTGGATGAGCCGGTGCCGACACTGCTCAATCCTGTTGATGATGAGCTTGCCAGCAAACCAGTTGCCGCAGCCAAAGACAGCAGCAAGGAATTGCCGCCGGTTGAGGAAGTGCTGGTGATCAACGTCATCGCTCGCGATGCCGAGGGCTTCAAAGGCCCAGCGCTGTTACAGAATATTTTAGAAAGTGGCCTGCGTTTCGGTGAGATGGACATTTTTCATCGTCACGAAAGCATGGCAGGTAATGGTGAAGTGTTGTTCTCTATGGCCAACGCGCTTAAACCAGGTACGTTTGACCTGGATGATATTGAAGGCTTCAGCACCCGCGCCGTGAGTTTCTTCCTTGGCATGCCAGGGCCGCGTCACCCCAAGCAGGCGTTTGACGTGATGGTGGCAGCGGCTCGCAAGCTGGCGCATGAGCTGAACGGTGAGTTGAAAGATGACCAACGCAGCGTATTGACCGCGCAAACCATTGAGCATTACCGCCAGCGCATTGTTGAATATGAGCGCAAGCAGTTGACTAATAAGCGCTGATAAATCCCCGATACACAAAGAGCAGCCACGGCTGCTCTTTTCGTTTGAGAGATGCCTGCATGACCACAACCCAGCCAGCCGCCCAGCGTATTGATCAACTGCGCACTGAACTCGAAGCCCACAATTACCGCTATCACGTTCTCGATCAGCCGAGTATTCCCGATGCGGAGTACGACCGCCTGTTTCGTGAATTGCAGGCGCTTGAGGCGCAGTACCCGGAGTTGGTTACCGCTCAGTCGCCCACTCAGCGGGTCGGTGCTGAGGCGCTGAGTGCATTTGGCGAAGTGCGCCATGAAATCCCTATGCTCAGCTTGGGCAATGCCTTTGAGGAAGAAGACCTGCGCGCCTTTGATCGCAGCGTTCAGGCCGGCTTGGGCGTGCGGGGTGGTGATCTGTTCGGCGGCGGTGCCGAAATTCACTACAGCTGTGAACCGAAACTTGATGGGCTAGCTGTCAGTTTGCGCTACGAAAACGGCCTGCTGGTTCGCGGCGCGACGCGTGGCGATGGCAGCACCGGTGAAGACATCACCCGCAATGTGCGCACTATTCGCAATGTGCCGCTCAAATTGCAAGGGCAAGGCTGGCCTGAGGTGCTGGAGGTACGCGGTGAGGTTTATATGCCCAAGGCCGGTTTTGAGGCACTGAATGCCAGGCAGGCTGAAAGTGGCGGCAAGACATTTGCCAATCCGCGGAATGCCGCGGCCGGTAGCCTACGTCAGCTCGACCCGAAGATCACCGCCAGTCGCCCGCTGGAGTTCTGCTGCTATGGCGTAGGGCAAGTCAGCGCCGAAGTGGCAAGCAGCCAGGTCGCGATGCTGAAGCAACTCAAGGCCTGGGGTATTCCGATCAGTCGCGAATTAAAACTGGCCCACGGCGTTGACGCCTGCCTGGACTATTACCGCGATATTGGCCAGCGCCGTATGAGCCTGGCCTATGACATTGATGGTGTGGTGTTTAAGGTCAATAACATCGAAGACCAACAGCAACTCGGCTTCCGTGCACGCACGCCGCATTGGGCTATAGCCCACAAATACCCGGCGCAGGAAGAGTTGACCGAACTGCTTGATGTCGAATTTCAGGTGGGCCGCACCGGCGCGGTGACCCCGGTGGCACGTCTGAAACCGGTGAAAGTAGCCGGTGTGATGGTGGCCAATGCCACGCTGCACAACATGGATGAAGTGGCGCGGCTGGGTTTGATGATCGGTGACACGGTGATCATTCGTCGCGCCGGAGACGTGATTCCACAGGTTATGGCGGTGGTGCCTGAGCGGCGGCCAGCGGATGCTAAGCCGGTGCATATTCCCGAAAATTGCCCGGTGTGCGGCTCCCATGTCGAGCGCACCCAGCTGGTCAAGCGCAGCAAGGGTAAAGAAACCTTTAGTGAAGGCTCGGTATACCGCTGCGTCGGTCGCCTGGCCTGTGCAGCCCAGCTCAAGCAGGCAATCATTCACTTTGTGTCGCGCCGGGCTATGGATATCGAAGGGCTGGGCGACAAAACCATCGAGCAGTTAGTGGATGAGCAGCTAATCGCCTCACCGGCGGATCTGTACCGGTTGACCTATGCGCAGATCATCAACCTTGAGGGCTTTGCCGAGGTCTCCTGCAACAAGCTGCTACAGGCCATCGCCGACAGTCGAAAACCGCCACTGGCGCGGTTTATCTATGCGCTGGGTATACCCGATGTAGGCGAGGAAACCGCCAAGGTATTGGCCCGCGCTTTGGGCTCGCTTGAGCGTGTGCAGCAGGCACTGCCAGAAGTACTCACCTACCTGCCGGATGTCGGCTTGGAAGTGGCGCACGAGATTCACAGCTTCTTCTCTGATAGTCATAACCGTGATGTGATCGCGGCACTGCTGGCCGCCGATCAATGTGGCTTGCAGCTGGAGCAATCGGGCGAGTTAGGGGCCGAGTTCAGTGCCTGTGCAAGCTTGGCCAGCATGCTCGACAAACTGCATATCCCGTCTGTAGGCCCTGGCGGCACGCAAAAACTGGCGGACAAGTTCATGACCCTTGAGGCCGTACTGGCGGCTGATTGGCTGGACATGCGCCAAACCCTGCCAGAGAAACAAGCCGCTGCTGTGCGCGAGTTTTTCGCCACAGCGGAAAATGCCGAGCGCGCGCGCGCCCTTGAAGCTCAACTTGCAGCGTTCGGCATGCACTGGTTGAGCGAAAAGAAAGTCATCGAAGGCTTGCCGTTAGCCGGGCAAACCTGGGTGCTGACTGGCAGTTTGGAGTTGTTTAGCCGCGATCAAGCCAAGGCAGAACTGGAGAAGTTGGGCGCTAAAGTGGCAGGCTCAGTGTCAGCCAAAACCAGCGTGGTGGTGGCCGGGCCTGGAGCGGGTTCAAAGCTGGCCAAGGCTCGTGAACTGGGGGTTGTCAGCATCGATGAGGAAGCGTTCAAGCAACGTCTGCTGGCGTTGGGCGTCGAATTAGGTTGATGACTTGCGAGGCGCGCTGATCAAGCGCGCCGATAGCCTGTCGCCGGGTCGGTTTAATCGCCGCGGTATTCACAACCACTGGTGCAGGTTTCGTGAATACGAATGCGCGACAGTTCAGGCAGGATTGGCTTAAGCTGCTGCCAGATCCACTTGGCCAGCACTTCACTGGTGGGGTTTTCCAGCCCGGCAATGTCGTTCAGGTAGTTGTGGTCGAGCTGTTCATAAATCGGCTTGAAGATCGCCTTGATCTCGGAGAAGTCGCGAATCCAGCCGGTGTAGGGATCAACCTCACCTTCGATGTACACCGCCACCTTGAAGGAGTGGCCGTGCAGGCGGCCGCATTTGTGGCCTTCAGGCACATGGGGCAGGCGGTGCGCCGCCTCAAACATAAACTCTTTGAACAGTTCCACACGAATTCTCTCAGGTGATCAGCCGCCAGGTGCACGGCCAGGCGCGAATGTTACCAGCTCACGCGCGCTTAACCGAACAACCTCAACGCTAGAACGGCCGATTCAGGGCTGATTACGCTCCAGTCGATACACGCTGACGGCCTCATACACCGCTTTTCTCAGGCGGTTAATGCCGCCTATCGGTCGGTGTTCGGGCAGGGCATGCCAAGGGTTGAATGACAGGTTGTCGCAAAAAAGATTCTGCTCGCGGCTGTCAAAATCCTGCGCGGGAACCTTGATGGTGGCGACTGTTTCGAACGGCGCAATGTGCTCGCTCCATTCCACGCTGGGGTCTTCGATGGGCATGAAGTACTCGGCGTTTTGTTGTTGCACCTGTAGGGCAAAACAGGCCGGTACGCGGTCCAAGGACAGTTGCTGGTAGAGCGCAGCGCGCAGGAAGTTGGGCAAATCCTGATTTTGCTCCGGCAACTGATAAGGCGGGCAGGCTTCTGGCTGCGGAATCACCCGGTATTTGATGTTGTGTTCGCCCAGCTTGAAGGGGGCGATGGAGTTGTAGGTGGTCGCCACCGGTGTTTCCGGGGCAGGGGAGAGTGTCTTCAGGGCAATGATCAAGTGGCGGATTTCCCAGGTCGTCGGGTTCCAGCTTGGAAAGAACGCCAAGGCTTTCTTGCCATCAGCCTGGGCGGCAAAATTGCTTTTGTACTCAGCGACATCACGCACAAAGAATGCCGGGTGATTGAACATGACAAAGTCCTGCTCATAAGCATGTTGCGGGCTTTTGCTGAGTTTCTCACCCGGCACGTCGAGCAACTTGATGGCCATGCCGCGTGCATCGCGGGCGCGGTCGAATTGCGGGTAGGCATTGCCGTTGGATAAGCGCATCCAGGCCTGCCAGGTTTGCCCGGGTTCACTGAACACACCGCGTTGCAGATCGCTGTCAATGTTCGGGCTGACAGTAACCTGAGCCTTTACACAGCCATGGGCCTTGGCATGGGCGTCGCGCATAACGCGGGTGTTATCGCGGTGCTGCTCGACGACACGAATCGCGTCTTCAATGATGCCTTGGGTCAGCGCCGCCTCGTCCGCAGGGATTTGCTCTTCAGTCGACACCGGCCCGGAGAACTTGACGCCGTAATAAACCGCGCCAATCGCCCAGCCGCCAAGCCCGACCGCGACAACGACGAGCAGCACCTTACCCAGCACGCGGCCAAACCAGAGCCAAAAACGTTTCAACATGAAGTAAATCCCTTTTAGTTATTGTTGCGGGCTTGATCAGTTTTTGCAGGCAGGTCCCGGTGTCCAGGGTTTGGCTTGGACGGGTTCGAGTTGTGCCTCCAGCGCTGGATTGCCCAGGACTTTCAGGTACTCAATCAGCGCCCAGCGTTCTCCAGGTGCCAGGGCGCGGCCGATCACACCCTCTTCACGGCAGCCTGCGCGAAACTCATGGCCGCGATTGCTGTTACCGGTGATACGCGTATCAAACAGAAAACCGCCGTTGAATTTCTCACTGCGGTAGCCAATCTGCTTGGGATTGAACTCGAAGTTGCCGACCCAAAACTCGCTTTGTCGCTCTGATACCGGTGAAAGCAGTTGGAACAGCGTGGGCACCGAACCGTTATGCAAAAACGGTGGTGTAGCCCAGATGCCGTCTAGTGGGCGTGCCTTGTAACCACGAATTTCCTGCACGCCAATCGGCAGGCCAAAACCGTCCATTTCCCAGCGCTGGCTGTCGCTGATGCCAGCGTCCTGATAAGCACGGTTCTCCACATAAGCGGTGATGTAGGCCAATGCCTTGGCGCTGGAGATATTGTTCAGGTCGACGTCAGCCAGCGTTGTGCCGAACAGACGCACGTTCAGCTTGCTCAACTCTTCCTTGGTCCAGCACAGCTTGCGGATGTCGTAACGGTGATCGGCGATGTTGTCGGCGGTAGTCGGATCTGTGCCAATCACCGAAGTCTCGACCACGCGCATCCGCCATTCGGGATCTCGGGCCGGGGCAAAGCGATCTTCTATCGGTTTTGGGTCAGGTGCATGGCAGTAAGCACAGTTTTCTTTAAACAACGCCTGGCCACGGCTGGCCAGGGCAATATCAACTTTGCCAAAAACAGCCTGCGGCCAGGTGGGCGGTTGCAGTTTTTTCAGGGTTTCTTCCAGGGTATGCAAGTCATGCATGCGCACGCTGGAGGCATAGCGTTCGGCTTCTGCGACGGGGTGACCGTCGGTGCTGAGCAGGCGCAATGTGGCACCCACGCCCAATGCTTCACCGACATTGCGTGCCATCGGCTGCATGGCTGAACCGTTCCATTGCACCCAATCGAACTTCCAGATGTCCCACACCTGCGGGTAACTGACAGGGGCGTTGGCTATTCGGTAGTTGCTGGGATCAATAGCGTCACCAAACACCGTATTGGCGATTCGGCCAAAGGCATCGGTTCGCCCGAAACCTTCCTCGGTTGGGTAAAGACCACGGTGCATGTCATTGAATGCGGTACCCAATAAACGATCGAGAACCACTTTAAAGTCACGGCGTAACTGGGCTTTATGCTCGTCGTATGTTTCGCCCAACACCTGCTTGGCAAAGCGATTGAATTTAAGCGGGTTGTAGTAGGTGAAGGCCATGCTCATGCCGAGCGCCTGACCAAAACTGCCACCGCGAATGGTCGGCACAGTGGACGCCAGAGAATGCAGCGCTGCGCCGCCATCAATGCGCACGGCTTGGCCGTTGTAACGCAACTCGCCGGTGTGGCAGGCCGCACAACTGATATCCAGATAATGCTCGCCGGTTTCGTTATCGCTGTGCCGAGCAAAACCCACCGGTAAGTTGCCGGGGTTTAACGTGGTGGGTTGCTGAGCGGGATCAACCAAAAAACCGAATCGGGCTAAATAGCTGGGCGTGGCAAATTTGTCTTTACCGAAAGGCAGTTCAAGTGCGTTGAACCACTCATAGCGCAAGCCTTTAACCTGAGTGCCCTGTGGGGTGTAGTAATAGGTTTGACGTGCATCAGCCGACCATTGATCCAAGTAGTGCAGCTGCTCTGGCGGCCTGTAATCAGGAAGGTTGGGGTTGGCGATGAAATAAAGCCCAATTGACAGCCCCGCAACTGCCAACAAACCCATCCCGCAAAGGACTTTGCGCACAACACCCATGGCTACTTCCTTGTCAGATTATTATCTGCGCAATTTATGCCTATTGCCGTCGCGCATGGCAAGCGGCCATTACGGTGTTCAGCGGCTATTTAACTTCTGCTTGGGCCATGGAAAGCCTTAAAGTACCGCCACTGGAAAATTGTTCAGGAGTGACGCTATGCATCCATTTGACGCCCAATCGCCGCCCAAGCTAGCGCTGATGCTTGGCTATGCCGGTCTGATCCCCTTCATTACTGGCGCTTTGGGCATCTGGATTACCCCGGAAGGGTGGCGCATCGCAGTGTTGGCGGCGTTGCTGGACTACGCGGCCGTCATTTTGGCGTTTATGGGCGCGATTCATTGGGGGTTGGCCATGCGCGCTGAGAGTTCGGGACAGGCCGCTCAGGTGCAACTGGGCCTTTCAGTGGTACCGCCGTTGTTGGGCTGGCTGGCGATCAGTGGCGGTATGCCGATCAGCCTCGGCTTGCCAATGTGCTTGTTAGCATTTGCCGGCTTGTATGCCGCAGATCTGCGTGCAGTCAAGCTGGGGCTGGCACCGCAATGGTATCCAAGCCTCAGGCGGCCCCTGACGATTATTGTGTGTTTGAGCCTGCTCGTCGCTTGGGCGAGTGTTTTATTGCACTGAGTTGAGCAAGCGCGTCAGTGTTGCAATGGCGAAATCACGGCGCGCCAGCCAGTTACCCTGAACGCTCACGTAAGGCTGTTGGTGCCGTTGCAACCATCGCTCGCACGCTTCATAAAACCCCAGGCGTTCGGCTAAATCGGGCTGGCAACGCTGGCCGTCGTCAACCCAGGGCACGCCCAATGGGCTGAGGAGCAAGTGCACGTGGTATTCGCGCTCAAGCAGGGCTGATTCAAGCCAGGCGGGACAATCACCAAACAGCGTTTGGCTCCAGAGCATGTTGCTGAGCAGATGAGTATCCAGAATCAACAAATCAGGCTGTTGACTGCGCGCCTGGTCTTCCCATTCAAGCTGGCCTTTAGCGATGGCATCGATATCGGCTAAACACGTATCGCGTTGCTCGCGTTCAATGAAGTGGCGCACGTATTCATCGACGATAACACCGCCAAACGCCTGCTGCAGTTCCTTGGCCAGCCCGCTTTTGCCACTCGATTCCGGGCCTGTCAGCACCACAACCTTCATGCGGCAACCCGCGCATGGTCACGCTGCCAGGTGAGCCAGCCCTGGATAGCCAGCAAGGTGAAGACGCCATAGAGCGCCGCCGTTGGGTACAAGCCTTGCTGGATAAAAAGTGCGACAAACAAGACGTCCAGCACTATCCACAGTGGCCAGCATTCAACACGTTTCTGCGCCATCCAAACCTGCGCAACCAAACTGAATGCACTTAATGCAGCGTCCTGCCATGGCGCGGCGGCATCAGTGAAACTGGCCATCAAATAGCCCAGCGCTGCGGACCCGGCAACGCCTAAACCGAGACCGAGCCACAGACCTTGTTGGCTCAATCGACTAACTTGAATGCCACTGTGGCTGTTGCCACCTCGCGTCCATAACCACCAGCCATAGCCTTGCAAAACGGCATAAACAACTTGTAGCAACATGTTGGAATACAGTTTGCCGTCGTAAAAAACCCAGGCATACATCACCACCATGATTAAGCCCAGTGGCCAGCACCAGCGATTTTGTCGCACGGTAAGCCAAACCGCCAAAACACCGATGGCTGAGGCAATAATTTCCAGGGGTGACATAACTACACCGCGATAGATAAATGAGCCGGCGATTGTAACGATTGCGCCGTTCGGCGTCTTTGCGTGATCGCCAGGCTTTCAGATGGCAAATGGCTAGCGGTTTACCGATATACTCTCCGCCCTTTTCGGAGTCATGTTGTGTTCAAGTCTGCTCTTATCGCGCTTAGCTCACTTTGCTTACTGGTATTTACCACCTTAAGTCAGGCTGATGCTGCCAACACGGTTGGGCGGAATGAAGCGGCGCGTCTGTGCTGTTTCTCAACCCTGGGCATGCCGATGAGCCGTTCTGGGTGGGCTACAGCGATTTTATGCAGGCTGCAGCCAATGACCTCGGCATGCAGTTGCAGGTGATCTATGGCGAGCGCAACCCACAAAACCTATTAGCCCAAGCCCGCGAGGTGCTGACTCGCGCGGAGCAACCGGACTACCTTATTTTTGTGAATGAGATGTTCACCGCGCCCGAGTTGCTCAGGTTGTTTGCCGACAGCCCAATTAAGCTGTTTTCCCTACACAGCACATTAACTGCCGAACAACTGCAACACATTGGTGGCTCACGTGAGCAATACCGCAACTGGATCGGCAGTCTGGTGCCTGATGATGAGCAGGCAGGTTACTGGATGGCTAAAGCGCTGATTGGCAAACTTAAGGGCCAGCCTGGCGATATGCTGGCGTTCGCCGGGGCAAGGCACACACCCTCATCCACCTTACGCGAGGCTGGGCTCAGGCGGGCCTTGCACGAGCACCCAGAAATCAAGCTGCAGCAGGTCTTGCATGGTGAATGGCGTCGCCAGCGTGCGTATGAGCAAGCCCAGCTTGTTCTGCCGCGATACCCTCAGGCGCAACTGATATGGTCGGCTAACGATGAGATGGCCTTTGGCGCGATGCGGGCGGCAGAGGAGATCGGCAAAAAGCCAGGTAAAGGTGTGTTTTTTTCCGCACTCAACAATTCTGATGAAGTGCTGAGCGCCAGGGTTGCCGGAAAGTTGTGTGTGTTGGCTGCAGGACACTTCACCCTTGGCGGTTGGGCGATGGTCATGCTGCATGACTACCATGCAGGCTTGGACTTTGCCGAGCGCGGCGGCAAAGACCGGGTGGATCAGCTGTTCAGCATATTGACCGCCCAGCAAGCCGCCCATTTGCAGCGCCGCCTGAAAGTGCCGGGTTATGGACTGGATTTTCGTGAGTTCAGCGCGGTTCACAACCCCAAGATCAAAAACTACAACTTCAGCGTAAAACCCTTACTGCAGTGAGTTACACGCCCGCCAGGTGCAACACCAGTTGCACCACGCCGAAGATCACCAGCACAAACAACGCCGTGAACAGCACACCCAGCATGATGAAGTGGCTGGCCTTGCCGCGCGAGAAGTCCCGTGCACGGTTTTTGCCGCTTTGCACACCCAAAGCAGCGCTGAATACGCTTTGCAACATTTCCCAGAGGCTCAACGGCTTGTTGTCTTGATCATTGCTCATGCTGTGGCTCCAGCAGCGGTTTGCGATGAAGAACGCTTCACACGCTCGGTGGACGCAGGGTAACTCAACAATTTGTTGGCCGGACGCCGAGGTCGCTGCAGCAGTTCCCCCGCACAATTAGGGCAGGTGAACTGCAGGTGCTGCGTAGCGCAGTCGCGACAGAATGTGCACTCAAATGAGCAAATTAGAGCGTTGGCCGAGGTCGCGGGCAAATCGCAATCGCAGTGCTCGCAATTTGGGCGAAGTTGCAGCATGAGGAGCCTCCTGGCGTGTTTTAAATAGAGGTGAAGCCTGTATCCAGCTAAACAGTTGCCGGATTAATCAGTCAACACCTGCGTCAGGAGAGCGTCTTAAGCACTACAAAAACGGACGTTAGGCCATAAAGAAAAGCAATAACGCCCTTAGGCGAGGAGCGCTTGATTAAGCCGGCATGGTCCAAGGCTCTAACGCAAAGCCTTGTTGGCTCAGTTGCTCACGCGATTGCTTGAGCACATCGGCAAACTGCACGGGGTCGCTGTACACATTACTCGACAATTGAGTTCGGCCGAGCAGGCGAGTGCTGGTCCGGTCGATGACGCTGAGGCTCAGGTTGCCAGTGCCATCCTGCGGGGCCCAGGCGACGCATTGGAACGGTTGAAAGGCGCGGTCGGCAATCAGCAGGGCTTCGTTAAAACGCAGCGGTGCGTTCATGGGGTCGGTTTCTCCGGGGTGATCCCAAATACACAAAGGGGCAAACGGTGGACTCACGCTTGCCAGTCATATGTGTTGATGAACGAAGCTGACTGCCAAGTCACATGTTGCCGAAGAAATGCAAGAAATTGTCCGATAAATCACAGTTTTAATGGCGAAAGCCGAGAAGCAGGGCGAGGCATGCGGACTTTAAGCGCTTTCCCGGCCCTTGCAGGCCGCCAGTAATTGACGCAAAAAGCTCGCAGCATACCGGTGAAAGCCGCGGTCACCCCAGTAACCCAGGTGGCTCAACGGTGTATGTCGCTTGTACCAAGGGCCTACCGGCATGGCGCGATCCTCGGCGACCACGGCGGCGTAACTGGGCAACGGCCGTAGCGGATAACCTAGCGGGTCGGCGGGGGCATAGAGGTTGAGCCAACGCGCCTGCTCGGTCACGGCATCGGTCAGGCAGTGGCCGGGAAAGCGGATCGGTAGGACGGTGTCATAAGCAAAAGTAAACAGCGGGATATTGCAGCCGAAGGTGATCAGCCCACTCAGGGTTTCCAACGCCAGAAAAGGATCAAGCGGGCAGCTTTCGGCTTTGTTAATGCGCTGCTGATCCCAGACGAAGTTGGAGAAGATATGCCCACCCAATGAGTGCGCCAGCACCACCAGCGGCGTATCGGCATCGACCTTTACACGCAGCGCATTGAGGCCGCTGCGCAGGCACTGATGCACTTCTTCGTAGGTGGTGTCGTAAGCCTGGCTGACTTTACGGTAACCGCTGGCATCCCCCAGGAACAGCGTGACCATGCGCCGTAACCAGCGCCAACGCACCGGCTGATCGCGCAGTTTGTCCAGGTAAGCGCGCTCACGCTTGTCCAGCACGCTGGCCCAGAAGAGGGTTTGAAAAGCCACCTGATCAGCTTGCACGCCCAGTTGCTGGCGTAAGCCGCGGATCAGCTCTTGGGCAAACGCATGTTGGCCTTCGGCATTACGCACGTCAGCTTGTGTACCGATGCCATGGATAATGGCGACTGCAAGTTTCATCCCGCCATCCTTGGTCAGCATTTCAGTTTTAGTGTTAAAGCGCGTTCAGGCGTGCTTCCAGGTGGCCACTTTCAACTAACTCAAGAAACTCGTCGCCCAAACGCTGACTTTCACTCATGGCTTTACGCCAGTAGCGCTCACGGCCGGCATCATCGCCCAAGTAGCGGTTAAAGTCTTTGCGATCAGGCAATTTGCCATGCGGCAGGCCCGCCAGGTACTCGCGTGATGGCGCTATAAGCAGCACATCTTGCAGGCGTTCGGGGCTGCCGCGTCGCCATGGCATGCTCTTGTCGAACCAGCCGAGAATGACTTTGTCGGTGAAATGCGGATAGAGCACGATGTCGTCACCGCTGTAGGGCAGGTCTAGGTGATAGTCGAGCAGGCCACCATCACGGTAGGTGCCTGGGCCCGCGCCGGGAATGTCGCGAATGCCTTGCATGATCATCGGGATCGAACCAGAAGCCAGCAGTGCGTGACGCAGATTACCGCCGTCGAGCGCGAGAAAGCGTGAAGGGAAGTCGCGCAATTCATCGAGCGGGGGTGCCATGCGTGGGTCGTGCAGGATCACACGTTCAAAATGACGAGCCAGACGAGGGCGGCCCAGCAAGTTGCTACCGATCACGGACGATAACCCCAGTCCCAGTGCTCCACGGTGATCGTGCTGCATCAAGCCATGGCTTTTAACCACCACGATATTCAAGCGATAGTGGGGGTTATTCAGCACGCTAAGATCGTCTTTGCCGAGCAACTGTTCCAGCATCAAGCTGCAACTCTGGGTTACCTCGGCCATGCTTGCGCCTTTGGCAAAGCGTTGCGCTGTGTACAGTTCGCCAAGGCGACGGATGCCGGCAGCCGCATCGGGCAGGCAGGCGCTGGCAAAACGCCAAGAGCCAATAGAGGCACCGATCAGTGAGCGCTCGCGCGGTGCGCGGGGCAACCAGTCGCCGAACAACGCCAGGTCTAGTCCCTGAATACCGAGCGCCTTGGGCCCGCCAGCAGCCCCGGGCAAAATGCCGACATCGGCCGGCTGCAGGCCGCGTTCGCGAATACGGGCGAGGGCGCGTTTACCGGCCTTGATTGTCAGGGCAGGGGACTTAATTAAGATTGCACTCATGCTGGCCTCCATCGCGCAGGGCGGCGATTATAAAGTGCTCGGCGGCCAGGCCAAGCCACTTCATGGCGTGAATGATGTACGCAGTGCTCTGGATAATTGTCTGTGTCGCCGTTTTCAGAAAATTCAGCTTGAGTTAAGTCGTGTGCAGTAACTTGGGCTGCGTCGAAAGCCAACTCTACAAGGAACTGAATATGAAAACGCTGACTGCCATTTTTGCCGCTGCTGCCCTAACTCTCAGTGCAGGCTTGGCTCAGGCCCGTGACTTGGGCCCGGATGAGGCGGTTAAATTGCGCGACGCCGGAACCGTAATGTCGTTTGAGAAGCTCAATGAGGCGGCACTGGCTCTGCACCCGGGCGGTAAAAAAGAGTCCACTGAGCTGGAAGAAGTCTACGGTCGTTACATCTATCAAGTTGACGTGCGCGACACCCAGGGCGTGAAGTGGGAGGTTGAAGTCGACGCCAGCAATGCTCAGATTCTGAAAAACCAGCGGGACGATTAATGATTACACCAGCCAGCGTCATGCGCCCGCTGCTGATTGGCCTGCTGCTGAGCATTGCGTTCAGCAGCAGCGCCCGCGACTTGAGTCACGACGAAGCGTTGCGCCTGCGCCGCGAGGGGCTGATTTTGCCTCTTGAGCAGCTACTGCAAGTGGCTTTACAACGCTATCCCGGCGCAATGCTGCTCGAAGTAGAGCTTGAAGAGGAGCACGGCGTGCTGGTGTATGAGGTCGAGTTAGTCACGGTAGACGGCATCGTGCGCGAGTTGGAGTTACATGCCACTACCGCTGAAGTACTCAAGGACGAGGTGGAAGACTGATGCGCCTGTTATTGGTTGAAGACCACGTGCCCTTGGCTGATGAGTTGTTGGCTGGCTTGACCCGGCAGGGTTATGCGGTTGACTGGTTGGCTGATGGTCGTGATGCGGCTTACCAAGGGGCCACCGAGCCTTATGACCTGATCATTCTTGATTTGGGATTGCCCGGCAAGCCGGGGCTTGAGGTGCTGCAGGAGTGGCGCTCAAACGGTTTGAGCACGCCGGTATTGATTCTCACAGCACGCGGCTCGTGGGCGGAACGAATTGAAGGGTTGAAGGCTGGAGCAGATGATTATCTAACCAAACCCTTTCACCCTGAAGAATTACAACTGCGCATTCAGTCGCTGCTGCGCCGTGCACATGGCTTGGCGAATCAGCCGCAACTGGAAGCGGCCGGTTTGCAACTCGATGAATCACGCCAATCCGTCCAACACAAAGGTGAAGACGTGCAGCTCACGGCCGCCGAGTTTCGCCTGTTACGCTATTTCATGCTGCACCCTGGACAGCTGCTATCCAAAAGCCATCTGGCCGAACACTTGTATGACGGTGAGAGCGAGCGTGACTCCAACGTCATCGAGGTGCATGTCAATCACCTGCGCCGCAAGCTGGGCCGTGAAATCATCGAAACGCGTCGTGGTCAGGGCTACCGTTTTACTGGGGCTGTGCCTTGAGGTCGATTCAGCAGCGTTTGAGTTTTGGGCTGATCAGTGTGTTATTGGTCGCCGGTTTGCTGCTGGCACAAAGCAGCCTATGGCTATTTGACCGAAGCCTGCGGGGCTACTTGCAAACAACCTTGCAAGACGAAGCTCAGGCACTGCTCGGGGCTTTTGAGCGCGGCCCTGCTGGCGTGCAACTGGATGAACGCCGCTTGAGTGCGGCCTATAAGCGCCCTTATTCAGGTCTGTATTTTCGAATTGATTTTGCCGATCAAACCTGGCGCTCGCGCTCGCTTTGGGACCGTGACCTGCCGCGGGCGCAACACGTTGGCCTGCAACGCGAGTTAGGCGACGGCCCACAGGGGCAGTCATGGCTGGTTTTACGCGCGGATTACCAGCGTTTCGGCCAGCAGATCGAGATTCAGGTCGCCCGTGACTACACCCCCATACTCAATAGCTTTCGCCAAGTACAGAAAGTGGGGCTTGGTCTGGGATTGGCTGCATTGGTACTTATTTTGTTGCTGCAACGCGTGATCGTCAGCCGAGCGCTGCGCCCGTTGGAAATGACCCGTCAGCAGTTAAAGCAGCTGCAACAGGGGCAGCGCAATCAACTCGATCAGAACGTCCCGCTTGAGCTGGAGCCCTTGGTAGCGCAGATCAACCACCTGCTTAGCCACACAGAAGAAACACTCAAACGTTCGCGCAACGCACTGGGAAACCTGGGCCATGCCTTGAAAACGCCACTGGCCGTATTAGTCAGCCTGGCCAGCCGTGAAGAACTCAAGCGGATACCGGATCTACACGACAGCCTTAATCAGCAACTTAAACAAATCGAACAGCGTATTGCCCGTGAATTAGGTCGGGCCAAATTGGCAGGTGAGGTGCTTCCAGGCGCGCATTTCGATTGCGCCAATGAATTACCCGGTTTGTTTGCCACGCTGACAATGATTCATGGTCGTCACCTGCAACTGGATTGGCATGCACCGGGGCAACTGCGCTTGCCTTGGGACCGGGAAGACGTGTTGGAGTTACTCGGTAACGTGTTGGATAACGCCTGCAAATGGGCGGATAGCCGCGTGCAACTGAGCGTGAGTTCAAGCGCGGATGGATACACCTTGTGTATTGACGACGACGGCCCGGGCATTGAGCCAGAGCGGCGTCAGGACGTACTCAGCCGGGGCAGCCGATTAGATGAGCAAGTGGCGGGGCATGGCCTCGGCTTGGGGATTGTGCGTGACATTGTCGATGCTTGGGGCGGTACATTAGAGCTGAGCGACAGCGCTTTGGACGGGCTGTGTGTGCAGATCAACCTGCCTGCTAAGCGTGCTTAAGTGGCAAAAGCACGCTTGCAATGAGCATCACATACCGTTGGCGAACGCCGGATTGGCCATATCAATAGCCGCGCGAACTGGGCGCAAGGCTTCGGCATACTTGACGAGAATGTCCAGCGCATAATCAGCACGCGCATGCAGGCGTTGGTCGTCTTCATGGCTGGGTTGGGGGGTGTTGAGTACCTTCTCGACGTTACGCACAATCAGATGCTCGGGCAGGTAGCAGAGGCGGCAGTTCTTAGCGCTAGACGCGCGTAACTCACTGATCGGGTAAGCACCGCCGATGCCAGAAGAAACGCCGACCAACAAACCGGGCTTATGCGCCAGCTCCGCCTTGCTGGCGTATATAAAAAAATTCTTGATGGCCGGGCAGGCCATGCCGTTCCACTCTGGCGAAATGATCACCAGCGCATCGGCTGCAGCCAACTGTTTGCTGTAAAGCGCCCAAGGCCCCATGTCTTCAGCAGGCCACAGGGGCAGGGGGGCGAGCCCTAAATCGATGACACAGCTTTGCCGGTCATCTGTGCAGCCCAACTGAATCAGACGCTGGCGCAGAAAGCGCGCCACCTTGCCGGATTGGCTGTTGTTCCGGCTTGAACCTGCGACAAGAGCAAAATTAAGCATGTGGCACCTCACCAAATAAAAAACGCAGATTAGTGGTGGCTAATCTGCGCTTCAAGGAAGAGGACGCCAGGGCAATACGCCGATGACGCCATTAATTATGACTAGACCTTAAACTGATCCATCAAGCTCTGCTGATGATTAGCCAATTTATTCAACCCTTGGCTGATTTTGGCTGACTGTTCGGCCTGGCTTGAAATCGACTCGGTCACATCGCGGATCGATGCAACGTTGCGGTTAATCTCCTCTGCGACTGAGCTTTGCTCTTCGGCAGCACTGGCAATTTGCAGGTTCATGTCGGTGATCACACTCACCGCCTGGCTGATGCGCTGCAGTGCCGCTACAGCTTGCTCTACCTGGCCGACGCTGCCTTGGGCTTGGCGGTGGCTGCTGTGCATGGTGCTGACCACTTCTTTGGTACCGCTCTGCAGGCCTTCGATCACCTGGCGGATTTCTTCGACAGAATCTTGTGTGCGCTTGGCAAGGTTGCGTACTTCGTCAGCTACAACTGCAAAGCCGCGACCAGCTTCGCCCGCGCGCGCGGCCTCAATGGCGGCGTTCAGTGCGAGCAGGTTGGTTTGCTCGGCAATTGAACGAATCACTTCCAGAACCGAGCCGATTTTTTCACTGCTATCTGCCAGGCCTTCGACTTCCTGCATGGCAACCGTCATTTTGACCCAGACCGAGATAAATACTTAGGTTCTGTTGACGTATCAGCGGAGCCACAACAGGGTTGCAGCGAAGGCCAGCATAGACTTGAAATGACTGGCCTTTTTCTCAAAACGCGTAGCAATCCGCCGGTAATGCTTCAGTTTGCCGAACAGGCACTCCACGACGTGGCGC
>CAMCJM010000030.1 GCA_945874835.1 Pseudomonas synxantha | reverse complement strand
TCACTGGTGGTTGCATTAGTCCATCGAAAGGGCGTTTCCTACATCCGCAACAAAATCGTGCAATTACTCTTAGAGAGGCTGCACTGCTACAGACGTTTCCCAAGAAATATAAATTTTCTTTAGAGAAAGGTAAAGACTCTGTCGCTTTAATGATCGGGAATGCTCTTCCTCCTGAGTTCATAAAAAGACACGCTTTACAGTTTAAGAAGCATTTGTCTTCGTTTGTCTAATGGATGAGATTGATATGGCTAGCCAGTATGAGATGAAATTCGATCCTCGAACTATTGAGCATCTTGGCGTTAGAATGTACTCAACACTACCGCCTGCACTAGTGGAGCTTATTTCTAATGCTTATGACGCGGATGCGTCTCGAGTAGAACTTAAATTTCATGAGCATAATGGCAAGCCTGTTTCGATTCAGGTGATGGATAGCGGTCACGGCATGAGTGCTGATGATATCCAGAATAAGTTTTTGGTTATTGGGCGGAATCGACGAAAGGAGGATGGAGATAAGCGCACTACAAAGTTTGAGCGACTGCCGACAGGTAAAAAAGGTTTAGGTAAGTTGGCTCTTTTCGGGCTTTCTAAAATTATCACCGTTGATACGATTTGCAACGGACTGAGAAATAGGTTTGTTATTAACTGGGATGAATTAATGAATGCGGAGGGTAGCTATAACCCTCGTGCAGAGCTTGTTGATGAACCGGTTAATAGGCCCAATGGGACGATAATTAAATTTTCAGAGCTGAAAAGACAAAGTCCTTTTGATATAGCTGGGCTCGCGGATAGTCTTTCAAAAATATTTATTGTTGATGACGGTTTTGAAATAGTTTTGACCGGGAGCGACGGGGGGAGTGTTGTCGTTGATAATGCGCGCAGATATTCAAATTTCACAAAAGAGTTTGAGTGGGATTTGGAAAAATTAGTACCAGAGGGAAGTAAATTTTTTGGAAAGATTAAAGGATTTTTCTATACGGCGTCAACACCGATAAAGCCAAATTCAGGGCTGAGGGGGGGGCTCTTTTTTCTCGAGGGAAATTAGTAAATATGCCTGAGTTTTTTTCTAATAGTACGTCGAGTCATTTCTTTCAATATCTTACGGGTTGGATTCAGGCTGACTTTATTGATCTTCTTCCTGAAGATGTTATTTCAACTAATAGGCAGTCTATTAACTGGGATAACGATGAGATGAGGAAATTTCGATTTTTCCTGTCGGAAATGATTTCGAAAGTTAATGCGAGTTGGCGTGAGCAGCGGAAAAAGAAAAAAGATAAAGATTTTGAGGAGGCAACTGGTATAGATACTGACTTTTGGATGTCTACTATGCCGGATGACGTTAAAGAGCATACGTCGGATATATTGAATATGCTTAGTGCTGAAGACGCGCTTGAAAAATTTACTCCGATTATAAAAGCTTTGCATAAAATAGTGCCTGAGTATCCTCAGTTGCATTGGCGTTATCTGAATGACAATCTCCGGGAGCGCGTTCGAGCCTATTATCAAAATAGACAGTATGGGCAGGCGGCTGATCAAGCAGTAAAAATTTATCTTGAACATATTCGTACGCTTACAGGGCGAACCGAAGATGCTAATGATTTGGTTGGCAGGGCATTTACCAATAATCCGTGTTTGCATATCAGTGATATTACTACTGCGACAGGGAAGAACTTGCAGGAGGGGCAGCAGGCCATGTCTAGGGGGCTCGTAAGTGGGTTTAGAAACCCTATGAATCACGCGCCAATAGATTCCGTTGTTCCTTCCATATTTTCGGATGTTGATTGTCTTAATATATTGAGCCTTACATCTTATTTGATGGGGAAGATCGATAAGGCAAAATTGATTAAAGATTGAAAATTTTGAACAAAAAAGCCCTGACTTAATCAGGGCTTTTTTTGTTGTCTACTGGTATGGCGGATGTATAACGTCAATCCCAGCTCAACGCCCCACCTGTCTGATACTCAATAACCCGCGTTTCGAAGAAGTTCTTCTCTTTCTTCAAATCCATGATCTCGCTCATCCATGGGAACGGGTTAGTCGTACCCGGGTACTCTTCCTTCAAACCAATCTGAGTCAAACGACGGTTGGCGATAAATTTGAGGTAGTCCTCCATCATCGCGGCGTTCATGCCCAGTACGCCGCGCGGCATGGTGTCGCGGGCGTATTCGATTTCCAGTTGGGTGCCTTCCAGGATCATCTGGGTTGCTTCGTCCTTCATGCTGGCATCCCACAGGTGTGGGTTTTCGATTTTGATCTGGTTGATCACATCGATGCCGAAGTTCAGGTGCATGGACTCGTCACGCAGGATGTATTGGAACTGCTCGGCGACGCCGGTCATTTTGTTGCGGCGGCCCATGGAGAGGATCTGGGTGAAGCCGCAATAGAAGAAGATGCCTTCCAGTACGCAGTAGTAGGCGATCAGGTTGCGCAGCAGTTCTTTGTCGGTTTCAACCGTGCCGGTGTTGAAGGTTGGGTCGGAGATCGAACGGGTGTACTTGAGGCCCCAGGCGGCCTTCTTAGCCACCGATGGGATCTCGTGGTACATGTTGAAGATCGCGCCTTCGTCCATGCCCAGCGATTCGATGCAGTACTGGTAGGCGTGGGTGTGGATCGCTTCTTCGAAGGCCTGGCGCAGGATGTACTGGCGGCACTCGGGGTTGGTGATCAGGCGGTACACGGCCAGCACCAGGTTGTTGGCAACCAGGCTGTCGGCGGTGGAGAAGAAGCCGAGGTTGCGCATGACGATACGACGTTCGTCGTCGGTCAGGCCATCCGGGGTTTTCCACAGCGCGATGTCCGCGTTCATGTTTACTTCTTGCGGCATCCAGTGGTTGGCGCAGCCATCCAGGTACTTCTGCCAGGCCCAGTCGTATTTGAAGGGTACGAGCTGGTTGAGGTCGGCGCGGCAGTTGATCATGCGCTTCTCGTCGACCGCGACGCGGGCGGAGGCGCCTTCCAGTTCGGCCAGGCCTTCGGCGATGTCGAGTTGGTCGAGCGCAGCTTTGGCGCGGGCCACGGCGGCGCTGTCGCTGGCGACTACGGCGCGGGCTTCAAGGGCGGCGGCACCACCCGCGTGGTCGAGCTTGTCGATGTTCATGTCTGCCAGTTGGGCAGTGGCTTTGTTTGCTACGGCGGCGTCTGCGCCGTCTTCCTTGTCGAATTCATCCCAGCTCAGCATGGCTTGGCTCCTGCTTGCGGGCCGGTAAAATTGCCGGCCTGTATGGATATACATATAGTTCTGATTATGTTCCGTTGCGTAATACGCGCAAGGGTGAAACGTGTACCGCTGGTCAGGGTGGCTCTAATGACTGGCCGTTGCCCTGAAGCCCACGCCGCGTAGGGCGGGGGTTGGTAATTAGTGGGAGAGCTTTTGCCCTCTCCCTAACCCTCGGCTTTGGCATCCTGCGTCGCCCTACCCCCTGCATCCTTGCAGTCGTCTCCCGCAAGCGGGAGAGGGGACTGAACGTGTGTTGCTTTAGAACTGTGTTTTTGCTTTGGCTTTTGCTCGACAGTCGAGCGTGTAGCTGAGCGAGTAGTCGCTAGGCACCTGCTGGAGTGGAGCCCCTGAGCGTACGCATGTACGTGATGGGGGCCGCTCCGGCAGGTAACGCCGCGAATGCCGCTCAGATCCGCGCGCTGCCGAACACCTTACTGGCAGGCTTCGCAGTCTGGTTCGTCGATGGCACAGGCCTTGGGTACTGGAGCTGGGCCTGCGCTCATTTCCACTTCCGGGGCTTTGGCCGGAGCTGCGCTGTAGCCTTCGTCGATGCCGCCATTGGACACGGCGTTGAGCTTGCCGGTGTTGATGGTCGACTTCTCGGTGCTGGTCGCGGCCAGGGCACGGAGGTAGTAGGTGGTTTTCAGGCCACGGTACCAAGCCATGCGGTAGGTCACGTCGAGTTTCTTGCCCGATGCACCGGCGATGTAGAGGTTCAGCGACTGCGCCTGGTCGATCCACTTCTGGCGACGGCTGGCGGCGTCGACGATCCACTTGGTGTCGACTTCAAACGCGGTGGCGTAGAGGTCTTTCAGTTCTTGCGGGATGCGCTCGATCTGCTGCACGGAACCGTCGTAGTACTTGAGGTCGTTGATCATTACCGAATCCCACAGACCGCGAGCTTTGAGGTCGCGAACCAGGTACGGGTTGATCACGGTGAATTCGCCCGAGAGGTTCGATTTCACGTAGAGGTTCTGGTAGGTCGGTTCGATCGACTGCGACACGCCGGTGATGTTGGCGATGGTGGCGGTCGGTGCGATGGCCATGATGTTCGAGTTGCGGATGCCTTTCTGCACACGGGCGCGCACTGGAGCCCAGTCGAGGGACTCGGCCAGGTCAACGTCGATGTACTTCTGGCCGCGCTGCTCGATGAGGATCTGCTGCGAGTCGAGCGGCAGAATGCCTTTGCTCCACAGCGAACCGTCGAAGGTGGAGTACGCGCCGCGCTCGTCGGCCAGGTCACAGGAGGCCTGGATGGCGTAGTAGCTGACCGCTTCCATGGACTTGTCGGCGAACTCGATGGCAGCGTCCGAACCGTAAGGGATGTGTTGCAGGTACAGGGCGTCTTGGAAGCCCATGATGCCCAGGCCCACCGGACGGTGCTTGAAGTTGGAATTACGCGCTTGCGGCACCGAGTAGTAGTTGATGTCGATGACGTTATCGAGCATGCGCACGGCGACCTTGATGGTCTTTTCCAGCTTGGCGATGTCGAGCTTGCCGTTGACGATGTGGTTCGGCAGGTTGACGGAGCCCAGGTTGCACACGGCGATTTCATCGGCGTTGGTGTTCAGGGTGATCTCGGTGCAGAGGTTGGAGCTGTGCACCACGCCTACGTGCTGCTGCGGGCTGCGCAGGTTGCACGGGTCTTTGAAGGTCAGCCATGGGTGGCCGGTTTCAAACAGCATGGAGAGCATTTTGCGCCACAGGTCTTTGGCCTGAATGGTTTTGTGCAGCTTGATCTTGCCGTACTCGATCAGGGCTTCGTAATACTCGTAGCGCTCTTCGAAGGCTTTGCCGGTCAGGTCGTGCAGGTCTGGCACTTCGGACGGGCTGAAGAGGGTCCACTTGCCGTCGTCGAAGACGCGCTTCATGAACAGGTCTGGGATCCAGTTGGCGGTGTTCATGTCGTGCGTGCGGCGACGGTCGTCACCGGTGTTTTTACGCAGTTCGATGAACTCTTCGATGTCCATGTGCCAGGTTTCCAGGTAGGCACACACCGCGCCTTTGCGCTTGCCGCCCTGGTTGACTGCAACAGCGGTGTCGTTGACCACTTTGAGGAACGGCACCACGCCTTGCGATTTACCGTTGGTGCCTTTGATGTAGGCGCCCAGGGAGCGCACGGGCGTCCAGTCGTTGCCCAGGCCGCCGGCAAATTTGCTCAGCAGGGCGTTGTCGCGGATGGCGTCGTAGATGCCGCCCAGGTCGTCCGGCACGGTGGTCAGGTAGCACGAAGACAGTTGCGGGCGCAGGGTGCCGGCGTTGAACAGGGTGGGCGTGGAGGCCATGTAGTCGAAGCTGGAGAGCAGGTTGTAGAACTCGATGGCGCGCTCTTCTTTTTGCTGCTCTTCAATCGCCAGGCCCATGGCCACGCGCATGAAGAACACTTGCGGCAGTTCGAAACGGGTGCCGTCTTTGTGGATGAAGTAGCGGTCGTAGAGGGTCTGCAGGCCGAGGTAGGTGAACTGCTGGTCGCGCTCGTGGTTGATCGCCTGGCCGAGTTTTTCCAGGTCGAAGGTGGCGAGTACCGGGTTGAGCAGTTCGAACTCAATACCTTTGGCGATGTAAGCGGGCAGGGCCTTGGCGTACAGCTCGCTCATCTCGTGGTGGGTGGCGCTGGTGGCGACACCGAGGAAGCCCAGGCCTTCGGCGCGGATGTTGTCCATCAGCAGGCGCGCGGTGACGTAGCTGTAATTCGGCTCACGCTCAACCAGGGTGCGCGCGGTCATCACCAGGGCGGTGCTGACGTCGCTTTGTGCCACGCCGTCGTAGAGGTTCTTCAGGGTTTCTTTCTGGATCAGCTCGCCGTCCACTTCAGCCAAACCTTCGCAGGCTTCGGTGACGATGGTGTTCAGGCGGCCCATGTCCAGCGGCGCAACGCTGCCGTCGAGGTGGGTGACGCGGATGCTTGGGTGCGGCTGGGCGACATCGACGGCGGCGCTTTTGCGTGCCTGGCTGCGCGATTCACGGTAGATCACGTAGTCGCGGGCAACTTTCTGCTCGCCAGCGCGCATCAGGGCCAGTTCGACCTGGTCTTGAATTTCTTCGATGTGGATGGTGCCGCCGGACGGCATACGGCGCTTAAAGGTAGCGCTGACTTGTTCGGTCAAACGGGCGACGGTGTCATGAATGCGCGACGAAGCGGCTGCGGTGCCGCCTTCAACCGCGAGAAAGGCCTTGGTGATGGCAACGGTGATCTTGTCATCGGTGTACGGCACCACGGTGCCGTTACGCTTGATCACCCGCAGTTGACCCGGCGCGGTGGCGCTCAGGGACTGGTTGTCGTCGTTGGCCTGCGGCGCGTTGGCCAGCGTGTTCTCGCGAGGGGTGTCGGTGTGCATGAAAGTCTCCGTTTTTCTCGATTTTAGAGGGGCGCTGAACAGTTGATCAGTGCGCCGTACCGTCGTTCATTCCATTTCAACAACGCCGCGCGAACAGCACGTGTACCGTTCGTTCGGGACTTGCAATCTGGGCAGGTAAGGTACGACTAAGCGCCTTCCTGGCTCTTCAAGTCTTGTACAGGCGTTCGATCTGTACCACTAGATGTTGTGGCCAGTCGTGTGGTACGGCCTGCGCTGATCAAGGCATCCTCGCTCTTCTGGCGGGTGAGCAGCCTGATCTGGATCGGTGATGCTCAAGCGCCCATCTAAGCTATTTTTTGCACTTTTTCAGTCCGCTGTCTGGACTGTTTTAGGGCAAATGTGCTTGTGTGATTCTTTGTGCTAAAACCCAATATGTAGGTGTTTGTCGCGCTGGGGATACAAGATAGTGCGGTGTAGGGGTGAAGGCAAGTTGATAAATCTGCCGCGCCTGTGGATAAAGCTGTGGGTTACTTTGGGGTAACTTTCGCAAGGCCGCGTAGTTGCTGGCGTTGTCCCCGGTAAACCGTTCGTCGTCGTGGTGTGCGCTTTTTTAGCCATTCTCAAAGTGTTTTTTTAGTCAATCAGATAAACACAATATGTAGTCTTTTTACCGGCCGGCGCGGTCTGCTCTGGTGGCGCGTTTTCGCATGTTTTTTAGGGCTGCGCCACAGGCTTAAAACGCCGGTGTAAGGGCAGCGCCGCACAGGGCGCGTTGCTACAATGCCGACGCCATTGTGGCCAGGTGAGCAGTTCTGGGGAGTTAGTTGTGGAGCAGCAGTCGTGGCACATTCTTATTGTCGAAGACGATCAGCGCTTGGCCGAGTTGCCCCGTGATTATTTGCAAAGCAATGGCTTGAGCGTCGCTATCGAGATGGATGGTGCGCAAGCCGCTGCACGTATTGTGCGCGAGCAGCCGGATTTGGTGGTGCTCGACCTGATGCTGCCGGGCGAAGACGGCTTGTCGATTTGTCGCAAGGTGCGCGGGCAGTACGAGGGGCCGATTTTGATGCTCACTGCGCGAACTGACGACATGGATCAGGTGCTGGGCCTGGAAATGGGCGCGGACGATTACGTGTGCAAACCCGTGCGCCCACGGGTTTTATTGGCGCGCATTCGGGCCTTGTTGCGGCGCATGGAGGGCAATGTGGTGCAGGCAGCCAGCGAGCGTCGGCGTTTGCAGTTTGGCCCATTGGTGGTCGACAACGCCATGCGCGAAGCCTGGCTGGGCGAGCAGGCCATTGAGCTGACCAGCGCCGAGTTCGACCTGCTCTGGCTGCTGACCTCCAACGCCGGGCGCATCCTCTCTCGCGAGGAGATTTTCAATGCCTTGCGCGGCATCGAGTACGACGGCCAGGACCGCTCTATTGATGTGCGCATCTCACGTATTCGCCCGAAAATCGGTGACGACCCCATGCATCCGCGTTTGATCAAAACCGTGCGCAGTAAGGGCTATCTGTTTGTTGCAGAAGCGGCCGAGGCAATGGTGTGAGCGGCGTGGGGGGCTGCTGGTGAACTCAATCTTCCTGCGCATCTACGCCAGCATGCTGGCGGTGCTGGTGCTGGTGGCGCTGCTGGGCGTCGGTGCTTTGCAGTTGCTCAATGATGTGCGGGTGGACCAATACCGCGAGCGTTTGGCGCAGGGCACTTTCCGTTTAATGGCCGATAACCTGTCGCCGATGATCGACGTTGAGCGGCGGCGCGCGGTAGCGGTCTGGGGGCGTTTGCTCGGGGTGCCGCTGCGCATTGAGGCGTTGGATGATGCCAAGCTGGACGGTCGCATGCGCGGTAGCCTGCGTCGCGGCCAGGTGCTGGTGGCGCAAACCGGGCCGCATCAGGCGCGGATTTTCAGCCAGTTGAGTGAGCAACCGTTATTGCTGGTGGCCGATGTGCAACAAGTCAGCGAACAGTTGGCCCGTGCCACCAGTTTTTTGTTGATTGATGAGTTGGTGCGTTATCCCTGGGACGAGCAGCCGCGTCGGCTCAGGGCACTCAAAGAAGACAAGCAGTTCGGTTTTGACCTGCGCCTGGTGCGGCTGGATCAGGCCGATCTCGACCCGGATCAGCGCCGCCGCGTGGATGAAGGCGACACGGTAATGGCCTTGGGCCGAGGCGGCGACAGCATCCATGTGTTCTCCGGCATTGTTGATACGCCCTGGGTGCTGGAAATCGGCCCGCTGTATCAGATGAACCCTTACCCGGTGCAATGGTTGGTATTGATTGGCGCGCTGGGGCTGAGCCTGATCGGCTTGATGGTTTACCTCTTGGTGCGCCCGCTGGAACAGCGTTTGAGTGACCTAGAAGGCGCAGCCACGCGCATCGCCAGTGGCCGCCTGGATGCCCGCGTGCCGACCCGTGGTTCTGATTCAGTCGGGCGGCTGGCGGCGGCGTTTAACGCCATGGCTGAGCATTTGCAGCGTTCGCTGAGTATTCAGCGCGAAATGGTCCGCGCGGTGTCCCATGAACTGCGCACGCCGGTGGCGCGTTTGCGCTTCGGGCTGGAAATGATCGGTGATGCGCCTAACGAAGCCGCGCGGCGTAAGTATATGGACGGCATGGACAGCGACATCCAAGACCTCGATAAGCTGGTCGATGAAATGCTCACCTATGCGCGTCTGGAGCAGGGCGCGCCGGCCCTGAACTTCCAGCAGGTCGATCTGGCTGAGTTGATCGAGCAAGTAATCACCGAACTGGCCCCCCCTGCGCGCCAGTGTGACGGTTGAGCACGGCCCCTCGCGGGATGCGCTCGACGGCAGCGGCGCGTGGGTGGAAGCCGAGTTGCGCTACCTGCATCGCGCCCTGCAAAACCTAGTGAGCAACGCCATGCGCCATGCTGAATCACGGGTGCGTATCAGCTATCAGGTGGGAGCGCAGCGTTGCCGCCTGGATGTCGAAGATGATGGCCCGGGCGTGCCGGAAGAGGCCTGGGAGCGGATATTCACCCCCTTCCTGCGTCTAGACGACAGCCGCACCCGTGCGTCTGGCGGGCATGGCCTGGGCCTGTCCATCGTGCGCCGCATCACCTACTGGCACAGCGGTCGCGCGCAGATCAGCCGCAGCGAAGCCCTGGGCGGTGCCTGCTTTACCCTGATCTGGCCGCGTAAGCAGGCGTGACAGTAACCCGGATGCAATCCGGGAACGTTTTTCTGGCTGTAGCGATGCCCCCGGATTTCATCCGGGCTACGAGGTCGATAAACAGATGATCAGAACGGTGCGGGGCACTCGAAGCGCATGCGTTCGCCCGTCTGTGGGTGGGTCAGGCTGAGCATGCTGGCGTGCAGGCACAGGCGCGGGTAGGCGTTGAGGGCTTGTTCGTGGGCGTACAGACCGTCGCCGAGCAGCGGATGGCCGATGGACAGCATGTGCACGCGTAGCTGGTGAGAGCGGCCGGTGATGGGGGTGAGTTCCACGCGGCAATGCTCGGCGTGGCGTTCCAGCACTTTCCAGTAGGTCAGCGCGTGTTTGCCCAGTTCGTGGTCGACCACGTGGCGCGGTTTGGTCGGCGGGTCGTAGCGCAGCGGCAGGTCGATGCTGCCGCTGTCCAGTTCAGGCTGGCCCCAACACAGGGCGGTGTAGGCTTTTTCGGTTTCGCGGTCGTGAAACTGGCGCGACAGTTCGCGGTGGCTGTCTGGGTCACGGGCGAGGACGATGATCCCCGAGGTTTCCCAATCCAGGCGATGGACGATGCGCGCTTCCGGGTAGCCGTTTTCCTGCAGGCGGGTGACCAGGCAATCGCGGTTGTCTTCGGCTCGGCCGGGCACCGAGAGCAGCAGGGTGGGTTTGTTGATCACCAGCAGGGCGGCGTCCTGGTGGAGGATTTTGACTTGGCTTAGCGGCATGGGGGATCCGGGAAATGCAATCGGCGACCTCGGTCGCCGATTATTGGGAATGTCCTGTAGGAGCCAGCTTGCTGGCGATGCTTTTGGCCGACAACGATCGCGTAGGGTGGGTTAGGCGCCATGCCACAAACGCGAAAGCGATTGGATCTGCAGAGCGCCGTAACCCACCATCAGCGCTACATTGGCTAGCTCTTTGGTGGGTTACGCGGCGCATCAATCCGGTGCTGCCTGGGTGAGCGGCGTATCGCGCCGCTAACCCACCCTACGGTTTGTACTTTCAGCGATCCGGCAGGGTGATGTTGAGCTCCAGAATGGAACAGCTGCCCTGGTTTTCCAGTGCTACCTGCACCTGATCCGAATCGATGTTGACGTACTTGCGGATCACCTCGACCAGTTCTTGCTGCAGGGCCGGCAGGTAGTCCGGCTGGCTGCGCTGGCCGCGCTCGTGGGCGACGATGATTTGCAGGCGCTCTTTGGCAATCGATGCGGTGGTTTCTTTCTTGCGTTCACGAAAGAAGTCAAAAATGTTCATTCACGACCTCCAAACAGGCGTTGCATGAATCCCTTCTTCTGCACATCGAGGAATCGGTGTGCCACTTCCTTGCCCAGCAGGCGGTCAACCGCGTCGCTGTAAGCCTGGCCTGCATCGCTCTGGTCATCAAGAATCACCGGCACGCCCTGGTTAGAGGCTTTGAGCACGGCTTGCGACTCAGGGATCACGCCGAGCAGGCGGATGGCGAGGATTTCTTCGACGTCTTCCACGCCGAGCATTTCGCCTTTGATCACGCGCTCCGGGTTGTAGCGGGTCAGCAGCAGGTGTTCTTTGATCGGCTCTTCGCCTTTCTCGGCGCGGCGCGATTTGCTCGCCAGCAGGCCGAGCATGCGGTCGGAGTCACGTACCGACGACACTTCCGGGTTGGTCACGACAATCGCTTCATCGGCGAAGTACATGGCCAAATGCGCGCCTTTTTCGATACCGGCCGGCGAGTCGCAGACCACGTATTCGAAGTTTTCGCGCAGCTCATTAATGATTTTTTCGACGCCGTCCTGGGTCAGGGCATCTTTGTCACGCGTCTGGCTGGCGGCCAGCACGTAGAGATTTTCTAAGCGTTTGTCTTTGATCAGGGCTTGGGACAGGGTCGCTTCGCCGTTGACCACGTTGACGAAGTCGTACACCACGCGGCGCTCGCAACCCATGATCAGGTCGAGGTTACGCAGGCCGACGTCGAAGTCGACGATGACTGTCTTGTGGCCGCGCAGGGCGAGACCGGTACCGATGGCAGCGCTGGTGGTGGTTTTACCGACGCCACCTTTGCCGGACGTAACTACGAGGATCTTGGCCAAGGTGATTCACCCCAAAATGTAGAGAAAACGCAGGTTCCGTGGCCAATTTCAGGCTTCCGGCTGCCCTGTTTGAAAAGTGGCGGCAGTATCCGTTAAAGGCGGGTGATGTTCAACACGTCACCGGACAGGCTGACGTGCACCGCCTGGCCCCATAACGGGTCGCGGCGCAGGTCTTCGGCGACCTTGTACTGTCCCGCGATGGAAAGCAACTCGGCGCCCATCTGCTGGCAAAAAATACGTGCGCTCAGGTTGCCCTTGATTCCGGCCAGTGCCCTGCCGCGCATGGGTGCGTAAACATGGATATTGCCGTCGGCGAGCAGTTCCGCGCCGGCGCTGACTGGGGCCAGCACGATCAAATCGCCGCCCTGGGCGTACACCTGTTGGCCGCCGCGCACCGGAGTGGTGATGATGCGCGTGGGTTTGACTTCAGGTTCGACTGGTTTTGCCGGTTTTGCTGGGGCCAGTTCGATCAGCCGTTCACGTGCGCCGGATGGCGGCAGTACCGGCAAATCCAGCGCGTCGGCGGCGCTGATGTCGGCTTCGCGATTGGCGCGAATGGCCAGGGTGCGCAGGCCATGCTTACGGCACACGGCCATCAGCTCGGCCAGACCCAGCTCGCCTTCACCTTCTGGCAACTTATCCAAGGCCAGTACCAGCGGGGTATTACTGAAGAAGGCCGGGGCTTGGGCAACTTTTTCACTGAGCTGGCGGTCCAGGCGTTCAAGGTCGTTGTGCGCCAGCTCCATCACGGTGATGGCCAGCATGCTGCCTTTTAGCTGGAATACGGGGTCTTGCTCGAGGAGATCAGCTTGGCTCATGGTCTGCCTGATGCGGCCCTTATTTAGACACTGGGGAAAAGTAAGCCGGACTTATAGCGAGAACGCTGCGCGCTCGCAAGTTGCGCCGCGAAACCGGGTGGTGCGCAACACCTGTTAGAATGCCGCGCTTTATTGCGCGCCTCGGACCTGTGTTATGGATCGGCCTGTTTTTCAAATGTATTTCCTGCACCCGCGTTTCTGGCTGTTGTGGTTGGGCTTGGGGCTGCTGTGGCTGATTGCGCAGTTGCCTTACAGGGTATTGCTGGTGCTGGGGCGCGGCCTGGGCAGCGTGATGTATCGACTGGCCCGCTCGCGACGCAAAATCGCGGCGCGCAATCTGGCGCTGTGTTTCCCGCAGATACCTGCTGCCGAGCGCAAAGCGCTGTTAAAGGAAAACTTCGCTTCGACCGGTGTCACTTTTTTTGAAATGGCCATGGCCTGGTGGTGGCCGGCGGAGCGGTTGCGCCGCCTGGGCAGCATCGAAGGACTGGAACATCTGCGTCAGGCCGAGGCTGATGGCCAAGGCGTAATCTTAATGGCGCTGCATTTCACCACGCTGGAGATGGGGGGCGGCCTGCTCGGTATGGCCCAGGGTATGTACGGGATGTACCGATCGCACAAAAATCCGTTGTTTGATTATGTGCAGCGTTGTGGTCGTGAGCAGCGGCTACTCGGCGTAATCGAGCGCGATGAGGTGCGTGGCATGCTCAAGTTGTTGCGTGCAGGTGGCGTGGTTTGGTACGCCCCAGACCAGGACTACGGCGCACAGCGCAGCATCTTTGTGCCACTGTTCGGCGTGCAGGCCGCTACCGTGACCGCTACCAGCAAGTTTGCCCGCATGGGGCGCGCCAGGGTCATCCCCTTTACCCAGCAGCGGTTGCCTAACGGTCAGGGTTACCGAGTGGTGGTGCATCCGCCGCTGGATAACTTTCCGACTGATGACGAAGCGGCGGATTGCCTGCGCATCAATCAGTGGGTTGAGCATGCCATTCGCCAATGTCCTGAGCAGTACCTGTGGGCGCATCGGCGCTTCAAGACGCGGCCTGAGGGCGAGCCGAAGTTATATCGGGCGAAGCGTTAGTTTCTGATTTGGTCCGCCATCAAATTGGCGGGTAGCTCGCGTAAATGGGTTTTCTTGGCACCTGATGGTTTCGTGTGCGCCTGGTAGGCTCCTATACTGGCTAAAACAATAGGGAAAAGCCTATGCCGTACACCGCTTCAGCCAGCCAGCCGGTTACCGGGCTGATTCTCTCCGGTGGCGGCGCACGTGCGGCCTATCAGGTGGGTGTGCTGTCGGCGATTGCCGACCTGCTGCCGGATGCCGCGCAAAATCCTTTCCCGGTGATCGTCGGCACCTCGGCCGGCGCCATCAATGCCGTGGGCCTGGCCTGTGGCGCGTTGCACTTCACTGAAGCGGTGCGTCGACTGACCGGCGTTTGGCAGGGCTTTCATACCCATCAGGTGTACCGCAGCGATTGGCCAGGCGTGTTGCGTCAAGCCGCCCGCTTTGTTGGGCATAGCCTGCTTGGGATTGGCGGGGAGGCACCGGTGGCGCTGCTCGACAGCTCGCCTTTGGCTGAGTTGCTCAGGCGTGAGTTGGACTTTACCGGCATTGCCGGCGCAGTACGCCACCGGCAACTGCGCGCCGTTGCAGTAACTGCCTTCGGTTATGAAACCGGCCAGGCGGTGACCTTCTATCAAGGCCGCGCCACCATTGATCCCTGGTTTCGTCATCGTCGTGTTGGTGTGCCGACTCGCCTGGCGCTTGAGCATCTGCTGGCCAGTGCTTCGATTCCGCTGATTTTCCCGCCGGTGAAAATTAACCGTGAATACTTCGGCGATGGTGCGGTGCGGCAGTCCGCGCCTATCAGCCCGGCCCTGCATCTGGGGGCGACGCGGGTGTTGGTGATTGGGGTCAGCGGTAATCCGACTGACGGGCAGCAGGCTCAAGTGCCGGTGGTGCGCCCGCAGCACAGCCGGCCGCCGAGTCTGGCGCAGATCAGCGGGCACATGCTCAACAGTACCTTTATTGACAGTCTGGAAAGCGATATCGAGCTACTCGAGCGGCTGAACCAGATGGGGCGGTTGATTCCCGCCGAGAAGCATCCGCGTGGTTTGGGGCTCAAGCCGGTGGATGTGCTGGTGATTGCCCCCAGCCAGCCGCTGGATTTGATTGCGGCGCGGCATCGGCATGAATTGCCCAAAGCGTTGCGCTTCTTCCTGCGTGGGCCGGGGGCGACCCGCGCCAGCGGCGCTGGGGTGTTGAGCTACCTGCTATTCGAGCCCGGTTATTGCAGCGAGCTGATTGAGTTGGGGTATCAGGACGCCATGACGCAAAAAGCCCGGCTGATTGAGTTTTTGCAGTTGGAACACGAGCCTGCCCCGTTGATAACCCCCGTTAGCGCATGATCAGCCGCCTCATTTAGGCCTCTGCGAAAATCCTTTTTACTGACGTGGATAAAACCGAGCCAAGGCGGTGGGCTGCATTTAAACTGCGCCTTCCCGATGCTTTCTGTCGCATTTGCGAAAGCGCCGGTTTTCTGCGGGTTGGCGCTGTAAGAAGTTGTCGCATGGCGGCAATGCCGGCCCCTGATCAGTCCCTACAATCCTTCCCATCGCCTGCTAAGCACAGCAGGTGTTCCTTGTCAGGAGAGCTCAGATGTCCGTTCAGCACGACCCGGTGAATCGTCACCCGGTACAGCGCGCCGATTTTGATCAGGTGATGGTGCCCAACTATGCCCCCGCTGCTTTTATCCCTGTGCGTGGTGCAGGTTCGCGCGTGTGGGACCAGAGCGGTCGCGAGCTGATCGACTTTGCCGGTGGTATCGCCGTTAACGTGCTGGGTCATGCCCATCCGGCGTTGGTGGCCGCGCTGACCGAGCAGGCCGGCAAGCTCTGGCATGTGTCCAACGTGTTCACCAATGAGCCGGCCCTGCGCTTGGCCAAGAAACTGGTAGACGCCACCTTTGCCGAGCGCGTGTTCTTCTGCAACTCCGGCGCTGAAGCCAACGAGGCCGCGTTCAAACTGGCCCGTCGCGTGGCGTTTGATAAATACGGCGAAGACAAGTGCGAGATCATTGCTGCAACCAACAGCTTCCACGGTCGCACCCTGTTTACCGTGAGTGTTGGCGGTCAGCCGAAATACTCCGAAGGTTTTGGGCCGAAAATTCAGGGAATCAGCCACATCCCTTATAACGATATCGAGGCGCTGAAAGCGGCCGTGTCGGATAAAACCTGCGCCGTGGTGCTGGAGCCGATTCAGGGCGAGGGTGGGGTAATGCCCGCTGACCTGGCCTATCTGCAAGCCGCCCGCGAACTGTGCGACCAGCACAATGCCCTGCTGGTATTCGACGAAGTGCAGAGCGGCATGGGTCGCAGCGGCGAACTGTTCGCCTATATGCACTACGGCGTGACCCCGGACATCCTCTCCAGCGCCAAGAGCCTGGGTGGCGGTTTCCCGATTGGCGCGATGCTGACCACCAGCGAGCTGGCAAAGCACCTGGCCGTCGGTACTCACGGTACGACCTACGGCGGCAACCCGCTGGCCTGCGCCGTGGGTGAGGCGGTGATGGAGGTGATCAATACGCCTGAGGTGCTGGCTGGCGTTAAAGCCAAGCATCAGCGTTTCAAAACCAAGCTGGAGCAGATCGGTCAGCAGTACGGCGTGTTCAGCGAAGTGCGTGGTCTCGGTCTGCTGATCGGTGCCGTTCTGTCCGATGCCTGGAAAGGCAAGGCCAAGGCGATTCTCGACGCCGCTGCGGTGGAAGGCGTGATGGTGCTGCAGGCTAGCCCGGACGTGGTGCGCTTCGCCCCGAGCCTGGTGGTTGAAGACGCCGATATCGATGAGGGTCTGGCGCGTTTTGAGCGCGCTGTGGCCAAACTCACTCAAGCGTGATGGCCGGCCTGATGCGCCATTTTTAAGGTGCGTCAGGCTGGGCTTGCTTGGCCCACGGACGGGTTGAGTAAACAGTAAGGATGCACGTCTCTGTGTGTGCCGCAGCGCTGCTGCGGTTTTCTCTGAGCCACCCGTATTGGGTTGCTTGGAGCTTTTATCAAAAGGAGTGACACCATGCTGGTGATGCGCCCCGCGCAAATGGCCGACCTCACTGAAGTGCAGCGTCTCGCCGCGGACAGCCCGGTTGGTGTGACTTCACTGCCGGACGACAGTGAGCGTCTGGGCGAAAAGATCGCCGCTTCGGAAGCCTCGTTTGCCGCAGAAGTCAGCTTCAACGGCGAAGAAAGCTACTTCTTCGTCCTCGAAGACACGGAGAGCGGCCGCCTGGTCGGCTGCTCCGGCATCGTCGCTTCGGCCGGCTACTCCGAGCCGTTCTACAGCTTTCGTAATGAAACCTTCGTGCACAACTCCCGCGAGTTGAAGATCCATAACAAGATCCACGTGCTCTCGCTGTGTCACGACCTCACTGGCAACAGCCTGCTGACCAGCTTCTACGTCGAGCGGCCGCTGGTGAACACCGCTTGGTCGGAGCTCAACTCGCGTGGTCGTTTGCTGTTCCTCGCCAATCATCCCGAGCGCTTCGCCGATGCGCTGGTGGTGGAAATTGTCGGCTACAGCGACGAGGCCGGTGATTCGCCGTTTTGGGATGCCGTGGGGCGCAACTTCTTCGACATGAACTACACCGAGGCCGAGCGCCTGTGTGGCTTGAAGAGCCGCACTTTCCTCGCTGAACTCATGCCGCATTACCCGATTTATGTGCCGCTGCTGCCGGATGAGGCGCAAGAAGCCATGGGCCAGGTGCATCCACGGGCGCAGATCAGCTTCGACATCCTGATGCGTGAAGGCTTCGAAACTGACCACTACATCGACATCTTTGACGGTGGCCCGACCCTGCACGCACGCACCTCGGGCATTCGCTCGATTGCCCAAAGCCGTGTGGTGCCCCTGCGTTTGGCGGCAGACAAAGACGAGCCGGTTAAAGGCGGGCGGCCGTATTTGGTCTGTAATGGCCAGTTGCAGGATTTTCGCGCCGTGGTGGTGGAGTTGGATTGGGTGCCCGGTAAGCCGGTGACCCTGAGTTTTGCGGCCGCCGAGGCCTTGGGTGTCGGCGAAGGCGTCAGCGTTCGCCTGGTGGCGGTTTAAGGAGTAGCACATGATTGTTCGTCCCGTTCGCAGTGCCGATTTACCGGCGCTGTTTCAGTTGGCGCGCAGTACGGGTGCTGGCCTGACCACCTTGCCGGCCAACGAAGAGCGCCTGGCGCACCGCGTCGGTTGGGCTGAAAAAGCCTTTCGCGGTGATGCCGTGCGCGCCGATGCCGACTACCTGTTTGTGCTCGAAGACGACAACGGCGAGGTGGTCGGTATTTCCGCTGTCGCGGGTGCTGTCGGCTTGCGCGAGCCTTGGTACAACTACCGGGTTGGCCTGACGGTGAGCGCCTCGCAAGAGCTGAACATCCACCGGCAGATCCCCACACTGTTTTTGGCCAACGACCTGACCGGCAACTCCGAATTGTGTTCGCTGTTTTTGCGCAGCGATCAGCGCAGCGGCCTGAATGGCCGCCTGCTGTCGAAGGCGCGCTTTCTGTTTATCGCTGAGTTCCGCGAATTGTTTGGCGACAAGGTGATCGCCGAGATGCGCGGCATGTCCGATGAGCAGGGCCGTTCGCCGTTCTGGGAAAGCCTGGGCCGGCACTTCTTCAAGATGGAGTTCTGCCAGGCGGATTACCTCACCGGCGTGGGCAACAAGGCCTTTATCGCCGAGCTGATGCCCAAGTTCCCGCTCTACACCTGCTTTCTCTCGGAGGATGCGCGCAACATTATCGGCCGCGTGCACCCGGACACCGAGCCCGCGCTGGCCATGCTCAAGGGCGAGGGCTTCAGTTATCAGGGTTATGTCGACATCTTCGACGCTGGCCCAGCCATCGAAGCCGAAACCGCGAAAATCCGCGCGGTACAGGACAGCCAGGTGCTGGTGCTGGCCATCGGCACCCCCGGCGATGATGCCCCGCAGTTTTTGATCCATAACCGTAAGCGCGAAGAATGCCGGATTACCGCGGCGTCCGCGCGTTTGGCCGCTGGCACTCTGGTGGTCGACGCACAAACTGCCAAACGCCTGCAGTTGTCGGCAGGCGATCAGGTGCGTGCGGTCGCTGTTTCCGCTCGCGGCTAACGGGCTGCTTGCTCACGTTGTGCGACGCCGCTGTCTCTATTTGCCGATCCGGCGCAGACCGGGTCTACACCTTGCTGGGAGTGATAAAACAAGATGAGCACTCATTACATCGCCGGCGCCTGGCATGCAGGCCAGGGCGAAACCCTGGAATCACTCAACCCGGTGAGCCAGGAAGCCATCTGGCAAGGCCAGGCTGCCAGCGCCGCACAGGTTGACGCTGCCGTGCAGGCCGCTCGCGGCGCATTCCCAGCTTGGGCCTCGCGTTCGCTGGATGAGCGCATTGTCGTGCTTGAGCAGTTTGCCGCGACCCTTAAGCAGCATGCCGACGCACTCGGCCATTGCATCGGTGAAGAAACCGGCAAGCCGCTGTGGGAAACCGCCACTGAAGTCACCAGCATGGTCAACAAAGTGGCCATTTCCATTCAGAGCTACCGCGAGCGCACCGGTGAGAAAAGCGGCCCACTGGCCGATGCCACCGCCGTGCTGCGGCACAAACCGCATGGCGTGGTCGCTGTATTCGGTCCGTACAACTTCCCTGGTCACCTACCCAACGGCCACATCGTCCCGGCGCTGCTGGCAGGTAACTGCGTGGTGTTCAAACCTAGTGAGCTGACGCCGAAAGTCGCCGAACTGACCGTCAAGTGCTGGATCGAAGCCGGTCTGCCGGCGGGCGTGCTCAACCTGGTGCAGGGCGCGCGCGATACCGGTGTGGCCCTGGCCGCGCATGACGGCATCGATGGCTTGTTCTTCACCGGCTCCAGCCGAACCGGCAACCTGCTGCACAACCAGTTCGCCGGTCGTCCGGACAAAATCCTCGCGTTGGAAATGGGCGGCAACAACCCGCTGCTGGTTAATCAGGTCGCTGATCTCAACGCAGCCGTGTACACCATCATCCAGTCGGCCTTTATCTCCGCAGGCCAGCGCTGCACCTGTGCGCGCCGCCTGCTGGTGCCGCAAGGCGCTTGGGGTGACAGCCTGCTTGAGCGTTTGGTGGAAGTGGCCGCGAGTATCAAGGTCGGCAGTTTTGACGCGCAACCTGCGCCGTTTATGGGGTCGGTGATTTCCCTGGCCGCCGCTCAGCACCTGCTCAAGGCGCAGCAGCATTTGCTGGCACAGGGTGCCAAGCCGCTGCTGGAAATGACTCAGCCGTTGCAGGGTGCCGCCTTGCTCACCCCCGGCATCATTGATGTCACCGAGGTGGCCAATCGTCCGGATGAAGAGTTCTTCGGCCCGCTGCTGCAGGTGATTCGCTACGCCGATTTCGATGCGGCCATCAGCGAGGCCAACAACACCCAGTACGGCTTGGCCGCTGGCCTGTTGTCCGACTCCAAGGCGCGTTACGAACAGTTCTGGCTGCACAGCCGCGCCGGTATCGTTAACTGGAACAAGCAACTGACTGGCGCGGCCAGCACTGCGCCGTTTGGCGGTGTGGGCGCTTCTGGTAACCATCGCGCCAGCGCCTATTACGCGGCCGATTATTGCGCTTACCCGGTGGCCTCGCTGGAATCCGACAGCCTGAGCCTGCCTGCCACCCTGACACCCGGAGTTAGCCTGTGAGCCAAGCACCCAACGCTTCTGCATTTGAAGTCAACTTTGATGGCTTGGTCGGGCCGACGCATAACTACGGTGGTCTGTCCTACGGCAACGTCGCCTCGCAGAGCAATAGTCAGGCAGGGTCCAGCCCGAAAGAAGCGGCCAAGCAAGGCCTGACCAAAATGAAAGCGCTGATGGAAATGGGCTTCAAACAGGGCGTGTTGGCCCCGCAGGAGCGTCCGAATGTCGCCGTGCTGCGCAGCCTGGGTTTTACCGGGACGGATGCCCAGGTGATCCAGAGGGCTGCGAAAGACGCCATGCCGCTGCTGGTCGCCAGCTGTTCGGCATCGAGCATGTGGACGGCCAATGCTTGCACCGTAAGCCCAAGTGCGGATACGGCCGATGGCCGTGTGCATTTCACCGCGGCCAATCTCAATTGCAAATTCCACCGTTCGATCGAACACCCGACCACTAGCCGCGTACTGGGCGCGATGTTCTCCAACGAGCAGCACTTTGCCCATCATGCGGCGTTGCCTGCGGTTACTCAGTTTGGCGATGAAGGCGCGGCCAACCACACGCGCTTCTGCAAGGGTTACGGCGATGCGGGCGTGGAATTCTTCGTGTTCGGTCGCAGTGCCTTTGACAGCCGCTTCCCGGCCCCACAACGTTATCCGGCGCGGCAAACCTTGGAAGCCTCGCAGGCGGTGGCCCGTCTGCATGGCCTGAGCGATGACGGTGTGGTCTACGCCCAGCAAACGCCAGCAGTGATTGACCAAGGCGTGTTCCACAACGACGTTATCGCCGTGGGCAATGGCGAGGTGCTGTTCTATCACCAGGACGCCTTCCTCGACACCGATAGGGGGCTGGCCGAACTGCGCGCCAAGCTCGCCCGTCGTGGTGGTCACTTCCAGGCCGTGTGCGTGCCACGTGATGCAGTGACGGTGGAGGATGCGATCAAGTCCTACCTGTTCAACAGCCAACTGTTGAGTCGCGCCGATGGCAGCATGCTGCTGATCGTGCCGGAGGAGTGCCGCAACAACGCCAATGTGTGGAACTACTTGCAACAGTTGACGGCTGGTAACGGCCCGATTCGCGAGGTCAAAGTGTTCGACCTCAAGCAAAGCATGCAAAACGGCGGCGGCCCAGCGTGTTTGCGCTTGCGCGTAGCCCTCAAAGAAGACGAGTTGGCGGCGGTCAATCAGGCCGTGATCATGACGCCGAGCCTGTATGACACCCTTAACCTCTGGGTCGACAAGCACTACCGTGATCGCCTGAGCGAAAACGACCTGGCTGACCCACAATTACTTAACGAGTGCCGCACGGCCTTGGATGAACTGACGCAGATCCTTAAACTAGGCGCGGTTTATCCTTTTCAATTGACCTGAGCGGCAAGCGACAAGCCTCAAGCGCCAGCTTGTCGCCTTTGACTTGCAGCTTGTGGCTTATAGCTTGGAGCTTTTAATAATGAGCGACGCCCTGCAACTGATCCTTGAAGACACCGATGGCACCCAGCTGGAAACCTCCTGCACACGCTTTGCCGTGATCTGGCAGGGTCAGGAAATCTGGTTTCAGCAAGTAGGCAACAACCAGTTGATGATTGGTGTAGAGGTAGAAGAGGGGGCCGCCGAATACGCCAACCTGCTGCTGCGTCCGCTGGCCACCAATCTGGTCAGCCTGGAGCTGGAAATGGAAGCGGCCGATCTGGCAGACGAAGACGGCCACGTACACGGCCCGGACTGCAATCACTAAGCGCGTCTCTTCGCGCTGAGGAAATGCCTATGCTTGCCCTCGGTAAACTGCTCGAACTGACCCTGGCCGGCCATGAACCCGCCTTGAAAATTCAGTTGACCCCCGAGGGCACGCGGTTGCGTTGGCTGGCCGAAGGTGCGCTGGAAGTCACCCCGCCGGTGACCTGCGACAATGGCCAAGACCTGTTGCTCTCCGCCGGTATCCACGGCAACGAAACCGCGCCTATTGAGTTACTGGAGCGCTTGCTGCAAGGCATTGCTCGCTGTCAGCTCAAACCGCGCGCGCGGATTCTTTTCCTGTTTGGCAATCCCGAAGCCATGCGCCGTGGCGAGCGCTATATCGAGCAGGACATCAATCGCCTGTTCAATGGGCGTCACGATCAGCGCGCCGGCAACGAGGCACTGCGCGCCTGTGAGCTGGAACACTTGGCGGCCAACTTCTTCAACAAGCCTGAGCGCAGTCGGTTGCATTACGACCTGCACACTGCCATTCGTGGCTCGAAAATCGAACAGTTTGCCCTCTACCCGTTTCAACAAGGGCGCGCGCGCAGCCTGCGCGAACTGGCGCGTCTTAGCGTGGCGGGGATTGAAGCCGTGCTGCTGCACAACAAAAGCTCCATCACCTTCAGCGCTTACACCTACACCCAACTTGGGGCAGAAGCCTTCACCCTGGAGCTGGGTAAGGCGCGGCCGTTTGGGCAGAACCAACAAGTCAACCTCGATTTGCTTGAGCAGCAACTGCGCGCCTTGATTGAGGGGCGAGAAGAAACCGCCGAGCCTTCACTGGATGGGCTCACGCTGTTTGCCGTTTCGCGCGAAGTGATCAAGCACAGCGACGCTTTCACGTTGCACCTGCCCAATGAGGTGGAAAACTTCAGCGAGCTGCCGGTCGGCTACCTGTTGGCCGAAGACCTGAGTGACACCCGCTGGATCGTCGATCAACCCGGCACGCGCATCATCTTCCCCAATCCAAAGGTCAAGAACGGCTTGCGTGCCGGCATCCTGATCGTCCCTGCCGAAGACGTGCAGTTGGCTTGAGCCCACTCGCCACGACCAATCTGCAGTACGCATGTCATGAGGCGCGGTGTTGTTCGCCCAATGCTTTCCCGGATTTCATCCGGGCTACGACTCTGAAACACTCGGTGGATGAAAAAGACGTCCTGATTAGAAATGATGTTCAGCCATGCGAACCTCTCGCAAGGGTTGCGGGGTGCAGGTAGTGGCGGCTACGAGCAGGCGCATATGCAGCGTACTCAGATCGAAACGTCTATTAAACCGGTACGCAAATGCGCCCAAGTACCGGGCGG
>CAMCJM010000029.1 GCA_945874835.1 Pseudomonas synxantha | reverse complement strand
AGGGCAGTGACTTCAGTGCGCTGACGGTGGAAAGCGTGAATCGGGTCGTTGCGAAGATCAATTTACGACCACGCAAACGCTTGGGCTGGAAGACACCGTACGAAGTGTATGCAGGGGTGAGCGTTGCACTTATGAGTTGAATTCAGGTAGAAAATAAAGGATCTTTTATGAACCTTAATCATCATCTGACGCAACCACCTACATTCTACGCTCGTAGAATTCCACCCAATCCATGTCACCGAAATCATCGCGTAACGGTGCAGGGGGTGACTGCATTGAAATGCGGTTGCTGCTCCTGGCGGATAACCGTTGTGGAACCCTTAACCTGGCCATCAGGGAAGATGGTGTTGGCCTTGTAATACGGCTGGGTGGCATGCTTACAGCCGGACTTTTTCTCGCCAACGATGACGGGGCCACTGGGGTAACGTTGTTCGATGGGCTTATTCATATAGATCTCAGTGAGTGCTTGTGGCCTGCAGAGATTGCGGCCTCTTGAGCACTGACAATGACAGTCACTGGTGAGTATGTCGGTGCGCTATCGCGCTTAACCAATCAGTGGCAGGGCTCTTCCAGGGCACATATCGGGTGCAAACACATGCGTATCGTTATCACCGGCGGAGCCGGCTTTATCGGCTCGGCACTGATTCGTCATCTGCTGAGCAACACTGAGCATCACGTGCTCAACCTCGACAAACTGACCTATGCCGGCAATCTGGAATCGCTCAGTAGCGCGGCAGAGAACCCGCGCTATCAGTTTTTGCAGCCCGATATCGGCGACAGCGCGACAGTGGGCCAGGCTCTGGCCGAGTTTCAGCCGGATGCGATCATGCACCTGGCCGCAGAGTCCCATGTGGATCGCTCCATTGATGGTCCGGCCGCGTTTATCCAGACCAACATCGTCGGCACCTACGCGCTGCTTGAAGCCACACGCCACTTCTGGTCGCAACTGGAGCCTGCACGTAAAGCGGCCTTTCGCTTCCACCATATTTCCACCGATGAGGTGTATGGCGACCTGCACGGCGTCGATGACCTGTTCACTGAAACCACGCCTTACGCCCCCAGCTCACCCTATTCGGCCAGCAAGGCGGCCTCGGATCACCTGGTACGGGCCTGGCAACGCACCTACGGCATGCCGATGCTGATCACCAATTGCTCGAATAACTATGGCCCCTACCACTTCCCGGAAAAGCTCATCCCACTGGTGATCCTCAATGCCCTGGATGGCAAGCCGCTGCCGGTCTATGGCAACGGCCAGCAGGTGCGCGACTGGTTGTATGTGGAAGACCATGCCCGCGCTTTGTTAACCGTGGTGACAGCGGGGCAAGTCGGCGAGACCTATAACATTGGCGGGCACAACGAGCAGAAGAACCTGCATGTAGTGGAAAGCATTTGCGCGCTGCTCGATGAATTGCAGCCGCGTTCCGAGGGCTCTTATAAGGAACAAATCAGCTTTGTGACCGATCGCCCCGGCCATGACCTGCGCTACGCCATCGACGCCAGCAAGATCGAACGCGAACTGGGCTGGAAACCAACTGAAACCTTCGACAGCGGCCTGCGCAAGACGGTGTTGTGGTACTTGGATAACCTCGACTGGTGCCGCCGCGTGCAGGACGGCAGTTACCAGCGCGAACGCCTTGGTACATTTTAAGGAACCATATTCATGAAAGGCATTGTTCTCGCAGGCGGCTCCGGCAGCCGCTTGCACCCCATCACCTTGGGCGTGTCCAAGCAGCTGTTGCCGATCTACGACAAACCGATGATCTACTACCCGATCTCGGTGCTGATGCTCGCCGGCGTGCGCGAGATTCTGATCATTTCCACGCCGCAGGACTTGCCCAACTTCCGCAAGATGCTCGGTGATGGCAGCCAATTCGGCGTGCAGCTCGAATACATCGAACAACCCTCACCCGATGGGTTAGCCCAAGCCTTTATTTTGGGAGAAGACTTTATTGGCCAAGATACGGTGCGCCTGATCCTCGGCGACAACATCTTCCACGGCCAGCACTTCAGCGAACAATTGTTTCGGGCCGCGGCCGAGACCTCGGGAGCTACTGTGTTCGGCTATTGGGTAAGCGACCCACAACGCTTTGGCGTGGTCGAGTTCGATGCGCAGGGCAAGGCGATTTCCATTGAGGAGAAGCCCGCCGCACCGAAGTCCAGCTATGCAGTCACCGGGCTGTATTTCTACGACAACGACGTGGTCGAAATCGCCAAAGCGGACAAACCTTCACCGCGTGGCGAGCTGGAAATTACCGATATCAACAATGCTTACCTGCAACGCGGCGACTTGCGTGTCGAACGTTTCGGCCGCGGCTTTGCCTGGCTCGACACCGGCACCCATGACAGCCTGCTGGAGGCCTCGCAATACGTGCAGACCATCGAACACCGTCAGGGTTTAAAAGTCGCCTGCTTGGAAGAAATCGCTTTCCAGCAAGGCTGGATCGACCGCGAGCAATTGCTCAAGCAGGCCACGGCCTTTGGCAAAACCGGCTACGGCCAGTACCTGTTCAAACTGGCTGAGGAGTGATCATGCAGGTTGTCACCACGGCACTGCCCGACGTACTGATCCTTGAACCCAAGGTGTTTGGCGATGAGCGCGGCTTTTTCTTTGAAAGCTTCAATGCCCGCCAATTCGCCGAAGCCACCGGCCTGCACCGTGAGTTTGTTCAGGACAACCACTCGCGCTCGGCTAAAGGTGTGCTGCGCGGCCTGCATTACCAAGTGCAGCAGGCGCAGGGCAAATTGGTCCGCGTCACCGCCGGGGAAGTCTTTGACGTGGCGGTGGACCTGCGGCGCAGTTCGCCCACCTTCGGCCGCTGGGTCGGCGTGCACCTGTCCGCCGAAAACAAGCGCCAACTGTGGGTTCCGGAAGGCTTCGCCCATGGCTTTGTGGTGCTCAGCGAACTTGCCGAGTTTCTCTACAAAACCACCGATTATTACGCCCCCGAGCACGAGCGCTGCATTCGCTGGGATGACCCGACCTTGGCCATCGACTGGCCCCTGGCTGAAGCGCCCCAGCTCTCCGCCAAGGACCAGGCTGGCTTAAGCTTTCACGATGCGGCGGTGTTCCCATGAAGGTTCTGCTCCTCGGTCAGCACGGGCAAGTCAGCCAGGCACTGCAACAGTCGCTTGGCCACCACATTGAACTGACGGTGCTGGGCCGCGAACAGCTCGACCTAGCGAAGCCACATGAGATCCGCCAACAGGTCTTGCAGCAGCGCCCGGCGCTGATCATTAATGCCGCCGCGCACACAGCCGTGGACCAAGCCGAAAGCGAGCCAGAACTGGCGTTTGCAATCAACGCCACAGCACCCGGCATCCTGGCTGAAGCCGCTGCTGAACTGGGCGCACCGCTGATCCACTACTCCACCGATTACGTGTTTGACGGCAGCAAAGCCGCGCTTTACCAAGAAGCTGACACCCCCAACCCACTGAGCGTTTACGGGCGCAGCAAACTGGCTGGCGAACAAGCGATTACCGCCGTTGGCGGCGCGCACCTGATTCTGCGTACCAGTTGGGTGTATTCGCTGCACGGCAAAAACTTCCTGCTGACCATGCAACGCCTGCTGCAGGAACGCGACAGCCTGAACGTGGTGGACGACCAAATCGGCGCGCCGACTTGGGCCGGCACCATCGCCCACACCACCACACAACTCATTGAGCACTGGCGCAACGGCCAGAACGGCCCCTGGGGCGTTTATCACCTGAGCGCTCAAGGCGAAACCAGCTGGTTTGGCTTTGCCAGTGCGATTGCCGAACACCTGCGACGCCAGGGCAAAAACGTGGCAACGCTGCAGCCCATCGCCAGCAGCGCCTACCCAACCCCGGCTCAACGCCCGCTTAACTCGCGCCTAGATTGCCGCCGCTTGGAGCAAGCCTGGCAGGTCCAGTTACCCGACTGGCAGAGCGCGTTAAATGAGTGCCTGAACCGGTCAGACTAGGCGCGAAAGCGCTGAATCTGCTGCTGCAAACCGGTGGCCAGTTGCGCCAGATCGCGACTGGCAATTGAGCTTTGCTGGGCGCCATTGACCACCTCGCCAATGCTGTCGTTAAGGCTGCTGATGTTCTGGCCGATCTCATTGGCCACCGCCGTCTGCTCCTCGGTGGCAGCGGAAATCTGCACATTGCCGTCGGCAATTCCCTCGATGGCATGAGCAATATGATTGAGCACTTCTCCCGCTTCACGGGCATGGCTGACGCTGCTCTGCGCCTGCTCACGCGATAGCTGCATGGCGCTTACTGCACTGCGCGCACCGCCTTGTAGAGCATCGATCATGCTGCGGATCGACTCGGTGGCTTTCTGCGTATTGCTCGCCAGGCTGCGCACCTCATCGGCCACCACGGCAAAGCCGCGACCCGCCTCACCTGCGCGCGCCGCCTCAATGGCCGCATTGAGCGCCAGCAGGTTAGTTTGCTCGGCAATGCTTTGGATAACCCCCAGCACCTTGCTGATTTCATCACTCTGACTGTGCAGGGTATCGATCACCTCACCGGCTTTTTCCACCGACGTCGACAGGCCCTGAATCGATTTGAGATTAGATTGCACCAGCTCGCTGCCCTGGCGCGCTTCCTTGTTCGCATCTGCCGCATTGCTGGCAGTGGACTGCGCATTGCGCGCCACTTCCTGCACCGCCACGCTCATCTGGTGCACGGCGGTGGCGACCATACTGGTCTGATCGCCCTGGGCCGTGGCGGCCTGGCTGACCTGGGCACTGATCACACTCATTTCCTCGGACGCCGCAGCCAGCTGGGTCGCGGTGCCGGCCAGATGGCGGATCAACGCCTGCTGGTGCTCGAGCATGGTATTGAAGGCCCGCGCGGTATCGGATACCTCATCACAACCGCTGGCATCAGCACGTAAAGTCAGATTGGAGGACTGCTGCACTTCACTGATCAGGCTGCGCAAACCGGCCAGTGGGCGAATGATCGACAGGCTGATCAACAGCGCTGCCACCAGCACAAGCACCAGCGCCAACGCGCCAATCAGCAGAAAGGTAGTGCGCATCGACTGGTACTGCGCCGTAGTCTCTGCGTTAAGCCGTTCGCCCTCGCTTAACTGCAGGCTGATCAAACCCTCCAACTCGCCGCCCAGCGGGTCGAAGGTGTCATACAGGGTGCGGTTAAACGGGCCGGCTTCGGCCGCCAATAACTGGCCATTGCTGATCTGCCCCAGGTACTGATCGGCCAGTTGCTGCACCCGCAGCAGGTGCGGCTTGGTGCGCTCGACTCGGCTGCTTTCACCATTGGTCAGGCGGGTAGCGATGTACTCGGCCCAGGCCTTGTCACCGCGGCTGCGCGCCTCACTGAACGCCTTGCGCAGCGCGGACTCATCGAACACCCCAGCGCGGTATTTGTGCAGTGCATCGACCACCGCCACCGCGTAGGCATCGGACACCACTTTGACCTGGCTGATCGGTTGCATGCGCTCGGTATACAACTCATGAAAACTGTCGTTAATCTTGCTGGCGTTGGACAACGCCATGCCGATGACCACAATCAGCATCAGCAGTGGCACCACCGCCAACAACAGCAACCTCGTCCTTACCGTCAATTGAGCCAACATCGGACACCTCCAAGGACTAAAGCGCAGCCATCCATGCAGGGCGCAAGCGGGCGACACCATTACTCCAAGGCGATGCCGAACGATTTGAGTATTGACCCATATCAGCAACCTTGCCCACTTATTGCATAACCGCCAGTCTCAACGTTCAGCCTTGACCGAGTAAGCGCATGCCGACCCCGCTTCCCCACCCCAGCCGTCCGCGCTGGCGCAGCCTGGCCCTACTGGCCTTGGTGCTGACGCCCTTGCTGTGGCCACTGCAACAACTGGCCGAGCGCTATTACAGCGGCGTGCTGGTGGAGCAGAACCGCCAGACACTGGACCTGTATGTGGCCAACCTGCTCGGCACGCTGCGCCGCTACGAGGTGCTGCCGCCGATTTTGGGCGACTTGCCCGCGCTGCGCCTGGCGCTGCAAACGCCTACGGACTCGACCCGCCTAAGCAACGCCAATCACCTGCTTGATCAGGTACGCGAGCAGACCGGCGCGGATGTTATCTACCTGATGGATCCGCACGGCAAAACCCTGGCGGCCTCCAACTGGGCGCAGGCCGACTCGTTCGTTGATCGCAACTTCGCCTTTCGTCCGTATTTCCGCGAGGCCATTGCCGGGCGACCGGGGCGCTTCTTTGGCCTGGGCACCACCTCGGGTAAACGTGGTTACTACTTCGCCGCCGCCGTGCGGGATGGCGAGCGCAACCTCGGCGCGCTGGTGGTTAAAGTCGACCTGGACCACACCGAGACCCTCTGGGGCAACACCCCGGAACAGCTGCTGGTGACCGATGCCAATGGCGTGGTGATTCTCACCTCCAACAGCCAGTGGCGCTTTACCGCCAGCCGCCCACTGGACACCGCAGAACGTGCAGCCATTGCTGCCAACCTGCCCTATCCAACGCAAGCGCCGCCGCCGATCAAACTGGATGCGCAGAACTGGATTCGTCAGGACCGCGAAATGGAGGAAACCGGCTGGAACGTCAGCATCCTCGCGCCGCGCAGCCTGCTCGACCGCCCCGTACGCACGGCACTAGTGGCAGGAGGCGGCATGCTGTTACTGCTGATGCTCTTGCTCGGCCTGTTGATGCAACGCCGCCGTCATTACCTGGAGCGTATCGCCCTCGACAGCCAGGCCCGGCAACAGCTCGAACTCAGGGTGCAGGAACGCACCCAGGACCTGGAGCGGCTCAACAGCCGACTTAAACAGGAGGTGCTTGAGCGCGAGCAGGCGCAGCAGGAGCTGGTTCAAGCCCAAGATGAACTGGTGCAGGCCAGTAAACTCAGCGCCCTGGGCACCATGAGCGCGAGCATCAGCCATGAACTCAATCAGCCGCTAGCGGCCATCCGCAGTTATGCCGACAACGCCGGTGTGCTGCTTGACCATGAACGCCACGACGACGCCCGCGCCAACCTCAAGCTGATCAGCCAACTCACCGAGCGCATGGCCTCGATCATCGCCCACCTGCGCGCGTTTGCCCGCCGCGACCGGCACGCACCGGAAAGTGTGGCCCTGCAACCGGCCATCGACGACGCGCTGGCGTTGCTGGCTAAGCGCCGCCAAGCCATGCAGGTCGAATTAATCCGCGACATGCCGGACGCCACACTCTGGGTGCAAGCGGGAGAAACCCGCCTGCGCCAAGTGCTCGGCAACCTGCTGGCCAACGCCCTTGACGCCTTGAGCGAAGTGCCGCAACCACGCCGATTGTGGTTAAGTGCCGAACTCACCGCTGAAGGCGTCGACCTGCACCTGCGCGACAACGGCCCCGGCTTTAGCCAAGAAGCCTTGCAACGCGCCCGCGAGCCGTTTTTCACCACCAAGACCAGCGCCCAAGGCTTAGGCCTTGGCTTGGCCATTTGCGATACCCTGATGCGCGCCCTGGGCGGCGAACTGCTGTTTGCCAACCACCCCGGCGGCGGCGCACAACTAACCCTGCGCTTGCGCGCGGCCGCGCAGGGCATCAAAACCCAGTCGCCTGAGGACTTTGTTGTATGAGCATGATCGATTCCCGCATCCAGGTGCTGCTGATCGACGACGCCCCCCACCTGCGCCAGGCATTGAGCCAGACCCTCGACCTGGCGGGGTTGAAAGTCAGCACCCTGGCCGATGCGCGCGGCGTCGCAGAGCGCATTGAGCGGGACTGGCCCGGCGTAGTGGTCAGCGACATCCGCATGCCCGGCATCGACGGCTTGCAGCTCTTGCAACAACTGCAGGAGAAAGATCCCGAACTGCCCGTGCTGCTGATCACCGGTCATGGCGATGTGCCCTTAGCCGTGCAGGCCATGCGCGCCGGGGCGTATGACTTTCTGGAAAAACCCTTTGCCAGCGATGACCTGCAGGGCAGCGTACGCCGCGCCCTTGAGGTACGCCGCTTGGTGCTGGAAAACCGCAGCCTGCGCATGGCCTTGTCCGACCGCCACACCCTGTCGGCGCGCTTGGTTGGCCAGTCGTCGGCCATGCAGCGCCTGCGCGAGCAAATCGGCGCTCTGGCCGGGATCAACAGCGATGTGCTGATCCTCGGTGAAACCGGAGCCGGCAAAGAAGTGGTCGCGCGCGCCCTGCATGACTTGTCGAACCGCCGTAACGGCCCATTCGTGGCCATTAACGCCGGCGCGCTGGCTGAATCCGTGGTGGAGAGTGAGCTGTTCGGCCATGAGCAGGGCGCCTTCACCGGGGCGCAAAAGCGTCGTATCGGCAAGTTCGAATTCGCCAATGGCGGCACCCTGTTCCTCGATGAAATCGAAAGCATGAGCCTGGACGTGCAGGTCAAACTGCTGCGCATGCTGCAAGAGCGCGTGGTCGAGCGTCTGGGCGGCAACCAATTGATCCCGCTGGACATTCGCGTGATCGCTGCGACCAAGGAAGACCTGCGCCAAGCGGCCGATCAGGGCCGTTTTCGCGCCGACCTGTACTACCGCCTCAACGTCGCCCCGCTGCGCATTCCGGCGCTGCGCGAGCGCGGCGAAGACGCCTTACTGCTGTTTCAGCACTTCGCCGATGCCGCACGCAGCCGCCATGGCCTGAGCGAACGCAACCTGCAGCCGGGCCAGCGTGCCGCTCTGCTGCGCCACCCCTGGCCCGGCAACGTGCGCGAACTGCAGAACGCGGCCGAGCGCTTTGCCCTCGGCCTGGAGCTGGACCTTGATCTGCAAAACAGCGCGCCTCACAGCGCTGAACCTGAGGCCGACAACGCCGGCCTGAATGCTCAGGTAGAGGCCTTCGAGCGCAGCCTGATCAGCGCCGAACTCAGCCGCAGCCACAGCTCATTACGCAGCCTGGCCGAGGCCCTGGGTGTGCCGCGTAAAACCCTGCACGACAAACTGCGCAAACACGGCCTGAGCTTCGCCGACACTGGCGCAAACTCGCCAGACAATCTTGATTAACTGGCGGATTCTCGCCAACCCCCTCAGGCGGCCTTCAAACAGAAGGCCTTCCTGTCTCCTGAAAAATTTCGCAAAGCCTTGATCTATATAGGTTTAATTGCGCCATCACGACACGACTAGTGCGCTGGCATGGCGGTTGCTCCAACCCCTGACAGGCAACCTGCTCACGCCCACATCCAGGCCCTTGCTGCCCAGCGCCCGTCATGTTTTGATAGGCCGCCTCGATAGAGCACGCTCGCCCAACCTGCCGCACTGCGGCGCATCGCGTGATACAAAAACAAGAGGAAAGACTCCATGTTCAAACTGACTGCCAAGGCGCTGGCTTGCGCCCTATCGCTGAGCATCGCCGGTATCGTCCAAGCGGCCGATCCGATTGTGATCAAGTTCGCCCACGTGGTGGCCGAACACACCCCTAAAGGCCAAGGTGCCGTGTTGTTCAAGCAGCTCGCCGAAGAGCGCTTGGGTGATCGAATCAAAGTCGAGGTGTACCCCAACTCCTCGCTGTTTGGCGATGGCAAAGAAATGGAAGCGCTGCTGCTCGGTGATGTGCAACTGATCGCCCCATCGCTGGCTAAGCTTGAGCATTACACCAAGCAAATCCAGGTGTTCGACCTGCCGTTCCTGTTCCAAGACATGGCGGCTGTTGACCGTTTCCAGCAAAGCCCGGAAGGTCAGGCATTGCTCAAGTCCATGGAAAGCAAAAACATCACCGGCCTGGCTTACTGGCACAACGGCCTCAAGCAACTGTCCGCCAACAAAGCCCTGCGTGAGCCGAAAGATGCCCGCGGCCTGAAGTTCCGCGTGCAAGCGTCCGCCGTGCTGGATGAGCAGTTCAAAGCCGTTAAAGCCAACCCGCGCAAAATGAGCTTCGCCGAGGTTTACCAAGGCCTGCAAACTGGCGTGGTCAACGGTGCCGAGAACCCCTACTCGAACATCTACAGCCAAAAGATGCACGAAGTGCAGAAGTTCATCACCGAGTCCAACCACGGTGTTCTGGACTACATGCTGATCACCAACACCACGTTCTGGAACGGCCTGCCTGCCGACATCCGCAGCGAACTGGACAAGATCATCGTGGAAGTCACTGCCGAAGTGAACAAGCAAGCTGACAGCCTCAACGAAGGTGACAAACAGCGCATCCTCGACGCCAAAACCACCGAAATCATCACCCTGACCGCCGAGCAGCGTAACGCCTGGCGCGATGCGATGAAGCCGGTATGGGGCAAGTTTGAGGCGGAAATCGGCGCAGACCTGATCAAAGCTGCTGACGCTGCCAACCAGTAAGGCGAAGCAGGCCAACGCCTGCATCCAACCTCGGCGCAGCCGCCAGGCTGCGTCACTGGCTGAATACCCCTGCACGCGGTAATGCGCCGGGGTATACCGCACCCCAATTCCTGGAGACTTTATCGATGAACGCCTTGCGGCGCGTCTGGAACCATTTCGAGGAAGGTTTTATTGCCTTTCTGCTGGCTGCCATGACGCTGGTGACCTTCGTCTACGTGATTCTCAACAACCTCTACACGCTGTTCTACAACATGGCCGACCGTTGGGAAGGCAGCAGTGAACTGTTCTTCGCCATTGGCGACAGCATTCTCGGCATGGCTCAGTCGATGACCTGGAGCATTGCCCTGACCAAAGCGCTATTCGCTTGGTTGATCTTCTTTGGCCTGGCTTACGGTGTGCGCACCGCCGGACACATCGGCGTTGATGCCTTGGTCAAACTGGCCAGCAAACCGGTGCAACGCATCATTGGCCTGATTGCCTGCTCAGCCTGCCTGGGCTACGCCGGGCTGATCAGCGTGGCCAGCTTTGACTGGGTCAAAACCCTGTTTACTGCTGGCATTGGCGCTGAAGACCTCGGCCACTACGGCATCATGCAGTGGCACATCACCCTGATCGTACCCCTTGGCTTTGCCATGGTATTCATCCGCTTTTTCGAGATTTTCGTGCGCATCCTGCGCAATCAGCAGACCGGTCTCGGCCTGGCTGATGAGGCCGCTGACGCCCTGAAAATCAACGAGCATGGGGAGCAAAAATAATGACCATCCTGTTCCTCTTCCTGCTGTTGTTCGTACTGATGTTTATCGGCGTACCGATTGCCGCGTCACTCGGTTTGGCCGGTTCGATCACAATTATGCTGTTCAGTCCGGATTCGGTTCGCTCGCTGGCGATTAAACTGTTCGAAACCTCCGAGCACTACACCCTGCTGGCCATTCCGTTCTTCCTGCTGTCCGGTGCCTTTATGACCACTGGCGGCGTGGCCCAACGCCTGATCGACTTTGCCAACGCCTGTGTCGGCCATATCCGTGGCGGTCTGGCGATTTCTGCGGTACTGGCGTGCATGTTGTTCGCGGCGCTGTCGGGCTCATCGCCAGCCACCGTAGCGGCTGTGGGCTCGATTGCCATCGCCGGCATGGTGCGCTCCGGTTATCCGCAGGCCTTCGGTGCGGGTATCGTGTGTAACGCCGGCACGCTGGGCATTTTGATTCCGCCATCTATCGTCATGGTGGTCTACGCCGCTGCGACCGAGCAGTCGGTGGGCAAGCTGTTTATGGCCGGTGTTGTACCGGGCCTGCTGCTGGGTCTGGCACTGATGGTGGCGATTTATATCGTCGCGCGGAAGATGAACCTGCCCGCCATGCCACGCGCCACTCTGGGCGAGTTCCTCACCGCAGCACGCAAAGCCATCTGGGGCCTGCTGTTGATGGTGATCATCCTCGGCGGCATCTACTCCGGCATGTTCACCCCCACCGAAGCCGCCGCTGTAGCAGCGGTATACGCCGGTTTCGTGGCACTGTTCGTCTACAAAGACATGACCGTGCGCGAGTGCCCCAAGGTGCTGCTGGAATCCGGCAAGCTGACCATCATGCTGATGTTCATCATTGCCAACGCCATGCTCTTCGCCCACGTACTGACCACCGAGCAGATCCCCCAGCAGATTACCGCCTGGGTAGTCGAGATGAGCCTGCAGCCGTGGCAGTTCCTGTTGGTGGTGAACATTGTGCTGCTGATCGCCGGGGCCTTTATGGAGCCGTCCGCGATCATCCTGATCCTGGCACCGATTCTCTTCCCGATTGCCGTGCAACTGGGCATCGACCCGATTCACCTGGGCATCATCATGGTGGTGAACATGGAGATTGGGCTGATAACGCCGCCGGTGGGCCTGAACCTATTCGTCACCTCAGCGGTGACCGGCATGAAGCTCACCGAGGTGATCAAAGCCGCCTGGCCGTGGCTGATGCTGCTGCTCAGCTTCCTGATGATCATCACTTACGTGCCCGCGGTCTCCCTGGCGCTGCCGACCTGGCTGGGCATGACCTGACAGCAACTCCGTGTGTACCTCCCTACACACACTTTTGGCCCGGCCTTAGCGCCGGGCTTTTTTTGCCTATGCCTTTTGTAGAGCGGGTGAGCAGCACAGCGTGGTGACTGGACATGACGCTACGCAAAGCGCGGTGCATGTGAAGGGCTGCATTACTGACAGGGTCAGGCTCGGGCCAACTCCGGCAAATCACCAGATAAACCCAAGGCCTGACGCACAAACAACGCCTTGGCTTCTGGCAACTCATCGACCCAATTGAGGCCGCTGTTACGCAACCAGCGCACTGGCAGCGGATCAGCCTGGAACAACCGCTCAAAACCTTCCATTGCCGCCATCATCGCCAGGTTATGCGGCATGCGTCGACGCTCGTAGCGGCTTAGCACCTTCACATCGCTAAGGCGCTCGCCACGCTGCGCTGCGTGCAGCAGCACTTCAGCCAACACCGCCACATCGAGAAAACCCAAATTAACGCCCTGCCCCGCAAGCGGATGGATGCTGTGTGCGGCATCGCCGATCAACGCCAAACCTTCTTCGACATAACGCTTGGCGTGCCGTTGACGCAGCGGAATGCATAAACGGGCATCGGCGTGCTGTATCTCACCGAGGCGATGCTCGAAGGCAAAGCCCAGTGCGCGGCAGAAACCGGCATCGTCCAACGCCATCAGACGTTCGGCTTCGCTGGGTGTGGTCGACCAGACAATCGAGCACCAGTGCTCACCCGGCGGCCCTGCCAAGGGCAAGAACGCCAGCGGGCCATCATCAGTAAAGCGTTGCCAGGCGGTGAACTGGTGCGGCTTGCTGCAACGCACACTGGTGACGATGGCGTGGTGCAGGTAATCCCATTCACGGGTGCCACAGCCAGCCAGGCGACGCACCGCCGAGTTGGCGCCATCCGCCGCAATGATCAGCGGCGCACGCAACTCGCGACCGTCGCTCAGGCTAACCAACCAACCATCACCAGAGCGGCGCAGTTGTTCCAAACGAGCGCCTGGCAGCAGACCAATCGGGCAGTCGTGCAGGCGCTCCAGCAGGGCGTCCTGCACCACGCGGTTTTCCACAATATGACCGAGCGTTTCAGCATGCACGCTGGCGGCACTGAAGTGAATCTGCCCGGTGCCGGAGCCATCCCACACCTGCATTTCGCCGTAAGGGCAGGCGCGCCGATCAGCAATGCCCTGCCACACGCCCAAACGTTCAAGAATGCGCTGGCTGGCCGCCGAGAGGGCGCTAACGCGCGGCTCAAAAGCGGCCGCTTTATCAAAAGGTTTGACACTCAACGGACTGCCATCGAGCAGAATGATGTCCAGCCCCTGATCCTGCAGGGCCAACGCCAGTGCGCTGCCCACCATGCCTGCGCCAACAATGATCAGATCCGCTTGCATCATATTTCCTTCTTACTGAAAGCCTGTTCAATGCTTTCGAGCGCGTAGAGGTTGAACAGGTGCCTAGGCGGCCTGCCGAGCACGCGGCTTTAACCGCACGTAAAGTGTTTTATGCACCCGCGCCACCAAGGTCCCGCTGCCATCGCGCACGTCCACATGCAGTTCGGGGTGGTGCTTGTCGCCCTCTGCCGTGTGCTGGCGAATGTCGTCGAGCAACTGCTCGTTGATGCTGAAATCGGCGTAGACCGGGCCTTTACCGGGGGCGATGAAATCGATGCGCGCGGCCTTGTCCCAGACGATGAAATCGCGCCCGAGGTTCTCCATGATCATCAGCATAAAAAACGGGTCGGTCATCGAGTACAGGCTGCCGCCGAACTGAGTGCCGACATAGTTGCGGTTATACCAGCCCAGGCCCATTTTCACCTGCACCTGACGGAAGTCCGCGCTGATCTGCCGCACCCGCACTCCGGCACCCAAATAAGGCGGATAGAGGTTCATCGCCCAGCGCAGCACCCGCGCCTTGCGCGCCAATTTTTTTGCCGACATGCCTTAATGCTCCGCGCGCGTGCCCAGGCCCATGGCCTGGCGCGCAAACCAGCGTTTCGCCGGAGGAAAGAGATCCAGCCCGAGCAAGCCCAGGTTGCGCCCGGTGGCCAGCAACGGCTGGCCGGTGCTGAACAAGCGGGTGACCTGATCGGAAAAGCCGACGGTCAGTTGCTGATCCATCTGCTGACTGCTTAGGTAGCGCTGCAAGGTCGCCAGATCACCCAAGGGGGCGTCACTAGCCAGCAGGGTTTCGGCCAGCACCAGGGTGTCGCGCAGCGACAGGTTGTAGCCCTGCCCAGCAATCGGGTGCAGGCTGTGCGCCGCATTGCCGAGCACCACCAAATGCTGACGGACCTGCTCTTGCGCGGCGGTCAACGCCAACGGGTACAGATGACGGGTGCCGACTTGGCGCAAACTGCCGAGACGATAGCCGAAGGCCTGCTGCAACTCGGCGAGAAACGCCGCATCGTCGAGCCCATACAGGCGCTCAGCCTCCTGCGTGGCCCGCGTCCAGACCAGCGCACAACGGTTATCCGCCAAGGGCAGCAGGGCCATTGGCCCCTCTTCGGTGAAGCGTTCAAAGGCGAGGCCGTTGTGCGCGTCCTGCGGGCTGACGTTGGCGATCAGCGCACTCTGCCCGTAAGGCGTGTGGCTAACGGCAATGCCCAGTTGCTCGCGCAAGCCGGAGCGGCCGCCTTCCGCCAGAATGGCCAAGCTGCAGGCCAACTCCGTACCGTCGTCCAGGCTCAGGCTGTAGCCATCGGCCAAGGGCTGCATGCGCGTGACCTGCGCCGGGCTGTGCCAACTCACCACGTCCTGATCCAGCGCCTGCCACAGGCATTCACCGAGCCAGGCGTTCTCCACCACATAGCCCAGCGCCGGCACGCCTTCGTCCTCGGCGCTCAACCGGGCAGCAGCAAAGCGCCCACGGTCGGAGACATGAATCTGCTTGATCGGCTCAGCGCGCTGACTGATCTGCGACCATAGCCCCAAGCGTTGATAAATTTGCCGCGAGCCGAACGCCAACGCGGTCGACCGGGCATCGTAGCTGGGCTGATAGCCGCTGCCGGGGGTGAAGGGTTCGATCAGACAAATACGCCAACCACGCTGCTTGGCTTCAGCCTGCAACGCCACCGCCAGGCTCGCCCCGACCAGCCCGCCGCCGATAATCGCGATATCACTGCGTGACATGCTAGGCCGCCACACTGCGCGCAGCAGCCATCAGTGCTTCGATCTCGGCAACGGTTTTCGGAACACCGCCTGTGAGGATTTCGCAGCCGGTCTTGGTCACCACCACATCGTCCTCGATGCGCACGCCGATGCCGCGCCACTTCTTGGCCACGTCTTGATTGTCGACGGCGATGTAAATGCCCGGCTCGACGGTCATGGCCATGCCGACTTCCAACTCGCGCCACTCGCCGCCGACCTTGTACTCGCCAACATCGTGCACATCCATGCCCAGCCAGTGGCCGGCGCGGTGCATGTAAACCGGTTTGTAAGCCTCGGTGGCGATCAGCTCTTCAAGATCACCACTGAGCAGGCCCAAGTCGACCAGTCCGGCGGTAATCACTCGCACGGTCGCTTCATGGGCCTGGTTCCAGTGCTTGCCGGGGGCGATTTCCTTGAAGGCGGCCTCCTGAGCGGCCAGCACCAACTCGTAAATGGCCTTCTGCTCGGGAGAAAAGGTGCCGCTGACCGGGAAAGTGCGGGTGATGTCGCTGGCGTAGCAGTCAATCTCGCAACCGGCGTCGATCAACACCAGATCGCCGTCCTTGAGCAGCGCATCGTTCTCGCGGTAATGCAGGATGCAGGCATTCTTGCCCGCCGCGACGATGCTGCCATAGGCCGGCATTTTCGCCCCGCCCTTGCGGAACTCGTAATCCAACTCCGCTTCCAGCGAATACTCAAACAACCCAGCGCGGCTCGCCTGCATGGCCCGCACATGGGCACGCGCGCTGATCTCGGCAGCCTCTTTCATCACTTTGACTTCAGCAGAGGACTTGTACAAACGCAGGTCGTGCAGCAGGTGTTCAAGGGTCACAAACTCATTGGGCGGCGTCGCGCCCTGACGGGCCTTGGAGCGGATCATGTTGATCCACTCCATCAGCTGCCGATCAAACTCATGGTGCGTGCCCATGGAGGAATAGACGCGATCACGCCCTTCGATCAGCCCAGGCAGGATGTCGTCAATGTCGCCAATCGGGAAGGCGTCATCCGCACCGTATTGGCTGATGGCACCGTCCTGACCGGCGCGCAAACCGTCCCATAACTCGCGCAGCGGGTCGCGCTCGCGGCAAAAAAGCACGTACTCGCCATGTTCACGACCGGGAATCAGGGCGATCACCGCCTCCGGCTCGGGAAAGCCGGAGAGGTATTGGAAGTCGCTGTCCTGACGGTAGATATGCTCGACATCGCGGTTGCGGATGTACACCGGCGCCGCCGGCAGAATGGCGATGCTGTTGGGTTCCATCTGCGCCATCAGCGCCTTGCGCCGACGGGCGTATTCCGACTTGGGGATGCTGATCATGGGCAGATTGAGTCCACTTCTAATGCATGAAAATCAATGCAGCGACGGTTTTGCCGCGGCAACCACAGGCTTGGCGCATTCGCTAAACAGCAGCAGCGGCGCGACGCGCAGGTACTCCATAACCTCCATGTAATCGTGCTCGCCATCGTCGGACTCATCCAGGGCGTTCTGCACCTGGGAAATCGCCGAGAGGTCCTGCAGCACTTCCATGGCCTCAGCGCTGAGGGCGCTGTCGCGGGCGGTCAACCCAAAACCGCCCAAGAAACCTTGGCACCATTGTCCCAGAGCCACAGCGCGCTCGCTAAGCGGCGCATCGTCGCTGGGCAGCAACAGCACCACAGTCACGTCGACACCGGTCAATTCGTTTTTGACCATTTCCTGCAGGCCAATCAGCGCCTGGCGCACGCCGTCTTCTGGCGCGGCACCCAGTAACTCGGCGGCATCAACCAACCAGGAGTCGATTTCAAAGCCAGCGCCAGCGCAGCTTCGGCCGAGCAGCAGGCCATGCAATTCGGCGGGGGAAACAGTGTGGCCGCTACTGGTAAGCAGGGCGGCAAAAGCAGAGTAAGGCGAATTCGAGATAGGCATAGATAACTAGGCGCAATGCTGCGCGATCACTAGAATGGAGGCCTTGTATCCTAGCACCGGCAGACGTGCCAAGACCATGCAGCGCTTGAGTTCAGCAGGTGTACTAGGCAAAACGGTCATAACGCGACAAATGCCGCAAATCTATATCGTTACAGCTGTACGCTTTCGGTTGAGTGGCCAGCGCGCACTGCCGTTGCATCAAGTAACAGCCCACCCGTGCGAGCCGCTGTCGAAGTCCGCTTAAAAACGCTATTTTTAATTTGCCAGCCCATTTCCCAGCATCGAGTAGATAACCATGGAAGATGTCGACCTGCAGGCGCTTGCAGCCAAGCTGGAGCTACTGATCCAGCGTGTCGAACAACTCAAAACACATAATCGGTTGCTTCTGGCGAGCGAGAAGGCTTGGCGTGAAGAACGCTCGCAATTAATCGAAAAGAACGAAATGGCCCGGCACAAGGTCGAATCCATGATTTCGCGCCTCAAAGCCCTGGAGCAGGATTAATGACTGAGTCAAACACCCTAACCGTCCAAATTCTCGACAAAGAATATTGCATCGCCTGCCCAAGCGAAGAGCGCAACAACCTTGAACGCGCCGCCCGCTACCTGGACGGCAAGATGCGCGAAATCCGCTCCAGCGGCAAAGTGGTGGGTGCCGATCGTGTCGCCGTGATGGCTGCGCTAAACATTACCCATGACCTGCTACACAAACAGCAACACCTTGATCAGCAAGTCGGCTACAACCGCGAACAGGTGCGCAGCTTGCTCAATCGAGTGGACAGCGCACTGCAGCGCAGTGCTGATGAATCTGGCCACTGATTACCCGGCTGAAGTTTCAGGTATACTCCGCCCAGCTCCCTGGAGTGTGCGCCAGTTGGTGATGTCCCTGAGCCGATTCGCACAACCCCGGAGGTTGCACGTTGAAGCCGGTGTGCATGTCCGCTTGACGGAAAGCCTTAACGCCTCCTGCAACCTCCACCTTGAACTTTCGGGTTCAAGGGCTAAGCCGACAGCGACACGTCGGGGAGTCATTTCTTCCAGCGCCTTGCCCATACGCGGCAACGGACATTCTGCACAATCATGCTCGATACCTCTTCTTTAAGTAGCGCCCAACTCCGTCACCATCTGCGAGATATGCGCCGCGCGCTTAGCCCGCTGGCGCAACATCAAGCTGCACGCGGGCTGTACAAGCAACTGATACACAGCCCCGTGTTTCGCCGCGCCAAACACATCGCCCTGTACCTGCCCAATGATGGTGAGATCGATCCGCGCCTGCTGCTGCGCGCCGCGCAAAAACGTGGCAAAGCCACCTACCTGCCTGTGCTCAGCCCCTGGCCACGCAGCAAAATGCTGTTTCAGCGTGTTCGCGCGGGTGAGCGGCTGCACAAGAACCGCTTTGGCATTGACGAGCCTCGGCGCTGCCTTAAACAACAACGCAAGGCATGGACACTCGACTTGATCCTTATGCCACTCGTTGGCTTCGACCGCCACGGCGCACGCCTGGGTATGGGCGGTGGCTTTTACGATCGCAGCCTGGCTTACCGGCAACTGCGCAAAAATTGGCACAAACCGACATTGCTGGGCCTGGCTCATGGATGTCAGCAGGTTGAGCGTTTGGCCGTGGCCAGTTGGGATGTGCCGCTGCAAGGCACCGTGACAGATAAGGCGTGGCGCTAAAGAATGATTCGAGGCTGTACCGCACGCCCTGCGGTACTCACCACCGTCAACCCGCCGTTTGCGACTGCGCGGGAGGGGTGTCGGCCTGACGCTCCCACAGACTTTGCGTGTACCCGGTTGTGACCACGCCCAGGCTGAACAAAATCACCATAATCAACAGAACATCTGGTTTACGTTTCATCAACTGCCTCCCCCTTAAGGCATACCGCACGCTATTTTTGCGGCGATTATTGTTATAGATCCGCTTGCAACCGTTCGTACACGCGCTGAACGCCAACCTGTCACCCAGGTGCGCGATCAACTGAATCGAACCAAGTGCTTAACGGACTGACGACCAGGAGCAAAGTTCATGCCTTATTGGCTCATGAAATCGGAACCCGACGAATTATCTATTCACGATCTGCAGCGCCTTGAGCAGTCACGCTGGGATGGGGTGCGTAATTATCAGGCGCGCAATTTTGTGCGCAGCATGCAGCCGGGAGATTTATTCTTTTTTTACCATTCCAGTTGCCCTGAGCCGGGCATTGCTGGCATTGGCCGCATCACTTCGGCGCACTACCCGGACCCCAAGGCGCTGGAGCCAGGCAGCCATTACTTCGATGCAAAAGCCAGCACCGATAAAAACCCTTGGAGCGCTATCGATGTGGGTTTTGTTGAAGCCTTTAAACAGGTCATCCCGCTGGCAACGCTCAAGGCACAGAGCGCACTGCTGGCGTTGCCTCTGGTGCAAAAAGGCAGTCGCCTGTCGGTGATGCCCGTTGGCGAAGAAGAATGGGCCGCGATTATGGCGCTGCGTTAAAAGGCACCCGTGCGGGCAATAACGCAGCTGCTGTGAATGCTTACTGAATGATCAGGTTGTTGAAGAGCAAGTCTTCAACCAGTGGCTGGCCTTCTTCCTGGGTCATCACATCCTGCACTTGCTTGAGCGCTTCGGCACGCAGCACTTCTCGCGAGCCGGCAGCGGCCATGGCTTCGTCCGTTTGCTGAGAAAACAACATCACCAGTTGATTGCGGATCAGTGGCCCGTGGTGCTTGATCTTGGCTTCTACATCCGGACCACTGACGCGCAGAGACAGATCAGCCTTAAAAAACTTCAGCTTCGGGCCATCACCAAAATTGCCCACCAACGCAGGTGTCAGCGTGACGTAAGCCACCGCCAACGCAGGGGCTTTCTCACCATCTTCTTCTTCCGATGCCTGCACCATCAGCGGCAAACACAGGGCCATCAGCAATACGATCCAGGCTTTCACAGGCAGTCACCTCATTAGTTCAGCCCCTAGCATAGCCACAGTCGGCCTACAGCCCAAGCCCTCGGCTTATACACAACCATCAGGGCTGGCCATGCTTGTTGACCGAACCTTGGCCAGCCCTACACTGCAAAGCCATCAACCGCAGAGGAATGCCCGATGAAAGCCGTGCTGTGTAAAGCCTTCGGCCCCGCCGAAACCCTGGTACTGGAAGAAATCGCCAGCCCTGAAGCGAAGAAAAACGAAGTGCTGCTGCAGGTGCATGCGGCCGGGGTCAACTTCCCTGACACGCTGATCATCGAAGGCAAATACCAGTTCAAACCGCCTTTCCCGTTCTCGCCCGGTGGGGAAGCGGCAGGCGTAATTACGGCTGTTGGTGAGAAAGTCAGCCACCTGAAAGTCGGCGACCGGGTTATGGCCTTGACCGGCTGGGGTAGTTTCGCCGAAGAAGTGGCGGTGCCCGGCTACAACGTCATACCCGTTCCGCCGAGCATGGATTTCGCCAGCGCTGCCGCCTTTGGCATGACCTACGGCACCTCGATGCACGCGCTGAAACAACGCGCCAACCTGCAACCTGGCGAAACCCTGCTGGTACTTGGCGCATCGGGTGGCGTCGGGCGGGCCGCCGTGGAAATCGGTAAAGCCATGGGTGCCAAGGTGATCGCTGCCGCCAGCAGCGCAGAAAAGCTCGAAGTGGCCAAGGCTGCGGGCGCCGATGAGCTGATCAATTACAGCGAAAGCAGCCTCAAGGATGAAGTCAAACGCCTGACCGGCGGACAGGGCGCTGACGTCATTTACGACCCGGTCGGTGGCGACCTGTTTGACCAAGCCATTCGCTCAATCGCCTGGAACGGCCGTTTACTGGTGGTGGGCTTTGCCAGCGGGCGCATCCCTGAGCTGCCCGTCAACCTGGCGCTGCTCAAAGGCGCGGCCGTGGTTGGGGTGTTCTGGGGCGCGTTTGCGCAGCGCCAGCCGCAGGATAACGCCGCCAACTTCGAGCAACTGTTCGCTTGGTACAGCGAAGGCAAGGTCAAACCCCTGGTTTCGCAAACCTTCCCGCTTGAGCAAGCGGCAGAGGCGATCAACACCCTTGGCCAGCGCAAGGCCGTGGGCAAAGTCGTGGTGCAGGTGCGTTAAATGTAGGGGGATGACGCTGTATTCATCCACCACTCACGCCCAAATGGGTGGATCGATGATGCGTGATCCACCTTACGAAGCCGCCCCAGAGCGGCTTCTTTCATTCAGCCACGCGGCGCGTAAGCAAATACATCAGCACGCATCTGGTGTGCGTCCATGCCGGCCTCGACCAACGCATCCAGCGTGGCGTAGACCATCGCCGGTGAGCCACTGGCGTAGACGTGCAGCGCCTTGAGATCGGCAAAGTCTTCACGCACCGCCTCATGCAGCAAGCCATAACGACCCGGCCAGCCGCCCGCCTCACTCACCACCTGATGCAAAAACAAGTTGGGCACCTGCAGCCACTGCGCCCAGTACTCAAGCGTGTAGAAATCTTCTGGGCGGCGCGCGCCCCAATACAGGTGCACAGGGTGTGCGAAGCCACTGGCGCGGCAATGCTCGATCAGGCTGTGCATTTGCGACATGCCGGTGCCTGCAGCAATCAGCACCAGAGGGCCCTCCGGCAGCGCTGCCAAGTGCGTATCACCAAAGGGCATTTTCACCCGCACCAGACCGTTGCGGCGTACCTGCGCGAGCATGCCGAGAGTTGGCTCGTCACGCGCCAGCACATGCAACTCCAGCTCACGCCCACTGTGCGGCGCTGAAGCCAGGGAAAACGCCGCATAGTCATCGCCCTCACGCTGCAGCAGCAGGTACTGACCGGCGTGATAACGCGGCGCTTTGCCAGCTGGAGCCTGCAGGCGCAAGCGCACCACATCACCACCCAACTCATCGCTGCTGAGCACCTGGCAGGCCAGTTCACGCACAGGCAACTCACCCGGGGCGAGCACACCATCCCAATGCAATACGCAGTCTTGTAGCGGTTCGGCCAGGCAGGTGAACAACTCGCCCTGCGCCACCTCAATGCCTGCTTGCTGCACACGCCCCTCTACCAGCAAGGCAGCGCACACATGGCAATTGCCATTACGGCAACTTTGCGGGCAGCCATAACCGAGACGTCGCGCCGCATCAAGAATGCGCTCGCCGGGCAGCACGTCGAGCACAGCACCCGACGGGTTCAAAGTGACTCGCATCAATCAATTCCCAACTCAGACCAAAGCGCATCCACACGCAGCTTGACCGCATCATCCTGCACGATCGCCCGCCCCCACTCGCGGGTGGTTTCACCCGGCCACTTGTGGGTGGCGTCCAAACCCATCTTCGAGCCAAGGCCGGAGATCGGCGAGGCGAAGTCGAGGTAATCAATCGGCGTGTTGTCGATCAGCACAGTGTCGCGTTTGGGGTCCATGCGCGTGGTAATCGCCCAGATCACGTCATTCCAATCCCGTGCGTTGATATCGTCGTCGGTGACGATCACGAACTTGGTGTACATAAACTGGCGCAGGAACGACCACACGCCGAGCATGACGCGCTTGGCGTGGCCCGGGTACTGCTTCTTGATGGTCACCACCGCCATGCGATACGAGCAACCTTCTGGCGGCAGGTAGAAGTCGGTGATTTCGGGGAACTGCTTCTGCAGGATCGGCACGAACACCTCGTTCAGTGCCACGCCGAGAATGGCCGGCTCATCCGGCGGACGGCCGGTGTAGGTGCTGTGGTAAATCGGCTTTTGCCGCCTGGTGATGCGCTCAACAGTGAACACCGGGAAGGTGTCGACCTCATTGTAATAGCCCGTGTGATCACCGTAAGGGCCTTCCGGCGCGGTTTCGCCCGGATGAATGACCCCTTCGAGGACGATTTCAGCGCTGGCTGGCACTTGCAGATCACTGCCGCGCGCTTTCACCAACTCGGTTCTGTTGCCGCGCAACAGACCGGCAAACGCGTATTCAGACAACGTATCGGGCACAGGCGTGACCGCACCAAGGATGGTAGCCGGATCAGCACCCAGCGCCACACACACGGGATAAGGACGATCCGGGTACTTCAGGCACCACTCGCGATAATCCAGCGCGCCGCCACGGTGGCTCAGCCAGCGCATGATCAGCTTGTTGCGGCCGATTACCTGCTGGCGATAAATACCGAGGTTCTGTCGTTCCTTGTTCGGCCCTTTGGTGATGGTCAGACCCCAAGTGATCAGCGGCCCCACATCGCCCGGCCAGCAGGTCTGCACGGGCAGCTTACCGAGGTCGACATCGTCCCCCTCCTCAATCACTTCCTGGCACGGTGCGTCTTTCAGCACCTTGGGCGCCATGCTCAGCACTTTCTTGAAGATCGGCAGCTTGCTCCAGGCATCCTTGAGGCCCTTCGGCGACTCAGGCTCCTTGAGAAATGCCAGCAGCTTGCCGATTTCACGCAGTTCGCTGACTTCTTCCGCACCCATGCCCAAGGCCACCCGTTTGGGTGTACCAAACAGGTTGCCGAGCACCGGCATAGCAAAGCCGGTTGGGTTTTCAAAGAGCAAGGCCGGGCCACCCTTGCGCAGGGTGCGGTCGCAGATTTCAGTCATTTCCAGCACCGGGGAAACCGGCGTTTGGATGCGCTTGAGTTCACCACGCGCTTCAAGACCGCGAATAAAGTCGCGCAGGTCGCGATACTGCATGTTCGTGCCTCGTGTTCGGCGAACCGGAATAGGGGGGGCAAAGTTTAGCGCTGAACTCGGTCTTTCAGAAGAGAAAGGCAATAGGCAGGAACACAAAAGCCGGGCGAACCCGGCTTTTGTAGAGTGCGTATGTTTAGGATAGTAGCGAGCGAAGCTCAGGCAAGGTGCTTATTAACACAGCGTCACGCGCGCGGCCCGCCGCAGATCCGCTTACTTACGCTTCATCGACTGGAAGAACTCTTCGTTCGTCTTGGTCGCTTTCAGCTTGTCGGTGAGGAACTCGATGGCAGCAATCTCATCCATCGGGTGCAGCAGCTTGCGCAGAATCCACATGCGCTGCAGTTCGTCATCGGCGGTCAGCAACTCTTC
>CAMCJM010000028.1 GCA_945874835.1 Pseudomonas synxantha | reverse complement strand
GTCTGGGCGCTTAGATACCGCAGGCGACACATCAACGGAACCAAGCTCGCTGACGCTGTTGGTCAGTAGGCAGGAACCGCCGTATACGGAACCGTATGTACGGTGGTGTGAGAGGACGGCGGGGGTGACCCCGCCTCCTACTCGATGCTATGCATCCATGGTGCTTAATCACCGTAGGTTGGCGTTGAGCGCAGCGAAGCCCAACAGCAGATGAACGTGTTTGCTGGGCCAGCAGGATGTGCTGGTCAACCTTAACCACTGGGCGTCGCCTGTTTCGCAGCCTAGGTACAGAATCCGTTTTATTAACCCTGAACACTGCTGATAACCGAGAAGACCATGCGTCCTGCCCGTGCCCTGATCGACCTGCAAGCCCTGCGTCATAACTACCAACTGGCTCGTGACGTCAGCGGTGCACGCGCCTTGGCGGTGATCAAAGCGGACGCCTACGGTCACGGTGCGGTGCGCTGTGCTCAGGCGTTGCAAGAGCAGGCCGATGGTTTTGCCGTGGCGTGTATCGAGGAGGCCCTGCAGTTACGTGAGGCGGGTATTCGCGGGCCGATCTTGTTGCTGGAGGGTTTTTTTGAGGCGGATGAATTGCCGCTGATCGAGCAGCATGACCTTTGGTGCGTGGTGCATTCGTTGTGGCAGTTAGAGGCGATTGAGCGCAGCGCTATCCGCACGCCGCTGACGGTCTGGTTAAAGATGGACAGCGGCATGCACCGCGTGGGGCTGCACCCTGCGGATTATCAGGCGGCCTATCAACGTTTGCTGGCCAGCGGCAAGGCGGCGAAAATTGTGCTGATGAGCCATTTCGCTCGCGCCGATGAGCTGGACTGCCCGCGCAGTGAGGAACAGCTGGCGGTCTTTCAGCAGGCGCGTCAGGGCATTGTCGCTGAACTCAGCCTGCGCAATTCGCCAGCCGTATTGGGCTGGCCGCAGCTTGGTTATAAAGAGCAGCCCAGCGACTGGGTGCGCCCCGGCATCATGCTCTACGGCGCCACCCCGTTCGAGCAGGCACAGGCCGTGGCGGCGAGGCTGCAGCCGGTGATGACCCTGGAATCGAAAATCATCAGCGTGCGCGAACTGCCGGCCGGTGAACCGGTGGGCTATGGCGCGCGCTTTCTCAGCGAGCGATCGACCCGTGTCGGTGTGGTCGCCATGGGTTACGCCGATGGCTACCCGCGCCATGCACCGACCGGCACGCCGGTGGCGGTCGATGGTCAACTCACTCGCTTGATTGGCCGCGTGTCGATGGACATGCTCACTGTGGATTTGACCGACTTGCCGCACGCAGGCCTGGGCAGCCGCGTCGAACTGTGGGGCAAACAAGTGCTGGCCAGCGAGGTGGCGCAGCAGGCGCAGAGCATTCCCTATCAGTTGTTTTGCAATCTGCGCCGGGTGCCGCTGCTCTATCTTGGGGATTAAAAGCCCCGGCTGCGATTACGTTGAACACCGGTGTTGTAAATTCTGAACGCTATGCGATGATACGGCCACTTTCCCGTATCTCTCCCAAGGGGGCTCCAGCATTGGACGTCGGTGTTCGACTGCAATCCATTCGTAAACTCAAAGGCCTTTCCCAGCGTGAACTCGCCAAACGGGCGGGCGTCACCAACAGCACTATTTCGATGATCGAGAAGAACAGCGTAAGCCCTTCGATCAGTTCGTTGAAAAAGGTGTTGGCCGGCATTCCCATGTCGCTGGTGGAATTCTTTTCTCTGGATGTAGAGCCGGACAGCCAGACCCAGGTGGTCTACCGTGCGGCGGAACTGACCGATATCTGCAGCGGTGCCATCACCATGAAACTGGTGGGTAAAGCGCACCCGACGCGGGCCATCTCCTTTCTTGATGAAACCTACCCCTGCGGCACTGACACCGGTGACGAGATGTACGCCCATGAAGGCGAAGAGGCCGGCATGTTGGTGGAAGGCAAGCTGGAACTGACGGTGGGCGAGGAGGTATTTATCCTGGAGCCGGGTGACAGCTACTACTTTGAGAGCAGCAAACCGCATCGCTTTCGCAACCCGTTTGAGCAACCCGCTCGGTTGATCAGTGCCACCACGCCGGCCAATTTCTAAATAACCCTGCGACAATCTGGGTTGTTTCAGCGCAACCGGCTTACCGTTATACTGACGCGGCTCGCGAAACCGTGGCCGCGAGCGTGACTAGCCACGAAGAGGGTGTACCGTGAACCTGATTAAAAAGCTGTTGGTAGCACCGGCTACCGTATTGGCCCTGTGGGCAGTGACTGCTCAGGCCACGACCGACGATGCCATTGCCGAGCGACTGAAGCCGGTGGGTGAAGTCTGTGTGATGGGTGAAGAGTGCAAAGGTGTGGGTGCTGTTGCGGTTGTCGCCGGTGGTGCTGCGCGCACAGCTGACGACATCATTGCCAAGCACTGCGCTGCCTGCCATACCCCAGGTATTCTGGGCGCACCGAAAATTGGCGATACCCCAGCTTGGAAAGCGCGTGCGGATAAAGAAGGTGGCGTAGACGCTATCCTGAAGACCGCGATCGCCGGCATCAATGCCATGCCAGCTAAAGGCACCTGCGCCGATTGCACCGATGATGAGCTGCGTGAAGCCATCGTCAAAATGTCCGGCCTGTAAGCGCTTGGCATTAACCAAAAAACCGCCCTCGGGCGGTTTTTTGTTGCCTGATACTTAAACGGACGCCAAGCATCCTGAAGCTCTCGGGTGTATCACTCGATAAAGCTGACCTGGCCATCTTTGAGTGAGCCGATGCGTGCCAGGGATTCTACCCGATAGCCTTGCGCGTCCAGTTCGGCGCGGCCGCGCTGGAAGGATTTCTCGATCACCACGCCGATCCCGGCAATGCTCGCGCCCGCTTGGCCAATCAGGTCGATCAGCGCGCGTGCCGCGTGGCCGTTAGCCAGGAAATCATCGATCAACAGCACGTGATCATGGGCGTTCAGGTGTTTGGCTGAAATGGCCAGGGTGCTTTCGGTTTGCTTGGTGAACGAGAACACCTTGGAGGTGTACAGGTTGTCGGTGAGTGTCAGCGACTGGTACTTACGCGCGAAAATCACCGGCACGCCCAGCTCCAGGCCCGCCATCACCGCCGGGGCAATGCCGGAGGCTTCAATGGTGACGATCTTGGTGATGCCTAGACCGGCGAAACGCAGGGCAAACTCATGGCCGATCTGCTGCATCAGCGCCGGATCGATTTGGTGATTGAGAAAGGCATCGACCTTGAGCACTTGCTCCGACAATACGGTGCCTTCATCGCGAATCTTCTGTTTCAGCGCTTCCACGCGGCGTCCCTCGTTGTTCTAGTGTTTTGCGTAGGATGGGTTGCGATGTAGGTTGGGTTGAGACGCGCAGCGGCGAAGCCCAGCATGGGGTGCCGCATGGCATGTCACTCGCCTTGTTGGGCTTCGTTCCTCAACCCAACCTACATCGTGATTAATCAATTATTCCTGGCGGCCACATTACGGGCAGCGTCGCTGCGCGACTATTTTTTCAGCATTGCGCGCATGTTAGCCAGCGCCGAGTTGCCGGTAGCGGCCTTGACCTCGGGGGCGGCGTCTTCCAAGCCTTCCCAAACCAGGTCCTCCGGCGGCAATTCATCAAGGAAGCGGCTCGGTGAACAGTCGATGATTTCGCCGTATTGTTTGCGCTTGGCGGCGAAGGTCATGGTCAGGTTGCGTTTGGCGCGGGTGATGCCCACGTAAGCCAGGCGGCGTTCTTCCTCAACGGTATCGGCCTCGATACTGGAGCGGTGCGGGAGGATTTCTTCTTCCACGCCGAGGATATACACGGAAGGGTATTCCAGCCCTTTGGAGGCATGCAGGGTCATCATCTGCACGCCTTCAGCACCGTCTTCTTCCTCTTGCTGGCGTTCGAGCATGTCGCGCAGCACCAGTTTACCGATGGCGTCCTCGATGGTCATCTCGCCGTCTTCGTCGCGCTCCAAGGTGTTTTTCAGCGCTTCGACGAGGAACCAGACGTTGCCCATGCGCGCGTCGGCGACCTTGTCGTTGGAGGCGTTCTGGCGTAGCCAGTTTTCGTAGTCGATATCCATGACCATGCTGCGAATGGCGGCAATCGGATCGTTCTGCGCGCATTCCTGGCGTACCCGGTCCATCCATTTGGTAAAGCGCGCCAGGCGTTCGGTGTAGCGTGCATCCAAGTGCTCGCCCAGGCCGATTTCACCGGCTGCGGCGTACATGCTGATTTTGCGTTCGGTGGCGTAGTTGCCGAGCTTTTCCAGGGTGGTCGAGCCGATTTCCCGGCGCGGTACGTTGATCACGCGCAAAAAGGCGTTGTCGTCATCCGGGTTGACCAGCAGGCGGAAGTAACTCATTAAATCCTTCACCTCTTGCCGGGCGAAGAAGCTGGTGCCGCCACTCAGGCGATAAGGAATTTGGTGGTGCTGCAGTTTCAGCTCCATCAGCTTGGCCTGGTAGTTACCCCGGTAAAGGATGGCGTAATCGCTGTAGGGGCGCTGCGTGCGCAGGTGCTCGGTGAGGATTTCCAGGGCCACGCGCTCGCACTCGGCGTCTTCGTTGCGGCAGCGAATCACGCGGATCTCATCGCCCATGCCCATCTCACTCCACAGTTGTTTCTCGAAGGCATGTGGGTTGTTGGCGATCAGGATGTTGGCGCATTTGAGGATGCGGCTGGTGGAGCGGTAGTTCTGCTCCAGCATCACCACCTTGAGCGAGGGGTAATCCTCCTTGAGCAGCATCAGATTTTCCGGCCGCGCGCCGCGCCAGGCGTAGATCGACTGGTCATCATCGCCGACCACCGTGAACTGGTTGCGCATGCCCACCAGCAGCTTTACCAGCAGGTATTGGCTGGCGTTGGTGTCCTGGTATTCGTCGACCAGCAGATAGCGGATGCGGTTTTGCCATTTTTCCAGGATGTCCGGGTTGTTCTGGAAGAGCATCACCGGCAGCAGAATCAGGTCGTTGAAGTCCACGGCGTTGTAGGCGCGCAGGGTGCGCTGGTAGTGCAGGTAGACGATGGCGGCGGTCTGTTCCTTGGGGTTGCGCGCATTGTCCAGGGCTTGCTCCGGCAGAACCAGGTCGTTCTTCCAGCTGTCGATGATGTTCTTGATCTCGTCCGCACCGTCGTCGCCGGCATACTCCTTCTGCATGATGTCGGTGAGCAGGGCCTTGATATCGCCGTCATCAAAAATCGAGAAGCCGGGTTTGTAGCCCAGGCGCGCGTACTCCTTGCGGATGATGTTCATGCCCAGGTTGTGGAAGGTCGACACGGTCAGGCCGCGTGCTTCCGGCCCTTTGAGCAGGCTGCCGACGCGCTCTTTCATCTCGCGCGCTGCCTTGTTGGTAAAGGTCATGGCGACGATATGCCGGGCCTGGATGCCACAGTTCTGCACCAGGTGGGCGATTTTGCGCGTGATCACGCTGGTTTTGCCGGAGCCTGCGCCGGCGAGCACCAAAAGTGGGCCGCCGACATAATTCACGGCTTCTTGCTGCCGGGGGTTCAGTCGGGACATGAAATTGATCGTCTGGGGAATGGACGCGCATTTTAACAGGCCTGAGGCGTTCTGCCGTGTCGATCTGAAACTGTGCCGCAGCGCACATACTGGCAAACGGCCACGCTTGGCTAATTCGCGTATTGCAGTAATCTGAGGGAACTTTCGGGCACCTGCTCAGCAGGCAAAGCGCCACTGACACAAGGATGTGCGTGATTAGACGTCGATGACGACGCATCCGAGCGGCAACAACGCTCTTTATTGTGTAGTAGGGGAAGTTCTTGTCCGCTTTTGTTGAACCTATAAGGCTGCTGGTGCTGGCTGAAACGCCCTACTGGGTGCAGTTGTTGCGCCAGCGTCTGGCTGATGTGGGCAGCGGCTACGCATTGATCACGGCGCCGTCCTGGGAGGCTGCCAGCGCGCTGTTCGAAAAACCCAGCAATGCCCTGTTGCTGGCCACGCCGACCTACCTGCCTGCTGGCGGCCACTGCGCTCTGCCGACCATTCTCTTGCTCGAAGTCGAACCTGAAACCGAGCCTGAAGGCGTGTGCGACTGGCTGGTGGCCGAGCGCCTGAGCAGTGATGTACTTCGCCGTTGCCTGCGCTACGCCTGTGAGCGCGGCAAATTGCACGACACCGTGCAGCGTTTGGCTGAGCAGGATGCGTTGACCGGGATCGCCAACCGCCAAGGCTTTCATACCCTGCTCGCCGCGCGGCTGGTGGAGTCTGCCGGGCTGAGCCTGGGGCATCTGGATCTGGATAACTTCCGCCATGCCAACGATGCCCTTGGTTATCAGGGCGGCGATCAGCTGATTCGCCAGGTGGTGGCGCGGATCAAGGCGCAGTTGCAGGCCGGCGATCAACTGGCGCGGTTGGGCAGTGACGAATTTGCCTTGCTACTGGATAACCGCCGCGATCCGCAACGAGCCGAGCGGCTGGCGGCGCAGATTGTTGAAGCGCTTAGCGAGCCTTACTGGATTGATGGTGAGAGTCTGTTGATTGGCTGCAGCCTGGGCCTGGTTCATGCTCGTGCCGAGAGCAGCGCCGACCCGCTGATGTGGTATGCGCACATCGCCATGCAACAGGCCAAAAGTCAGCAGGGTTGTACCTTGCATGTCTATGACGAGCGCATCAACCGCAGCGCGCGCAATCAGGCCGATCTGGAAGGTGAGTTGCGCCGCGCCTTGCGCCGTGACGAGTTGGAACTGCATTACCAGCCGCGCCTGTGTGTGCAAACCGGACAAATTCTTGGCGTGGAAGCCTTGGTGCGTTGGCAGCACCGTGAATATGGCTTGCTCGGGCCGAATGAGTTTGTGCCGCTGGCCGAGGAAAGCGGGTTGATTGTGCCGCTCGGTTACTGGGTGATCAGCCGTGCCCTGCGCGACATGCAATGGCTGTTGGGGCGTGGATTGCCGCCGCTGCACATGGCGGTCAATCTGTCGTTCCGCCAGTTTCAGGACAGCCAGTTGCTGCCGACGCTCAGTCGCCTGATCGAAGAGCGCGGTGTGGATGCGCAGTGGCTGGAGTTTGAGTTGACCGAAACGGCCGTGATGCGCCGCAGCGATCAGGTGCAGAAAACCATGCAGGCGTTGGCGCAACTGGGCGTCAGCTTTTCACTGGATGATTTCGGCACTGGGTTTTCTTCATTTGTGCACCTCAGCAGCCTGCCAATCACCTTGCTGAAAATCGACAAGAGCTTTGTTGCCGGCATGTGTGAGCGCAGCGAGAGCAGGCAGATGGTGCGGGCGATGATCAACCTGGCGCACAACCTCAACCTGCAGGTGGTGGGCGAGGGTGTGGAAAGTGCCGAGCAACTGGCCCTGTTGCGTCAGTTCGGCTGCGATCAAGTACAGGGCTACCTGATCAGTAAAGCGCTGCCGCTCAATGAGCTGGCGCGCTTTCTGGTGTATGGCGCACGCCAGCCGTTGCAAGGTGTCGTGCAGTAGCTTGGGCTGAGCTTCGCGAAGCTCGGCAGGGCGGGGAACATAAGCCGCCATGTCCGGCCCCGGCGGGTTACGGCGTTTTACTCGGCATTACCCGTTGAGCTTCGTCGCTGCGCGCCTCAACCCAACCTACTGCGCTGCTTGGGCCTGACGCTGCGCCAGCTTCTGCTCGCGGTAGCTGATAGCCGCAGGGGCCACGGCGGTGATCTTGCCGGTTTCCAGCCAGCGTTTAAGGCGCGTAGCGTCGGCCATGTGGGTGTATTTGCCAAAGGCATCGAGCACCACAAAGGCCACCTGACGGTTATTCATCACGGTATTCATCACCAGGCAGCGTCCGGCTTCACTGGTGTAGCCGGTTTTGCTCAGTTGCACGCTCCAGTCGGGTTTGCGCACCAGGTTGTTGGTGTTGCGAAAGCCCTGGGTGTAGTTGGGTTTGCGGAACGCCTGGGTCTTTTCCGAAGCGGTGCTGAACTGGCCTATGAGCGGGTACTGCCGCGCAGCCTTGAGCATAAGCACCAGGTCGCGGGCGCTGGACAGGTTGTGTTCCGACAGGCCCGTAGGCTCGACAAAGCGTGAGCTGTTCATGCCCAGGGCGCGGGCCTTGGCATTCATGGCGGCGACAAAGGCGCTGTGGCCACCCGGGTAGTGATGCGCCAGGCTGGATGCGGCGCGGTTTTCCGAGGCCATCAAGGACAGCAGCATGTCGCGGCGGCTGAGCTCGCTGCCCACGCGCACGCGGGAGAACACACCGCGCATTTCCTGGGTGTCGCGAATCATGATCGGCAGCATTTCATCCAGCGGCAGCTTGGCGTCGAGGGTGAAGATGGCGGTCATCAGCTTGGTCACCGAGGCAATCGGCACCACGCTGTCGGCGTTGCGCTCATAGAGCACCTGATTGGTTTGCAGGTCCACCAGCAGGGCGCTGCCAGAGGCCAGTTCCTGTTGTTTGGCGGCAGCCTGGGCGTTCGAGGCAACTACAACGCAGCTGCAGATCAGCAGCAGGTTTACGATCGAATGACGGATATTCACGACGTCTTCACGGGCAACGGGTGGGGGATGGCTAAACGTTGCGCAGTATACGGAAATCCACGCGTGGCTTAAGCCATGCCGGCTTAAATCGTCATGCGGGCAGGCTATAGTGCGCGGGTTTTCCAGATGATGAGCCTGCCCATGTCCGCTACCCCCGCACCTGACGCGCCGCGTTCTGTGAGTCTGGCTGAAGCCTTCTGGTTCTGGCTCAAGCTGGGCTTGATCAGCTTCGGCGGGCCGGCGGGGCAGATTGCGATCATGCACGAAGAGTTGGTGGAGAAGCGCCGTTGGCTCTCGGAACGGCGCTTTCTGCATGCCCTGAACTACTGCATGTTGCTGCCGGGGCCGGAGGCGCAGCAATTGGCCACTTACATCGGCTGGTTGCTGCACCGCACCTGGGGCGGGGTGATCGCCGGGGTGCTGTTTGTGCTGCCGTCGCTGTTTATCCTGATCGGGCTGTCCTGGCTGTATATCGCCTATGGCGATGTGCCGTGGGTGGCGGGACTGTTCTACGGCATCAAACCGGCGGTTACGGCGATTGTTGCGCAGGCGGCCTGGCGGATAGGTGGGCGCGTGTTACGCAACCGCTGGCTGTGGGGCATTGCCGGGGCATCCTTTGTGGCGATCTTTGTGTTTAACCTGCCATTCCCGCTGATCGTGCTGGGAGCTGCGCTGTCTGGCTACCTCGGCGGTCGTCTGTTGCCGCAGTCGTTCAGCGTCGCGGGCGGGCATCCGGCGGCTCAAGCGTCTTACGGCCCGGCGCTGATTGATGATGACAGCCCGGTGCTGGCGCACACGCGCTTTAAACCGTCGCGGTTGGCGGGCTTGCTCGCGGTGGGTGCGCTGCTCTGGCTGCTGCCGATGGCGTTGCTCACGGCACTGTATGGCTGGGACGGCACGCTGACGCAGATGGCCTGGTTCTTCACCAAGGCGGCGCTGCTGACCTTTGGTGGTGCTTACGCGGTGCTGCCCTACGTGTATCAGGGCGCGATCGATCACTACGGCTGGCTGACGCCGACGCAGATGATCGACGGCCTGGCGCTCGGCGAAAGCACGCCGGGGCCGCTGATCATGGTGGTGGCGTTTGTGGCCTTTGTCGGGGCGTACTTGCAACCGGTGTTCGGTGGCGATTCGGGCTTTGCCAGTGGTGCCTTGGCGGCGGCCTTGGTCACCTGGTTCACCTTTCTGCCGTCGTTTCTGTTTATTTTGGTGGGCGGGCCGTTGGTGGAATCCACCCATGGCGAGCTGACATTCACTGCCCCGCTGACCGGTATTACCGCAGCGGTGGTGGGGGTAATCCTCAACCTGGCACTGTTTTTCACCTATCACGTGCTTTGGCCGCAGGGCTTTAGCGGCGCCTTCGACTGGCCATCGGCATTGCTGGCCGTTGCAGCGGCGCTGGCGCTGTTGCGCTTCAAACGCGGGGTGATGGAGGTGCTGCTGGTGTCGGCACTGGCTGGGTTGGCAGTGCACCTATTGCGGTGAGTGCTGACCGGTAGGGTGGGTTAGGCGCTTGTTACAAGTGGGCGGGGCTGTACGATTTACCCTGCGCCTTAACCCACCAAGGCCGCAACGCCCGCTACCGTCTGGTGGGTTACGTGACGCATATAGAGCCGCAGCGCTTGGATGTGCGAAGCATGGCGTCGCTAACCCACCCTACTCATGTGCACTCCGACATGGCGGTGCTGGCTGCTAGAGAAACCAGCGGTATTCCCGTGCACTGACTTCCTGCATAAAAGCCAGATGGTCCTGGCGCTTGTTCTCGCAGTAGACCATCACGAATTCCTCGCCCAGGCCTTGGTTGACCACTGCATGGTCGCGCATGGCGCTGACCGCACCGAGCATGTCCTGCGGGAAGTCGATGCCGCTCTGGCGGTTTTCGTTAAGCGGGGCAATTGGCTCTTTGCCGGCATCCAGGCCGTGTTCCATGCCGGTGAGGATCGCGGCCAGCACCAGATAGGGGTTGGCGTCGGCGCCGGCCAGGCGGTGTTCGATGCGCAGGTTTTTACCGTCCGATTCAGGGATGCGGATGCACGCATCCCGGTCCTCGAAGCCCCAGCTGGCTCGGCTGGCGGCGTTGACCATGGCGCCGTAGCGGCGGAAAGCGTTGTGGTTGGCGGCAAAGATTGGCATGCAGTGCGGCAGCAACTCCAGGCAGCCGGCCACGGCGTGACGCAGCGGGCGCTGCTCATCGCCGTCGAGCAGGTTGCGGCCAGCGGCGTCGTACAGGCTGACGTGCACATGCATGCCGCTGCCTGGCGCGTGCAGGTAGGGCTTGCTCATAAAGCTGGCGCGCTGGCCGTGCTTGAGCGCCACGCCACGGGTGCTGCGGCAGAACAACGCGGCCCAGTCAGCGGCGCGCAGGCCTTCGTCGCAATGGCCGAAATTGATCTCGAACTGGCCGGGGCCAAGCTCGGCAGTGATCACATTGGCGTCGATGCCCTGTTCATTGGCGGCGTCGACGATGGCGTGCAGCACATCACTAAAGCGCGACAGGCGTTCGATGTGCATGTTCGGCTGGTCGTCGGCATCGTCGCACAGTGGGTCACGCGGGAACTGCGGCAGGCCGTCCTGCAGCTTGCGATCAAACAGATAAAACTCCAGCTCAAAAGCCACCACCGGGTGGATGCCCTTTGCGGCGAGGCGCTTGAGCACGCGGGCGAGCACTTCACGCGGCTCAAATTCTATAGGCGCTTCGGTGCCTTCGGAGCTGATCAGCATCTGCCCCAGCGACTGGTTTTCCCAGCGCACCGGCTTGAGCGTACCGGGGATCAGCCGGCGCGGCGCGTCCGGATCGCCGTCGTTGAAGCAGTAGTCGCCAATCGGGTGCAGGCCGCCCTGTACGCCAAGCAGCACGCAGTTCTGCGGGATTTTCAGCGGGCTGCCGGCCGCGACCTTCTCCAGCATGTCGATGGGGTAACGCTTGCCGTAGAAATGCCCGGGAATATCCAGGCTGATCAGGTCGACATAGCGCACCTCGGGGTGGGCGCTGCGGAAGGCGCGGACTTCGCTGAGCAGGTCGGGGAATGATGAGTTCATGTTTTGCTCTTGTTCTCATAGGTGCCAAGAAAATTCGGATCAAAACCGTCACGAGCGAAGGTCAGGCAAGGCGAAAGCAGGCGAGGACGCGGAGTTTACAAGTCGTAAATGAGCAGTCCGCGCCTGCTTTCAACGCAGCATGGCCGAGCGCAGTAGGTTTTGGCCGAATTTCAGGTGAAGACCCAAAGCACTCGTGTGGGTAAGTCGGTGAGGTTGGCGTAGCGAAAATGTGCGTGCGGCGGTAATTGGAAGCTGTCATTCGGGCCGAGGGTGACCGGCTCGGCAGCGTCGCCGCACCAGATGGTCAACTCGCCTTCGAGGACAAAGCCGCCTTGTTCGGAGCTGTCGTTCAGGTGGCCGTCGCCGCTGGTGGCACCGGGGTCCAAACGGCTTTCGAGCATGGAGAAACCGCCCGACATGGTCGGTGAGGCCAGTACGTCGGTGATGCCGCCCGCGTAATACAGCGTGCGGCGCTCGCCGGGACGGGTGACCCAGGGCACGTCGCGCGGCTTGCTCAGGCTGTAGAAATAGGTGGTCGGTACGCCAAGGGTTTCGCTGATGGCGGTGAGGTCGGCCACGGTCGGGCGCGACAGGCCGCGCTCAACCTGGGAGAGAAATCCCACCGAACGGTCGATGCGCGCCGCCAGCTCACCGAGGGTGAGGTTTTTGTGCTTGCGCAGATCGCGGATCAGGATCGCCAGGCCTTCGATTTCTTCCTGCATGTCCATGTTGTTTCCTTATTACGTAGCCCGGATGCAATCCGGGGAGGGTGGTCCCGGATTGCATCCGGGCTACGGGTTTAAATCATGTCACGCAAGCGATACCAGGCCTTGCCCACTGCTTCGATCGGTGCGGCGAGCAGGTCGCCGCCGGGGAAGCGTGGGTTGCTCAGGCCTTGGTACAGCTCAAGGAGGTCGCTGTCGCCGAGGATCGCATCGCTCACCGCACGGGCGGCGGCCAGGGTCGGCAGGATGCCGTGGCCGGAGAAGCCCTGCAGCCAGTACTTCTGCCCTTTGTGGCCGACGTCCGGGGTGCGCTGCATCGTGCAGTCGATATGCCCGCCCCAGCCGTAGTCGATCTGCACGCCGCGCAGTTGCGGGAACACCCGCTCCAGATAGGGCCGGGTGGCCGCTGGTACGTCTTTGGGGATGCCGCCCAGGTAGGTGCAGCCGCCGCCGAACAGCAGGCGGTTGTCCGGGGTGACGCGGAAATAATCCGGCACGAACTGGTTATCGATGGCGCAGGTGCCTTGCGGGAACAGCGAGCGTGCCAGTTCCGGGTCGAGCGGTGCGGTGGCGACCTGGTAGGAGCCAACTGGCAGCAGGCGTTTTGATAATTGCGGATCGAGCGTGTCGATATAGGCGTTACAGGCCAACACCAAGGTGTGGCTGCACACTTCGCCCTGCTCCGTGCGGGCCACAAAACCGTCTGCCGTCTCGCTGTAACTCAGCGCCTTGGTCTGCTCGAAGAGCTGTCCGCCTGCGCGCTCGATGGCAGCGGCCAGGCCTTGGGCCAACTTCAGCGGGTTGAGGTGGGCGGCACCGCTGTCATGCACGGCGGCCAGGTAGCGTGGGCTGGCAATCCACTGCGGCAATTCGCTTTTCGGGATAAAACTGAGCTGGGTGTAGCCGTATTTCTGCTCGGCTTCTTCGATGCTGTCCTGCAGTTGGCGCACGCGGCGCGGCAGCACGGCGGTGTAGATGGCGCCGCTGCGGTAGTCGATATCGAAATTGTGCCGCTGGGGCAGTTCGCGCATTTCTTCGGCAGCCCAGACCATGCTGTCCCACAGGCGGCGGGCGCGTTCCAGGCCGAGGGCCTTCTCGAACGGCGGCATATCGCACGACCAACCCGGCAGCGCCTGGCCGCCGTTACGCCCCGAGGCGGCCCAGGCCAGGCGGCTGGCTTCCAGCAACACCACTTTCTTCCCCGCCAAAGCCAGGCGCAGGCCGGTGTGCAGGCCGCTGAAACCACCGCCGATGATCAGCACATCGCATTGCAAGGCCTCCTGCAAGCGTGGGCGCAGCGGAATCTGTCCCGGGTAGGTGGCGGCGTAGTAGGTGCCAATATGCTGGGCGGATTGTTTGAACATGACGCGCCTCATGAAATTGAAAGCTGAATATTTCATGAAAATATACGCTATAAATTTTACAAGGCCAAGCTGCCATGCATTGATGCTAGGTCGCGTGGTTTTGCGCTGCTCAGGTATTCAGCTCGCTAAGCGCCCGTGTCGATACGCTTAGGTCAGGTGTGCTACAGCTAACGAACCTGGTTACGCCCGCCGTGTTTGGCTGCGTACAGCGTCCGATCGGCCCTTTCGAGCAGGTCGTTGGCTTGCGCCGGGTCATCGCTGGTGCAGGCAACTCCAGCGCTTAATGTGACGCTGAACTGCTGCTCGCCAGCAATGAAGTGCAGTTCGGCAAAGCGTTGGCGTATCTCATCGAGAATGCGCCAGGCCTGTTCTGCTGGGCAGTCCGGCAGCACCACTAAAAACTCCTCGCCGCCATAGCGACCCAGGCTGTCGACGCGGCGCAAGCGCTGACGCAGCAGGTTGGCCAGGGCACGGATGACATTGTCACCGGCGGCGTGGCCGTAGCTGTCGTTGACCTTCTTGAAGAAGTCGATGTCGAGCATGGCCACGCTGGCGGGTTTGCCACTGCGCTGGGCGCGCTCCAGTTCGATGTCGACTTGTTCCTTGATGTCGCCGTGCTTGAGCAGGCCGGTCAGGCTGTCGCGTGACAGGGCATTGCTCAGCAAGCGCGCGCGTTGCGCGCGGGAGAACACGGCGGCAATCAGGGCATTGTCCGAGATGGGCTTGGTGAGGAAGTCGTCGCCCGCCTTGATCAAGGCATTCATCTGCCGGTTGATATCGGTTTCGGCCGACAGGTAGACAATCGGCACGCGCAGCCAGTCGTCGTTCATGCGGATGATTTGTGCCAGCTCCGGGCCGGTGCAGCCCGGCATGCTCACGTCCAGCAGCACCACCTCGGGGTTGAAACTGCGCATGCAGGTAAAAATCTCTGCGGGATCGTGGAGCATTTCCACCAGCATGTTGGCGCCGCGCAGAATCAGGCTGAAGCGGCTGGCCAGTTCGCGGTCATCATCGATGATCAACACCCGGTACGGCTCGCCTTGTTGTTGGGCGAAGCAGCGCTCTAGGCGGTTTTCCAACTGGGTAATGTCCACCGGTTTGGTGAAAAAACCCAGGGCACCGACGCGCACCGCTTCCAGATGGGTGGCGAAGTCGTCTTGGGTGGTGATTACCAGCAGCGGCAGCGGTTCTTCCAGGCGTTGTTGCAGTTGAGTAGCGTACTGCAGGCCGGTGAGGGCTTCGTCGGGCAGGTTGACGTCGACAATCAGCGCACCGGGCAGTTGTGTGTCTAAGGCCTGCTCAAGGTCGACGATGCGCATAAAGTGCTCGGCCTGGTAGCCGAAGTTGTTCAGCGTCAGGCGCATGTGTTCGCCAATCGCCGGTTGATCTTCGAGGATGTAAATGCACCGTGAGCTGGGGTAACTCCGCGCCGCTGGGGGGCGTTTAAGAGTAGGCTCTTCGATGATGGGTGCCTGAAATTGCTGGCTCGCGAGTTGCTGCAGGCTGCGGCTGAAATCCTGCAGGCTTTGCTCCTTCTTCTGCAGGGTCTCCAGCCATTTATCGGCCTCCAGCTCCAACTCGCGAGCACGCTGACCGAGGCTGCTAAAGCCGAATGTGCCAGCTGCGCCGGCCAGTTTGTGCAGTTGATCGCGCAGTGCTTGCAAGTGTTGCAGTTGCTCGTGGGGTTTGCTGCAGTGCAGCAGTCGCTCGGCGTTGAGTTTCAGCAGCGGCATGTCTTCTTGCAGGCGCAGGGCAAAGGCGCTGCTCAGTTGCTGCAGGTGTTGCTGAAACTCTGCTTCGGCCGAGATGCCTTTAGTCATGGGTCTGACTCCAGATCTTGCGCACTTGTGCTGCCAGTTGCATGGGGTCGAAGGGTTTGATGATCACGTCGCGCGCCCCCAGGCTGCTGTAGTGGGCTATTTCCGCGGGTTGCACCTTGGCGGTCATAAAGGCCACTGGCACTTGCTCAATGTCGATCAGGCGGGCGATGTGCGCCAAGGTTTGCGGGCCGTCCATGTCGGGCATCATCACATCAAGCAGAATAAAATCTGGCGCGAAAGCGGCGAGTTGATCAAGTGCGGCCTGGCCGCTGGAGCAACTCAGTACCTGAAAGCCGCCAACGGCTTCCAATGCGAGTTTGGCCACTGCCTGGATCGAAGGGTCGTCCTCTACGTGCAGGATACGTTGCAACTCAGGCATGTTGGTTCTCCTCAGGACTGGCGGGCGACTCGGGCTTCACCTCTAGGACTAGGGTAGTCAGTTCGAACCAGAAAGTCGCGCCGTGGCCGGGACTGGAGTCGAAACCGATCTGCCCGCCCATGCGTTCGATGATTTCTTTGCTAATAGCCAGGCCCAGGCCGGTTCCGCCTTTTTGGCGGGTGTCGGTGGCGTCGGCCTGGGAAAACTTGCTGAAGATGCGCGCCTGGAAGTTCTCCGGCACGCCCGGGCCGTGGTCGCGAACGCTGACGCGCACGCGGCCTTGTTCTTCTTCAATGAGTACATCCACCTGGTGGCCACTGGGCGAAAACTTCGCCGCGTTGGACAGCAGGTTGGCCAGCACCTGGGCCAGGCGCAAGCGGTCAACGCGCACCCGGGCATGGGTGCCACTGCCCTGCAGTTTGAGCTGCACCTGATGCTTTTCGGCATAGGGCTGGTTTTCGTCGATGGCTTGCACAATGAGCGGTTGCAGGGCTTGTTCCTGCAAGTCAAAGAGCATTTTTCCGACCACCAGTTTTTCCATGTCGAGCAGGTCGTTGATCAGCAAGTTCAGGCGTTGGCTGTTGTCCTGGGCGATTTGCAGCATCTGTTGCATGCTCGCGGGCACTGCGCCGAGGGCACCGCCGTTGACCAAACCGAGGGAGCCGGCAATGGCGGTTAGCGGGGTGCGCAGTTCGTGGCTAACGGTCGAGACGAACTCGTTTTTCATCCGCTCGATGCGTTTGCGCTCCTCGATGTCGCGGATCACCGCAATAAAGCGCCGTTGGCCTTGGTGACTGATTTGCGAAATGGCCAGTTCGATGGTGAAGGCTTCGCCATTGCTGCGCATGGCGGTCAGTTCGATTTCTTTGCCGAGCATTTGTTGCATGCCGGTTTTCAGGAAATGGCTGAGGTAGCGTGCGCGCATCGAGCGTTGTGGCTCAGGCATCAGCAGGGTGACGCGGTGGCCGGAGGCTTCTAGGTGGCTGTAGCCGAAGATGCGCTCGGCGGCGTGATTGAAGGTTTCGATGTAGCCCTGTTGATCGACGGTGATGATCGCGTCGAGCACGTTATCGAGCAGGGCGCGCAGGTAGTCTTCGCGCTCACGGATGGCCATTTCGGCGGCAATCCGTTCGTTGAAGTCCTGGATCTGCACGACGAAATGCACGGGTTGTTCGTCGCTGTCACGCACCAGCGAGACGCTCAGCAACACCCAGATAATGCGGCCCTGGCTGTCGAGGTAGCGCTTTTCAACCTGAAAATTGCTCACTTCGCCAGTCAGCAGTTCCTCGATATTCAGTTGATCGATATGGCGGTCGTCTGGATGAGTGACTTGCGCAAAGTTGTTGCGCAACAACTCTTCGCGGTTGTAGCCGAGCATGCTGCACAGCACCTGGTTGACCTCCAGCCACTCGCCGTTCAGCGAAACCAGCGCCATGCCCTGGGGGGCGGTGCTGAAGGCGCTGCTGAAACGTTGCTGACTAAGCCTGAGTTGGTCTTCCACGGTTTTACGGTCACTGATGTCCCAGATAAAACCGGAGATCCACAGCAGTTTTCCGTCGGCGGCGTACTCCCCCCGGCCTTTTTCGCGCACCCAAACGCTGTGGCCGTCGGCATGCTGCAGGCGGTACGTCAGCTCGAAGGATTCATAACGCTCAATCGCCTCCAACGCACGCAGGGTGATGGGCAAGTCATCCGGATGGATCACGCTGGAGAAGCTGCGCACCCGGTTATTGATAAATTCGTGCGCTGGATAGCCACTGAGCACCTGGATTTCATCGCTCAGGTAGCTCATCGACCAGTCGGCGTCGTTGCGACAGCGGTACACCGCGCCCGGCAAGCTGACCACCAGGGCACGGAAGCGGCTCTCGCTCTTTTGCAGGGCGTGCGTGGCCAAGTGCAGGTCGTTGATGTCGCTGGCAATGCCCAGGTAGCCGGTGATCTCATCATTAATATCGCGCATGGCGCTGATGGTCAGATTGACCATGCGCGGCTCACCGTTTTTGCGCACGTAGGTCCATTTGCGGGTTTCCGGTTCGCCTTTGCTGGGGTTGTGCACAAACACGGAAAAGCCACTGATGGCATGGCCTTCTTGCTGGCTCAAGAGCCTGCCGCGCGCCTCGATTTCATCGGGTTGATGGAACAGGGCCGGGGTGTGCTGGCCGATGACTTCGGCGCTGCGGTAGCCCAGCAAGCGCTCGGCGCCGGTGTTGAACAGGGTAATCAGGCCGTCGCGGTCGGTGGTCATCACGCTCACCCCGGTGGCGGAGTCGAGGACGGCCTGCAGGAAGCGTCTGGCTTCGCGGATTTGCTCCTCGTGCTGCTGGCGCTCCAGGGTGGCGCCGACCCAGCGGGCAAACAGGCGCAAAAACTCTTCGTCAGCCTCATCAAAGGCGTCACGACGCTGTGCACTGGAGGCAAAGTAGAGGGTGCCAAAGCGCTGTCCCGCCACCCACACAGCAATGCCGATATAACTTTCCAAGGCAAACAGCGGGTAGCAGGGATGGGACTGGTATCGGCTGTCACCCATATGGGCAATGGCCAGCACATCCTGACTGCGCAGGGCGATGCTGCAATAGGTGTCACCCAGCGTGAAGGTTTGGCCATCCTGCAGAGTGTCGGGTGGCGAAACTTGCACCAGCACCTGGTAGGTGTCGGCCTCGATCTGGCTGATGATGCCCAGTGGCATGGCATAGAACTGCGCGCCCAGTTGCAGGGCCTGACGCAGTTGCTCCTGAGTGCTGAGTTTGGGCAATGCCGCAATTTCATTCAGGGCGTGCAACGCCGCTTGCTGGCGTTGGATACGCTGCTGGGCCTGTTCGCGCTGTTGGTCGCGGCGCAAGGCTTTGAGCAACTGGTCGAGGGTGCTGAGCATGGGCTGCAGGGGCTCAACAAAGTCGGCGCTAAAACCGCCCTCGCGGTTGGCCAGGCCGAGCATGCCGATCATCTCGCCGTCGGCTTTTATCGGCAGACCGGCAAAGGCATCCAGCGGCGGATGCCCGGGCGGCACGCCGGCACTTGCAGGGTGCGCCGCCGGGTTGTTGCTGACCAATGCCTCACCTGAGCGGATCACCCGCCCAAACAGCGTATCGAGATTGCGGGAATCGAGGCCCTGTGTGGCGCGCGCTTCGTAGTAGGCCAGGCTGGCTGCATCCCAGCTGATGTTGCTGATGGCGAAGGTGCGCAGAAATGGCGCGCCGTGTTCGTCGTGCAGTATTTCGCCGACGAAGCCGAACCGGCATTCGCTGAGTTCCAGAATACGTTGCAGCAGCGCGTCGAAGGCTTGCCGTTGGTTGTCGGCGTTGATGTAGGCCGCCTGCACCTCGGCAATCAGCGCGAGCAGCTTGCGTGACGCTTCGCTTTGCTGGTGTTTGTCTTGCAGTTCGCGATGGTGGCGTTGCATCAGCCGTTGACTGCTCAGGCGCGTGGCTTGCAGCAACAGCAGCAATAAGGCTTCGGCCGCGAACCAGGCCAGCAACCATTTGCCCACGAGCCAATGTTGCTCATGGCGATGCAGGGCGTAGGCGGCGCTGACATCGCTCCAGGTCAGAGCAACGGCTGCCGGAGCGCTTTTGCCGCCGATAGCCGCATAGCCGGAAAGGACGAGTTGGTTGAGCAGGTAGGTAGTGCCACCGTCGCGCAGCAGTTTGACGCTGTCGCCGGCCTCGGGGTCGGGCAACAGTTGTTTGGCCTGCCAGTCCTGCACCTCTGGTCTGGAAAAGCCCTCGAAATACCAACTGGAAGCGCTCGGCGCAGTGTCGTCGCGGTCGCCCGCCGGACGCGTGCGGCGTTCCAGCAGCAGGGCAATGCCTGCGTCCAACTCGCGGTCTAGCTGTTGTAGGTTTTGCGTCAGGTTGAGGCTGACTTCCAACCCTCCGATCGGTACTGAGTTTGCCTCGCCCGGTATGCGCAATGGGCTGATGGCGCGTACCACCAGCCCATTGTCGCCTGGACCCAGGCCCGCGCGGCTGCTACCAATGGTTTCGACATCCTGCAGCATGCGCCCGGCGGATTCAGGGCGGTCGCCGAAAAAATCCGGCTGATGCACGCGCAGCAGGACATCGTGGTTGCTCAGGTGCACGGTCAAGTCAAATGGGTAGCTGCGTTGCAGGCTTTGCCAGCGCGGGCTGAGGTGGGCCAGCAGTTGTTCGCGGATCGGTTGCAGGGCCGGATCGAGGGCTGTGCCGGTGCGCATCAGCAAACTGGCCTGGTTGACCTGCTCAAGCAATGGGATATCGGCTGCCAGGGTTCGCGCCAGCAGTTCGGCTTGGTCTTCCAGGTTCAGTTGCGCGCTGTGCAAGGCCTGGCGTTGCAGGGCGTGCTGGCGGCTGACGGTTGATTGCCAGAGTGCTTCGCGCTCATTCAGCGCCGCGCCTGCCAGCAGGGCGAACAGGAGGGTCAGGGCAAGGCTACCGAGGCCTATGATCCAGAGGGTCGTCGACTGTTTTAACAATGAATGCATCGGGCGAGCCTGGGCATGTTCATCGGGGGAGTTCGAGCGCGTGTAGCGTTAGTGTAGGCATTAATCGCGCGCGGGCTTGGGGGCGTGAGCGATTCAAGGCAAGCGTCACACGTCAATCGGGCTGTCTGCTAGTCATACACTGCGTCGCGTTGTTGTGCCAGTAACTCTGCCAGTTGCTCGGCCGGTTGTGGCCGGCCGAAGTGATAGCCCTGGCCATGGTCGCAGCCCAACTCGTCGAGCAAGGCCAGTTGCTCGGGTTGCTCAATGCCTTCTGCCAGCACCTTTAGACCCATGCTGTGGCCGAGGGCAATTACGGCGAGGGTGATGGCGACATCATCCTGGTCATGGGGCAGGCCACTGACAAAACTTTGGTCGAGTTTGAGTTTGTGCACCGGCAGGCGCTTGAGGCGCGCCAGCGAGCTATATCCCGTGCCGAAATCATCAATCGCCAGGCGCACGCCCAAGGCGCGCAGGCGCTCCATCAGCGCCAGGGCAGCATCGGCATCTTCCATCACCGCGCTCTCGGTCACTTCCAGTTCCAGGCACGCCGGGTTCAGGCCGGTATCACGCAGGACCTCGGCGACCCGCTGGTCCAACTCGCCCCGGCTGAACAGGCGACTGGACACGTTGACCGCGACAAATTGCAGGGGTAAACCGGCGGTGTGCCAAGCCACCATCTGCCGACAGCTTTGCTGCAGCACCCACGTGTCGAGGGCACCAATTAATCCGGTTTCTTCGGCGATGGGGATGAACTCGCCGGGCGAAACCAGGCCACGCAGAGGGTGTTGCCAGCGGATCAACGCCTCTGCACCGATCATTCGGCGGCTTTTCAGGCAGATCAGCGGCTGGTAATGCACGCGCAATTCCTGGTTATCCAGAGCATGGCGCAGGGCGCTGGTCAGCTCCACGCGCTGGTGGGCGTGCTGGGTCAGTTCCTGGCTATAAAAGGCATAACTGTCGCGGCCACCGTTTTTCGCTTTGAACAGCGCTGAGTCTGCGTTGCGCAGTACTTGATCAACATCGTGGGCATCATCGGGGTACAGGCTGATGCCGATGCTGGCGGTGATGAACAGTTCGTTATCCATCACGTTGAAGGCACGGTTCAGGCAGTTTTGCAGGCGCTGGGCCATCACTGCCGCTTGTTCGGCGTTGGCGCAGTGTTCGTAGAGCAGGCCAAATTCGTCGCCGCCTAAGCGGGCCAGGGTCATGCGCTTGCCCAGTTGTTCGCTGAGGCGTTGCCCGACATCTTTGATCAGCAAATCGCCAATGTTGTGGCCAAGGCTTTCATTGATGTGCTTGAAGTGGTCCAGGTCGATCAACAGCACGGCGCCGCACTGCGGCTCAATATGGTCGTGGTCGAGCGCACGCTCGACGCGCTCGGTAAACAGCAGGCGATTGGGCAGGTTGCTCAACGGGTCATGGTGGGCGAGGTAGTCCAGTTCCCGCTGCGAACGTTTGAGCACGCTGATGTCGGAAAACACCGCGACGTAGTGACTGATGTCGCTTTGTTCATCGCGGATCACACGGATGCACTGCCACTGTGGATAGATTTCGCCATTCTTGCGCCGGTTCCACACCTCGCCGCTCCATGAACCACGGTTTTCCAGTGCGTTCCAGAGGCTGTCGTAAAAGCTTTTGTCATGCCGGCCGGACTTCAGCAGGCCTGGGGATTTACCGAGAATCTCAGCCTGGGTGTAGCCGGTAATACGGGTGAACGCCGGGTTGCAGTGCACGATATGTTGCTGCGCATCGGTCACCAGTACACCTTCCTGGGTGGCATCAAAGACCGCAGCAGCCTGGCGTAGGCTGTCTTCATCCATACGCCGCTGAGTCACATCACTGGCCGTGCCGATTAACCGTTCGGCTTGCCCTTGTTCGGTCAGCAACAGGCGGCCACGCAATTGAATCCAGCGGTAGCTGCCGTCTTCATGCAGCAGCCGGTAGGTGTCTTCGAACGTTGTCGGATTAAGGCTGCTCAGGCGCTTTTGCAGGTTGCGCTGCAAGGTTTCGCGGTCGTGTTTATGCAGCCGGTCCAGCCAATTGCTGGCCTGGTTACCCAAGGGTTCAACGCTGATGCCCAGCAAGGCGGCAAAACTAGGGGAGAAGTCCATTTGCTGGGTTTGCAGGTTCCAGTCCCACATGCCGTTTTGTGAGGCTTCCAGCGCTTGATACAGGCGCTTCTCGCTACGCTGCAGGGCGTATTGGGCGCGCTGATGCTGACGGCTATGGATTGTTAGGATGGCGTACAGGCAGATGCCGGTCAGCGCAACAAAGGCCAAGCCTTTGATCAACTGCGCACGCTCCATCTGTTCGGCTGAAAGCCCAAGGGCAATCAGCTGGCCGTCGCTGAACAGCACCCAGAGTCCGGCGACCAATATGTAGCTGAGGCTCCAGCGCCAGGCACTAAAAGAGGTTGTCATGGCTTGCGGCTCAGTCCTTTGAAAAGGGCCAGATAATATAGAGGTTGTAAGGGGGCGGCATTCTTATGCAAAAGACCAACTGGTTTTCTGATCCGTGTCAGGGATAATGTGTACAGATGTGCGCTAAAAAGTGGGCACGTTTTTCCTTATCCATGAGGCACGCGATCCATGTGGTACAACGGTTTACTTGATCTGTCGGTGTGGCAACTGATTGCCGTCACCTTGCTGATGACCCACGTGACGATCGTCGGCGTGACGGTTTATCTGCATCGTTACTCGGCGCATCGGGCGCTGGAGCTGCACCCGGCGCTGAAGCACTTCTTTCGTTTCTGGCTGTGGCTGACCACGGCGCAGAACACCCGTGAGTGGACTGCGATCCACCGTAAACACCACGCCAAATGCGAAACTGTGGATGACCCGCACAGCCCCGTGATCAAAGGCCTGAGCACGGTATTGCGCAAAGGTGCCGAGCTCTACCGCGAAGAAGCGCAGAACCCGGAAACCCTGCGCATTTACGGTAAAAACTGCCCGGAAGACTGGATTGAACGCAATGTCTATTCGCGCTTCCCGGTGGACGGGATCGCCATTATGGCGGTGATTGATCTGGCCCTGTTTGGTGCAGCGGGTATCACCATCTGGGCTGTGCAGATGATGTGGATTCCGGTGTGGGCAGCGGGTGTGATCAACGGTCTCGGTCATGCCGTGGGCTACCGCAACTTTGAATGCCGCGATGCCGCGACCAATCTGGTGCCTTGGGGCATCCTGATTGGCGGCGAAGAACTGCACAACAATCACCACACCTACCCCAACTCGGCCAAGCTGTCGGTCAAGCCTTGGGAATTCGACATGGGCTGGTTCTGGATCAAGCTGTTCAGCTTCTTCGGTTTGGCTCAGGTGCAGCGTGTCGCGCCGATTGCGCACCGTGTTGAAGGTAAGCGCAACCTGGACATGGACACCGCCATGGCCATCCTCAACAACCGTTTCCAGATCATGGCGCAGTACCGCAAGCTGGTGATCGCGCCGCTGGTGCAGCAGGAATTGGCCAAAGCCGATGCCTCGGTGCGGCATCATTTCTACCGCGCCAAGCGCTTGCTCTCGCGTGAACCCAGCCTGCTGGATGAAGGCCATCAGGCGCGTATCCAGCGCATGTTGGAGCAGAGCCAGGCGCTGAAAGTGATTTATGAAAAGCGCTTAGCCCTGCAGCAAATCTGGGTAAAAACCAGCGCCAATGGCCACGACATGCTGGAAGCTATCAGGCAGTGGGTCGCCGATGCCGAGGCCAGCGGTATTCAGTCCCTGCGAGAATTCGCCGAGCAACTGAAGACCTATTCGTTGCGTCCTGCCAACGCGCTGTAAACCTGCTCCGCTCATCAAACCCGCCGCCTGGCGGGTTTTTTGATTCTGCGTGTTATCGGCGAATACCACGCTGCTTGGCGTGGCGATATCTCGCCTTTAAAGTTGGGTCGATCGGCAAAAATCCGCTTATTTGCTTCGCTCAAAATATAGCGCTGTGGCCTGTGCTTAATCGCCAAGGCCAGGCGGTACGGACGTTACAAACGTTTGTAGGGGGCTGGCACAGTATCTGCGTAGTGCTCTGTTAATAACGGCCTGACGGATTGGCCGATAATAAAAAACGAGAGACCTGCACCATGCCTTTTACCTGCCTGCGACCATGCCTGTGCTCCCCAGAACGCACTGACTGTCTTCGCCCGCTCACCTGATTGATTGCCCGGCAAACACGCTGCGGCAGGCCTGTGCCTGCCCATCAGCATGCCCGGTATTCACCCCCATTCGGTGCGCGCCTGCCACTTCACTGGCTGAAGACAGTACCCGTGCCGATGTGCAACCCACACACAACTGGAGAACCATAATGAGAAAGACCTCCCTCGCCCTGGCCGTTGCGGCCAGCACGTTGGGCATGAGCCTGAGCCAAGTCGCTTTCGCTGATTTGCTGGGCGACAGCAAAGCCAGTCTCAGCATGCGTAACTTTTATTTTGATAACGACAACCGCGAGAGCCAGACAGACGTGGGCGTCAAAGCGTCTCACACGGGTCAGGTCCGGGAGTGGGGGCAGGCTTTCCAGCTCAATTACACCTCCGGCTTTACTGAAGGTACCGTAGGCTTTGGCGTGGATGCACTGGGCCTGGTCGGTGTGCGTCTGGATGGCGGCGGTCGTTTTGACAAAGCGGGTATAGATCGCACACCAAGCGCGTTGTTTCCTTTGGAGAGTAACGGCAGTGCTGTTAATG